>JAYWIH010000001.1:0-22311 GCA_043789005.1 Sphingobacteriales bacterium
CCTCTCAGCAGGAGAGGGGCCGGGGGTGAGGTTTTGCATCCCGGTCATGGGAAATGGCGCAAAATTTTCACCCCCGGTTTTATGGAATTTGGCACCGGCAATCATCCCTCACTAAAATGGTTTCATTTCCACATCAAAATTTCCGCCGCCATGCCAAATTTCCTGCCGTCTGTTATCCTTTGGATTGCCGCTTTCAAAATAGTATCCGCCAGCGAGCCCAAACCCCTCACATCCAAAATCGAGAACGTCACGGTTTTCCTCAATGGCGCGCAAGTAAGCCGCACCGCCGCCACAACCCTCAGTCCGGGCACAACTTATTTGGTTTTCAACGGCGTTTCGGCCAACATCAATACGCAAAGCATACAGGTGCGGGGCGAAGGCAACTTTACGGTTCTGTCGGTGTCGCATCAACTGAATTTTTTGAAGGAACAGGAAAAAGCCAGGGAAACCGCCGATCTGGAAGAAAAACAGCGCGACCTGAGAGAGCAAATGGAGGTGGAAAACACAATGCTCGGCGTGTACCAGCAAGAGGAAAGCCTGCTGCTCGAAAACAAGAAACTCGGCAGCCAGCAGCAAGCCGTGAAAATGACCGACCTAAAGGAAGCCGCCGACTTTTTCCGCCTCCGCCTGTCGGAAATCAAGAAAAAACAACGCGAATCCACGCAGGCCATCCGGCGGTTGCAAGGGCGGGAAATGAAACTGAACGCGCAATTGGCCGCGCTGCACAACCAGAAAAACCAACCGACCAGCGAAATCACGGTGGCGGTGTCGTGCAAGAATGCCACCAATGCCCGCCTGATACTCAGCTACTTGGTCAATGATGCGGGCTGGCGGCCCACCTATGATGTACGCGTGAAAGACGTGAGCAGCCCGATTGCCATTATCTACAAGGCAAACGTGTTCCAGAATTCGGGCGAGGACTGGCAGAATGTGAAACTGGTGGTTTCCACGGGCAACCCGTCGCAGGGCGGCTCACGGCCCATTTTGGAGCCGTGGTATCTGGGCTATAACGCGGCTCAGGTGCGCCACCTGCCGTCGGTCAGTGGCCGGGTGGTGGATGCCGACGGAACTACCGGATTGCCGGGCGTGAATGTGGCGGTGAAAGGCACAACCATCGGCACGGTCACTGATGCCAATGGGTATTACAGTGTCCAGTTGCCCTCCAACGCTACATTTTTAACGGTGTCTTTTATTGGTTACCAGACGCAAGAGTTGCCCATTACCAATCCGGTCATCAACGTGGATATGCTGCCGGACACGCAGGCACTGAACGAAGTGGTTGTGGTGGGCTATGGTGCCAGCAACGCCGCCGATTCTGAGTTACAAGGCCGGATGGCGGGTGTGCAAATGAGCCGCGACAAAAAGGAAAAGCCGAAAATCACGCCCCTCGTGGCCACGCAGCAGGTGCGCCAAACCAACGTGGAATTTAAAATTGACATTCCCTACACGATTCCGGCAGACGGCAAGCAGTATGCCGTGGATATGCAGGAATATGCGGCTCCGGCGTATTACGAATATTATTGCGCCCCCAAACTGGACAACGACGCGTTCCTGACCGCCAAAATCACGGATTGGGAAGCCTACAACCTGCTGGAAGGCGAGGCGAACCTGTTTTTTGAAGGCACGTTTCTGGGAAAATCGCTGCTGGATGTACAGAACACCGGCGACACACTCACACTGTCGCTGGGGCGCGACAAAAACATTACGGTTACGCGCACCAAAGGCAAGGATTTCAGCAAGCGGCAACTGCTGGGAGCCAACCAAAAAGACACCCGTTCGTGGGAAATCAATGTGCGCAACAAGAAAAACCAACCCGTGAATCTGGTGCTGGAAGACCAGTTTCCGGTGGCAAACACCAAGGATATTGAAGTGGAACGGCTGGAAACATCGGGCGGGGAAACAGACAAGGAAACCGGAAAAGTGATTTGGAAACTTGCCCTGCCCGCCGCCCAAAACAAAAAACTGAACCTCAGCTATTCAGTGAAATACCCCAAGGGCCGCAAAGTGGTGTTGGAATAGTAATGTCGGAATAAGGGGGTTTGGGGTTTTGAAAAGATACTATTTTCTGGGTTCGGTTTTATTGAAAAAATGCGCAACTTGTTGATTCTCGGAATATAACAACTCTATTGTCTGTTTGTAATGCGAAGCTACGGATTTTGTCTATACGCTTGCACGTTCGCGAGGTCTGTCGCAACATTCCTGCCAAGCCGCCTGCTGTACGGTGGTTTTTGCCTGACTTGGTTAGAATTCTGCCTGCCCAACTTGCACAAAACCCGATGTTGGCGGCCAGCATTTCGTTTCTTATCTGTTTCCTTTTGCTCGATTGTGCGTCTTGCACAACATCTGGCAGTTTTTGGCCTCCGTTGACCCTCCCTTACTCCAAGCAGCAACGTGGTCGGCATCCATTTCAGCCAACTTCCAGATTTTACTCTTGTTGGCATCATGGCCTATTGCACACAACGGGCAGTTTGAAACACCTTTTTTCTCGGCTTCCTGCGTTTGTTTTGCATACACCGATTTTTTGGTTGCCTCATCAAAAACGCGGACATCAATTAATTTTGTATCAACCGAACCGCCAAGAAGGTACTCGAACACTCCTTTGCGGTTTTTGATGTACGGGTCGGCATAAAGTTTTTTTACCTCCGCCGATACCTTTTGCGGACTGTAGGGCTGATTGTGATATGCCTCGTACAAACGCCCCCATCCCAGACCGCGCATTTCGCTTTCAACATCGGAAAATACACTTGACACCCATTCAATTACACTCCTAAAATGGTTTTTTAATTCTGTTATGTTATTGTCGCGACGGTGGCGGCTCATGTAATCGGCAATGTTATCCTTGCTTACCCATTCAAGCGCACATTCCAAAAACTCTTGCCGGTTGGCACTTCCGGCTACGTAGGCACTCCATTTTTGAATGTTTGCGTTCTGGCTGTTACTGAACTCCGCTTTGCCAAGGGTTACGAACGGGCCGGAATAAACGGCATTCAGCAGCTCTTGACTGTTGAGCGGAACACCCGCAATATTGATCGTGCGAAACCACTCCTTTATCTCGCTTTCCGTTCCGTTGCACTCGTAGATAAGTAGTTTTGTTTCCAAAATCCTGGCCTTTTTGTCGGCGGCAATGCCGCTGAAATACTGCTCCATTCCGTTTTCATCCTTGACGGCGAATTTGCCGGTTACAAACCGGCCGAAACTGGTGATGCGTTGTTGTCCGTCAAGCACCTCCAGTTTGCCATCACCCACTTGGTTGAAATAAATCAAGCCCAGCGGGTAGCCTTTGAGGATGGATTCAATAACGGCCACGTCTCTTTTGCCATCCGCGTAAATATAGTTGCGCTGGTATTCCGGCTGGATTGTTAATTGGCCCGACAAGCCAAACAAACCTTTGCCTTCCAGTTCGTTGTAGAGGAAGCCATCGCAAATGTCTTTGACCGTGATGTCTGTTCGTAGTGTTGTCTTCATTGGGCGAATTTTTTGTGTTTGATAAGTACACGGGCATAAAGTTGAACGTAATATCCATCACCGACCATGTAATGTGTTTCCCCAAGCGGTGGCAAGTCTAATTTCAGCGTTGCTCCATCATTGAGTTTTGTCACATCGCTTTTTTTTCCATCTGAGTTGACTTGAATTTGGGGCGGATAAATTTTTGTAGCACCACCGTACCAGGTTTTTGTCAAACCCACAATCTCAAACTGCTCAGGGGAATATTTGGCAAGAAAACTAATCGGTACGCCCATTACACCGCCATAATCGCTTGGGATAGAATCTGTAAAAGGCACTTCTATGGCCTCGTAGTTGTCGTAGTTGTCATACGAATCCTTGCCTTTCATCTCCTTATGCTTGCTGAATTTCAGATTTTCCTCCATTGTCATAAGCGGCAATGGCTGATGTCGTCTTCCATGGTCAAGATTGGTAAACCAACATGAATTACCAAGTCTTGTGTAATCCCCCACATATCCAAGACGTGCCGCTTTCTGCCTGTCACTTTCAGCAATTTCTGTTCCTTTTGGAACCGCAAAAACCATGTCACTCCCATTGCCGGTTGCACCCAACCAAAGTTTATCGTTCTTGATAAGCGGAAAAACCTCTTTGTAGGTAATGGCATTCATGTTGCCGATTATCACAAATTGCTTGTGCGCCTGCACAGTCCAAGCCAGAAACTCACGGAACAGTGAGAAAGGCGGGTTGGTAACAATGATGTCGGCTTCATCGCGCAGTTTTTTAATTTCCTTGCTCTTAAAATCGCCATCGCCTTCCAGATAATGCCACTCCAAATCGTTTACATCCACTTTGCCATCACCCGATTTGTCGTGGGTCAAAGTGTAGATTTTCCCATTTTTCACTGTTTTCTTTTCGTCAAATCGGGGGTCGTTCTTTTCAAAAAGCGTTGCTTGGTATCCGTTCTTATAGGTTTTGCTATCGGGTGCGTAGCTGGTACTGATTAGTTTTGCAAGGCCGAGCCGCTCAAAATTCTGGGCAAAAAACTTGGTGAAGTTGCTCCATTCCGGATCGTCGCAAGGCAGAAGTACCGTTTTGTTGCAAAATACATCAGGGTTGTAGTCCAAATAAGCTGAGATTTCTTTTTCAATATCTTGGTATTGCGTATAAAACTCATCGTTTTTTGCATTTTTCGCACTCGTAAGATTGCTGTTTGCCATGTTATCCTTTAACAGTTTGTTCTATTGGTGTTTCATTCTGTATTCTGCTATTCTACGCTTGCCGCTAACTTCCAAATATGCGAAAATTCTGCCGCGCCTTGTATTTTTCTTGTGTTTATTCCGTCGGATGTTATATTTTTCCAAGTGTCCGAAACCGGCTGACAAGGCGGGTTTTGGCTTTTGAAAAGATACTGTTTTCAAAGCCATCACTTCAGCTTCCCGCCAAAAAAATCAACCGTGCGTTTCCACGCCAGTTCAGCCGCAACTTTGTCATAGCGAGGCGTAGTGTCATTGTGGAAACCGTGGTTGGCATTTTCATACATATAAGCCGTGTATTCCTTGTTGTTTTGCTTCAAAGCCGCCTCATACGCTGGCCAGCCTTCATTTACGCGCGTGTCCAGTGCGGCGTAATGCAACAGCAGCGGGGCTTTTATGTTGGCAACCTCTTCGCTTGTGGGCTGCCCTCCATAAAACGGAACGGCCGCCGACAAACCGGGAATGCGCACGGCCATCATGTTGGCAATCCATCCGCCAAAGCAGAAACCGACAACCCCGACCTTGCCGTTGCCGCTTTTGTGGCTTTTCAGGTATTCATGCGCGGCAATGAAATCTTCCAGCATTTCGTTCCGGTCGCGTTTGCCTTGTAATGCGCGGCCTTCGTCGTCATTGCCCGGATAGCCGCCCAAGGGAGTCAAGGCATCGGGCGCAATGGAAACAAATCCCGCCAAAGCGGCCCGGCGGGCAACGTCTTCAATATACGGATTCAGCCCCCGGTTTTCATGCACCACCACAATGCCTCCGAGTTTGCGTTTCGCATTGGCAGGCATGGACAACAACGCTTTCATGGTGCCGCCGCCTTTAACAGACGGATAACTGACGTATTCCGATTTTAAGCGGGGGTCATCCGCTTTGATTTGGAGGCCGCCCTTGTAGTCGGGCATCAGAAAACCCATCAGCGATGCTACCGTAAGGCCGCCCACCGCGTAAACGGACAGGTTTTGCACAAATTCGCGCCTGCCGATGCGGTTGTGCGCATAGTCGTCGTACAGGTCGAACACGTCCTGACTGATGTTTTCTTTGCTGATTTCGTCCATGTCGGTTTGGATTAAAATTGTGACTATTTGGCATTTCACATCCGCGTGTCCTTCTGTAAGAATCCTGTGACAAACAGCGCAATGCCCGGTTTTTGCGGCTTGCCGGGTTTTTAAAACTTGGCAACTCTTGTCGCCCGCAAGCCGCCGCATTTGTACCAAGTTCCTTTCAGGAGGACGGAACAGGGCCTGAAAATAGTATCCCCGCTAAAGACGGGGCTTTCAGCTTTTGAAAAGCTCAAACCTGCCCGGAAAACAATTCCGGGCAATCATATTGCCTTGAAGCGGGTTTAGGCTTTCGGGAAGATACCTGTCTGCCGACAGGCAGGCTATTTCAATGATTCCTATCAAGGGCAGGGTTATTCATTGCGTGCAGCATTTCCGGCTGTGTTTCCTCCGCTTCCATCACGCCCTTTTCGTTGATTTCCGTCAGGCGCACTTGTTTGGTTTCGTTGATCAGAAGCGGGTCGTATTTGGCGGCCACGCGGACGTAGTTTTCGGTGAAGCCGTGCATCCGGCCATTTTCCACGTCGTCTTCAAAGAGAACCGTGGCGGTTTTGCCGGTTTGCTGCCCGTAAAAATGGCGGCGTTTCTTGTCCGACAATATATGCAGCATTTGCGAACGTTTGGCGCGTTCGGCGGCGGGCACGGAGCTGGGCAGCGTGAGGGCGGGCGTGTTGGCGCGTTCGGAATAAGTAAATACGTGCAGGTAGGAAATATCCAATCCATTCAGGAATTGGTACGTGTCCAGAAAGTCCGCTTCGGTCTCGCCCGGAAAGCCCACAATCACATCCACACCGATGCAGCAACCGGGCATCAGCGATTTTATCCAAGCCACCCGCTGGGCGTACAGTTCGCGTTGGTAGCGGCGGCGCATGAGCCGCAAAACCTTGTTGCTGCCCGACTGCAATGGAACGTGGAAGTGCGGCGCAAACCGTTGTGAGCCAGCCACAAAGGAAATGATTTCCTCGGTGAGCAAATTGGGTTCAATGGACGAAATACGGAAACGGTTGATGCCTTGCACTTGGTCTAAAGCACAGATCAGATCCAAAAAACGTTCGTGGCGGAAGCCGTTTTGCAGGCCGAAATCGCCAATGTTCACGCCCGTCAGCACGATTTCCTTCACGCCCGTTTCGGCAATCTGGTGCGCGGTGGCCACAATATTGGCAATGCTGTCGCTGCGGCTGTCGCCCCGTGCCAGCGGAATCGTGCAAAAACCACAGGCGTAGTTGCAGCCGTCCTGCACCTTCAAAAAAGTGCGCGTGCGGTCATTCTGCGAAAAAGAGCAGTAATAATCCTTGGCTTCCCGGATGTGCGAATGGTGCACCACCGGCGCGGATTTTTTCCCGAAACCATCCAATAAATCCAGCAGGCGGAATTTTTCGGCGGCTCCCAGCACGGCATCCACACCCGGAATCCCGGCGATTTCCTGCGGCTTCAATTGCGCATAGCATCCCACAATCGTCACGTACGCCTCCGGCGAAATCTTGCGGGCCTCGCGCACGATTTTCTTGCATTTCTTATCCGCATTTTCCGTAACGGAACACGTATTGATGATGAAAATGTCGGGCGTGTCCGTGAATTCCACGCGCTGGTAGCCGCGCTGTTCGAACAGCCGCGCAATCGTGGAGGTTTCCGAAAAATTCAGTTTGCAACCCAAGGTATAGAAAGCTACTTTTCTCATTTTGATACTGTTTGACATTCCATGTCCAAGTGTCCTTCCGGAAGAATCTTGTGACAAATATGACGGCCTTTGGGCAATAAACGGCTTGTTTGTTCTTCCGGACGCGCTACAATCTGTCACAAGATTCTTCCGGAATGACAGCAAAATAAAATCTTAAACAGACACTTTATCTGTAAAAAGACAAAATTCACAGAAAAATATTTATCCATATCGAATGCTGGAATTGGGTTTTGCGTTTTTGAAACATACTATTTCAAATCAAAATTCCGGATTCCCGGCATTTGCAGGATGAAAAAAGACTCCGGTCAGACACTGTGTGCCGGACTGGAAGCGGGCGGTGACGTGCAAAACAAGCCGGACAAACTTTGCCGTTTGGTAGGTTTGGGCTTTTCAAAGGATACTATTTCCAAGCCCGGCTTTTTTAATGCCACCCCAAATTTACCAATTTTCCAAGTATCACAGCAACGCATCGTAGAGAATCTCAACCGGGTGCAACGCCTTGCGGCCGGTACCGTCGTGGATCTGGTGGCGGCAACTGGTGCCGGGGGCGGCAATGATCACGTCGGCAGCCAGCCCGCGCACGGCCGGGAACAGCACTAATTCGCCGATTTTCATCGAGACTTCGTAATGTTCCCGCTCGTAGCCGAAACTGCCCGCCATGCCGCAGCAGCCCGACGGAATCAGTTGCACCTCGTAGTTTTCGGGCAGCGACAGCATCCGTTTGGTGGGCACCATCGAGGCCACGGCCTTTTGCTGGCAGTGCCCGTGCAGTTTGACCAGCCGTTTCTCGCGCGTGAATTGTGCGCGGCTGATATTGCCGTTGTCCATTTCGCGGGCAATGAACTCGTCGAGCATTAGGGCGTTTTGCGCCAGTTTCCGGGCATCGGCCCGCAGCGGTTCGGCCACCAGTTCGGGATATTCATCGCGGAAAGTCAAAATGGCCGATGGCTCGATGCCGAGCAGTGGCGTTTGTGCGGTAATCAGGTTTCCTAGCAGCGTCACGTTTTGTTCGGCTATTTTCCTGGCTTCCCGCAGCAAGCCTTTGGACAAGTACGTGCGTCCGCTTTCCAAGTGCGTCGGTATGATAACCTGGTAGCCAAGCCTTTCCAACAGCAAAATTGCTTTTTGCCCGATTCCCACATCGTTGTAATTGGTGAATTCATCGCAGAACAGGTAAACCGGTTTCGGAGGGGCGGGGGTTTGGCCTTTTCCAGGGATACTATTTTCAGAAGCGGATATGTTTTGCATTTCCCGGTTTCGCATTCTTTTTCCGTGCCATGTTTTCAAGGTGGTTGCGGCCAATAGCGGCATCGTGCGGTCGGGGTGGAAGCCGACCATCCGGCTGGCAAAACGGCGCAAGACTGGTGTGCCAAAAACAAAATTATACGCCCACGGAAACACGGAAGCCAGCCGCATTTGCGCACTGAAGTTGGCGATGAGGCGGGTGCGCAGCGGCACGCCGTGCGCGTCGTGGTGGTGCTGCATGAACTCGGCCTTGAGCTTGGCCACGTCCACATTGGAGGGGCACTCGGACTTGCAGCCCTTGCAAGACAGGCACAAGTCCATCACCTGCTTGACGGCGGCCATGCCCGTCCGGTCTGCCGGAAACGGCCCGCCGGCTTCCGGAGTGGCTTTTGTCAGCCATTCGCGCAGGATGTTGGCCCGCGCCCTTGTCGTGTCCTTTTCGTCGCGGGTGGCCATGTAACTCGGGCACATGGTACCGCCCGACAGGTGAGTTTTGCGGCAGTCGCCCGATCCACTGCATTTTTCGGTGAGCCGCAATATGCTTTCTTGCTTCTCAAAGCTGAAAACAGTCTGGAAATCAGGTGGTTGCTGTCCGGGCGTGTAGCGCAGGTACTCGTTCATGGGCGGCGTACCGGTGATTTTGCCCGCGTTGAAAATGCCATCCGGGTCAAAGATATGCTTCACTTCCTTGAAAAGTTCATACACCTTTTCGCCCACCATGAACGGGATGAACTCGCCGCGCAGCCGCCCGTCGCCGTGTTCGCCGCTGAGCGAGCCGCCGTATTTCTTGACCAAGGCTGCCGTTTCGGCCAGCACTTCGCGGAAAATCGCGTTGCCCGCTTCGGTTTTGAGGTCAATCATCGGCTCCACGTGCAATTCGCCTGCTCCGGCGTGGGCATACATGGAATACGACAAGCCTTTGCCTTTCAGCAATATTTCCAGCTCGGCAATGTAATCCGGCAAATCCTCAACGGCCACCGCGCAATCTTCAATCAGGTTCACCGGTTGCGCATCGCCGGGCAGGTTGCGTATCAAGCCCAAACCTGCCTTGCGCACATCCCAGACCAACTTGGTCTGCGTGCCGAAAATAGTAGGGAAAGCGTAGCCCAAACCTGCCTGTTTCAAATCGGAAACCAATGCCTGTGTTTGCGCGGCCACGGCTTCGGGCGTGTCGGCCATGAATTCTACCATTAAAATAGCCTTTGGGTCGCCTTCAATGAAAAAGCGGTTTTTGTCGTACTCGTGGTGACCCTTCGTGAAATCGAGGATGTATTTGTCCACCAGTTCCGAAGCCATGGGCCGGTGCCGCATGGCAATCACGTTGGCGCGCAAAGCCTCGTCAATGGTGCGCGTATGGATGCAGACAATGGCGGTTTGTTCGGGCGGCAGCGGCAGTAGGTTGAGCGTGATTTCGGTGAGAAACATCAACGTGCCTTCCGAACCGGCAATGAGCTTGCACAGGGAAAAGGCCCCACCCCCGGCCCCTCCCCGAAAGGGAGGGGGGGAGGCTGGCTCCCCCTTCGGGGGTTGGGGGGCTATCGTATCCAATGCGTAGCCGGTGTTGCGGCGTGTTACGGACGGCTTGGCGAAGTTTTCGCGGATGTGACGCTGGTTTTCGGGGTCGGAAAGCAGTTTGTCGAGTTT
Source organism: Sphingobacteriales bacterium (assembly GCA_043789005.1). Taxonomy (GTDB): domain Bacteria; phylum Bacteroidota; class Bacteroidia; order Cytophagales; family 172606-1; genus Xanthocytophaga. The sequence goes on from JAYWIH010000001.1 coordinate 10,326, forward strand.
GTGGTAGATGTGGTGTTCCAGCTTTTCGTTTTCAGGAATCTGCTCAAACCAGTTCACACCCAAATCCAGCGGGTCATACAGTTTTTGCCCCCATTCTTCGGCTGTCAAATCCCTGAATTCCACTTCCGAACCGTTGCTCAGAAACCCTTTCACTGAAACCAGATGATCCCGCACACTGCCCCACACAATCGAGTGCAGGCCGCACGAATTGTTGCCGACCATGCCGCCAATCATGGCGCGGTTGGCCGTTGAAGTTTCCGGCCCGAAAAACAAGCCATACGGTTTCAGAAATAGGTTCAAATCGTCGCGGATCACGCCCGGCTGCACGCGCACCCAATGCGCTTCGGCATTGACTTCCAGAATGCCAGTCATGTGCTTGGAAATATCCACTACCAAGCCGTTGCCCACCACCTGCCCGGCCAGCGACGTGCCAGCGGCACGCGGAATGAGTGTGATGCGGTTTTCGTTGGCAAAAAGTATCAGTTGCTTGATGTCGGCGTTGGTTTTGGGATGCGCCACGGCCAGCGGCATTTCGCGGTAAACCGATGCATCGGTGGCGTAAATGGTTCGCATGGCGGCATCCCAGTACAGTTCGCCGGTCAGTTTTTTTGCCAGTTCGGCCAGTTTTGCTTGCATATCGGTGTCGGTAAACGGAATCAGGTGCGGGCAACAAAAGTAAGCCGAAATGCGTTATTTTTGCGGATTCAAAACTGTGTTCTTCCAATATCTGATTTAACAAAACCAAGTCTGCCAGTAGCGACAGGCCGGGTTTCGTGCTTTTGAAAGATACTATCTTCAAAACCCCACCCCCAGCTTTTCTCCTGCCGAAAGGGGGGGCAAAAGCCCTTCCCTTGCGGGGAGGGGTTGGGTGTGGCCTTTTCCTTTCATTTTCCCGCTAAAGCTTATGCCAATCTACCACCGACTCGGAAAACTGCCCCACAAACGCCACACGCAGTTTGAAAAACCAAGTGGCGGCCTCCATTACGAGGAACTGTTCGGTACCATCGGTTTCGACGGTATGTCGTCGCTGTTGTACCATTTGCACCGCCCCACGCAGGTGAAACAGATTCTGGAAGCAAAAGATGCCTCGCCCCGCATTGCCGTGGAACGCAACATGAAAGCCCTGAAACTGGTTGGCTTTGATGTATCGCCGACGGATGATTTTCTCGACTCGCGCCAGCCACTGCTCACCAACACCGACGTGACGATGGGCTTGGCGGCTCCGCAGCAATCCATGCGCGATTATTTTTACAAGAACGCCGATGCCGACGAACTGCTTTTCATCCATCGCGGCACGGGGCGGCTGCGCACCATGCTCGGCACGATTCAGTTCAAGTACGGCGACTATCTGCTGGTTCCGAGGGGAATGATTTACCAGATTGAATTTGATTCGACGGATAACCGGCTGCTGTACTTGGAAAGCCACCATCCGATCCACACGCCCAAAAAATACCGCAACCACTTCGGCCAACTGCTCGAACATTCTCCGTATTGCGAACGCGATTACAAGTTGCCGCAGGATTTGGAAACGCACGATGAGAAGGGCGATTTCCGGATGATCATTAAAAAACAGGGATTTTTGCACGAGTTAATCTACGCCTACCATCCGTTTGATGTGGTTGGGTATGACGGCTACAACTACCCGTGGGGCATTTCGATCCATGATTTCGAGCCGATTACGGGGCGCGTGCACCAGCCGCCCACCGTCCACATCACTTTCCAGACCGCCGCATTTGTGGTGTGTTCGTTCTGCCCGCGCCTGTATGATTACCATCCGCAGGCCATTCCCGCCCCCTACAACCACAGCAACATTGATTCGGATGAGGTGCTGTATTACGTGGATGGCGATTTCATGAGCCGCAACGACATTGCCGCCGGACACATTACGCTGCATCCGGGCGGCATTCCGCACGGGCCGCATCCGGGAGCCATGGAACGCAGCATCGGCAAGACCCGCACCGACGAACTGGCCGTGATGCTCGACACTTTCCGCCCGCTGATGGTAACCGAGCAAGCCCTGAAACTCGACGATGGCAAATATTACCGTTCGTGGCTGGGCAACGACGAAACGGTGAATTAGCGGGGTTTTTGCGACCCGACAGTCAGGTATTTGCATCCGTAACCCCAGCCTGTTCCGCACCAGTATGAGAACCGACCGGTGGGGTTGGGCTTTCCGAAAGATACTATTTCCAAAAGCGGTAGCTTTGGGCGGATTTCGCTCACGCAAACAGAAAGCACATGCATTGGCTCTCCGCCATTAAGGAATACCGGAATTACCTGCTGCTGGAACGCGGACTTTCGGCAAACTCGATTGAGGCGTACGTACACGATGCGGAAAAACTACGCGAGTTCTTGGAAATCAAGGAGATATCCGCTGGCCCCCTTGAAACCACCAACCGCCACATCCGCGATTTCCTGCAATATCTCGGCGAACTGGGCATGACGGCCACATCGCAGGCGCGGATGCTGTCGGGCATCAAGGGTTTTTTCAAGTACCTGTTTGTCGAGAACCTGATTGCCACCGACCCGACCGAACTCGTGGAAACCCCACGCCTTTCGCGCAAACTGCCCGATACGCTGTCGGTGCAGGAAATAGACCGGTTGCTGGCCGCCATTGACCACTCCACGCCCGAAGGCACGCGCAACCGCGCCATGCTCGAAATGCTCTACGGCTCGGGCCTGCGCGTGAGTGAACTGATTGGGCTGACACTGACGAATGTCTATGCCGACCTGGGTTTTTTGCGCATCACGGGCAAGGGAAACAAGGAGCGGCTGGTGCCCACGGGCAGCGAGGCATTAAAATACCTGGACATTTACCTGCAAGAAATTCGCGGACACGTGGTGCCGCACAAGGATCACGGAAACTTCGTGTTCCTCAACAGCCGGGGCAAGGCGATTTCGCGCGTGTGGGTGTTTTTGGTGATCAAGGACTTGGCGCAGAAGGCGGGAATCCAGAAGAATATCAGTCCGCACACGTTCCGGCATTCATTTGCCACGCACCTGATTGAAGGCGGTGCCGACTTGCGGGCGGTGCAGGAAATGCTGGGCCACGAGTCCATCACAACCACCGAAATATATACGCACCTGGATTGCGACTACCTGCGGCAGGTCATGCACGATTTCCATCCGAGGAGCTAAAAAATAGTATGTTTTCAAAAGGCAAAACCCCTGATTGATTCGCAGTCATGGCACAATCCCTAACTTGGCCACTGCCGTCCGGCAACCGTACTTCACGACTCCGCAATGCCGAACCGTCACACGTTCCACCAATAGGTGAATTTCAGTACCAAAGCCCGGTTGCGGACTTTCAGCACGTCTGAGGTGTAGTTGTCGGTATAGACAATGAACAAATCCGAAGCCGGACTGTAGCGCCATTGGAGCCGCATATTCAGGTTCACATTTTTGAGTTGGTTGTTGTATTGCAGGAAATTGGTGAAATACAATTTGTTCGTAACCGTCACGTCTATGCGCGGGCCGACGAGCCAGAAATCAAACGAACGGTTTTTCAGGGTTTCGGGCAGCGTTTGGTCGCTAAAAAAGTCAATGTGATTGTAATTGGCCGTCATTGTGACTGCCACATAGGGCTGGAAACGGTAGCCTAACTCACCGAACAGCCGTAGCCGGTTGCCACCGGCATAATAGCCACCGTAACGGGTAGCAAACGAATAGGTGAATACGCTTTGCGGCTTGGAGTTGAATTCCATTCCCCAAGAACGCCAGTTGTGGTCGGTATTCGTAGCCAGCGTATCGCCGGTAAAGTTGGTCGGATCGAAGGCCCGCAGCAGCCTCACGTAATTGTAACCCGTCCAGAACATAAAATTGGCTTGGCTGCGAAAGGTGAACTTATAAGAAGCCGACGATTCGTTTTCGGTATATTTCAGTTTCGTATTCGCGTAGGAGGTTGAGGTTACGAGCGGCCCGTGACTGAGTACCAGCCGCGATTTCGGAAAAAACAGGTATCCGACTTGTGGACTGAAGCTGTGGTAGCCCAGCCTCGGCACAAAACCTGCTTCGGCACGGTAGTTTTCGCCCACATATTCGTATTGTGCGCCATAAGTCAGATGCCGCGCCGTATGTAGCAAATTGGCCGCAACCACTTGGTTCTTGAAGTTTTTGTCAGTGCCGAAAGACCGCAGATACAGGAATTTCCCCGTCCACATATTGTTCCGCGAAGCCAAGTTGTATTCAAAGCCGATGTTGCGGTTGTGTGGTTGGTGCTGTTGCGTCAATGCCGGATTGTTTTCGATGGAAGCGTAGTCAAACGTTTCCTTGTTGATGACAATGGCTGAGATATTGGAACGGGCAAAAATCTGCCGTTGCAAGGCCAGAATACTGAAATTCTGCGGCGACAAACCGTCGCGGTTGCGTCCGGTTTGCATGGTCATGGCACCGATGCGCCAGTTTTTGTCAATTTTTCCGCTCAACCTGGCACCGAAGCGGATGGGTGCATTCAGCCCGATGCGGCGTGAAAAGAACGGTCGGATGGTTCCATAGCCGAAATTGGAAAACAAGTCTCCGTTTTCCAGAAAAAACTGTCGGCGTTCCGGAAAAAAAAGTTCAAAACGATCCAAGTTGGTTTGCTGCCGGTCCACTTCCACTTGCGAAAAATCCGGATTGACCGTCAAGTCCAAGTTTAGCGAAGAAGTTACGGCCACTTTTGCATCAAATCCGGCATCGCCGCGGTATTGGGTAGCCGCACCCGCTTCGTAATCTTTGGCAAGGCCGCCCAACACGTACGGAATCAGCGAAACATTGGTGCCTGCTTTTGGCGGCGGTTCATCCCAAATCAGGTTGCCCGTGAAGGCCAGCGAAGCCGTTGGAAATTGGCGCGGCACGGGTGCCCAAGCCGATTTTTCCGTGGTTTTCAAATCCAACCGGCTGAAATTCACGCCCCAACGCGCAATACCCGACTTGTAGCGGATGGTTTTAAACGGCACGGCCATTTCAAACACCCACTTGTCGTCCTCCGCCCGCACTGCCGATTCCCATTTGTTGTCCCAATTCAGGTTGGCCTTGCCGCCTTCAAACAACAGGCCGTCCCATTGCGCGCCCATTGCGTTTGAGCCAAACGTGAAGCCGTTGGTCTGGTCATCGAAAGTGTCCAGAAATAGCAGGAAGTTATCATTCTTACCGAAATTGAAGTCCCGCCGCAGCGACTCCACCATGTACGGGCCAGACCGTTTCTCATAATTGACGGCAATCAGGTAAAGGTTTTTGTCGTCATAAAGCATCCGAACTTCCGTCCGCACACTGGCCCGGCTGGTATCCATGGGCAGCACCATGTGGAAGTCCGTTGCCAACTCGGCTGCCTGCCAAGCGGTCTCGTCGGCAACACCATCTATTTTGATGGGCGAACCGGCGCGGTGAATGTGATATTCAAACGCTTCGTTTTTTTTCTGGGCAAAAAGCGGCAAACCCGCTAACAGAAAAAACAGGCAAAAAAATCGTAATGGTAACGGCATAGCGGTGGTGGTATTACCAAAAATGAAGTGAATTTTCAAATATTTTCATCTTGTTTTCAAGGAATACGAAAGCAAGGATTCGGGACTGCGTTTGAATGAAAAAAGCCCCGTTGACGGGGCTTTTTTCATTCAAGTGAAATGTAAGGGACTCGAACCCCTGACCCCCGCCCTGTCAAGGCGATGCTCTGAACCAACTGAGCTAACATTCCATGATTTGACAAAAGTAAGGGATTGTTTGCAAAACCGCAACAAGTGCATGGTGGGTTTGGGCTTCCGGAAAGATACTATTTTCGGGATGCTAGAATCGCACCGCCGCTACGCATCAGGCTCGGCTAATTGGTCAAGGAACACTTTCGCAACGCTACAGCATTTCATTGTCAAGGTCAAACCTCACCCTGTTCGCGTCAATCAATTGACGCAATTCTTCTTCTTTAGGCAAATACAGCCGGTATTTGCTGGCAAACAGCTTTTCATTTTCCGCCAATACCGAATATTTCACAATGGTTTCATCTTTTTCGGTACACAGTATGATGCCGATGGTTGGGTTGTCGTCTTGTGTTTTTTTGAGGTCATTGTACATACGCACATACATATCCATTTGCCCGATGGCTTCGTGGCTGAGTTGGTGGGTTTTCAAATCAATCAGCACAAAGCATTTGAGGTAATAATTGTAAAAGACAAGGTCTATGAAAAAATCGGAAGTGTCAGTTGCAATGTGTTGTTGGCGGGCCACAAAAGCAAAGCCCTTTCCCAATTCCATCAGGAATTGTTGCAAATGATTGATCAACGCCGTTTCAATGGCATATTCGGTGTGGCGGCTATCGGGAGGCAATCCCAAAAATTCAAATATGTAAGGGTCTTTTATTATTTGCTGCGGGTTGCGGGTTTCCGTAAGGCCAAGTTCCAATATTCTGTCAGCATACTGCGATTGCACATTGCGTTGCAAGGTTCTGGTATCCCAATTGCTTTCCGTGGCAAGTTCCACATATTTTTTTCTGTTGGCTTGGTTGGCCACCCTGCTTATGATTCGGTAGTGCGTCCAACTCAATTCGGTACGCACCGCGTTCCAAATCGGGAATGCCAAGTAAAAAGCACGGATATTGTTCAGGTTCCGTTCATCAAAGCCTTTTCCAAATTCCAAGGTCAACTTAAAGGCCAGGCTTTTCAGCACCGCCTTGCCATAAGTGGCTTTTACTTTGCCTTGCTGCTCGTCTTCGACTATTTGCTCGCCTATTTGCCAGTACATTTTCAACAAAATGCCATTATTGCTGCGGAAAGCCATCGTTTTCGCGTCCAATATGATGGCATGAACGCTATCGAATAAGGAAATGTCTTTTTCCATCTGACTCATGGTAATCACAGGAACATTGCCGATTAATGCTTGGGGTTTGGGCTTTTTGGGAGATACTATTTTGGAATGCCGCACGAAAACACCCCGCAACAGCTACAATCCCGATTCGGCCAACTGCAGGAAAAGTGCCTTCTGCGCTTCGGTCAGGTTTTTGGGCAGGTGTACTTGTATGGTCACGTACAGGTTGCCGAATTGTTCGGGCTGGCCATACACGGGCATTCCCAAGCCTTTGAGCCTCAGCACCTTGCCGCCATCCGTGCCTTCGGGTATGTCCAGTTTCATGTCGCCTTTCAATGTCCGCACGGTTGCCTTGCCACCCAACACGGCCGTGTACAAGTCAATGGCCACATCGGTGTACAGGTCGTTGCCCTTGCGGTCGAAATACTCATCGTCGGCCACGTGGATTGTGATGTACAAGTCGCCGCTGGGGCCGCCGCCCATGCCGGGCTCACCTTTGTCTTTCAGTTTGATTACCTGCTCGTGGCCAATGCCGGGCTTCAGTTTTATGCGCAGTTTCTGGCCATTCACCTCCACCATGCGGCCTGTACCCGCGTAGGCTTCCTGCAAACTTATGGTAGTGTCGGCGCGGTAGTCTTGGCCTTTGCGCTGCATCCGGCTGCCACCGGCCGGTTCGTTGGGTCGCCGACCAAAAAGCGTCTCGAAAAAATCGGAGAAACTGCTCTCGCCGCCGTTGCCAGTGCCAAAGCTTTCAAAGCCGCGCGCATTGCCAAAGCCACCGGGCTGGTTGCCGTAGCCATACGGGCCGGCACTCGGGGCGTTTTTCCAGTTTTCGCCCAATGCGTCGTATTTCTGGCGTTTTTCGGTGTCGCTCAGCACTTCATTGGCTTCCGACATCTCCTTGAATTTCTCTTCGGCCTGTTTATCGTCCTTGTTCTTGTCGGGATGGTATTTCACGGCCAGCTTTCGGTAGGCCTTCTTTATTTCAGCCGCCGTCGCGGTTTTTGCCACGCCCAAAATCTTGTAATAATCTTTATATTCCATGACTGATTGAATCGGCTTGTTTTTACCGGAAAAGTACGGATTTCATCGCATATGTTCCTTCATTACTTCCAGTTTATGTGAGATCCAAGGCGGCAAGGCGGGTTTGGTGTTTTGCAGGGATACTATTTTTCCATGAGGGACAGGAACAAAAAAACCCGCAAATCGTTCGGGATTTACGGGTTTTTCAGATATTAACCTATGGACACTTTCAGATGGACGTTCGGCACAGTTGCGTCATGGCGACAACAGAAAACCAGCCGGAAAACTGTAAACCATGCGGACATATTCAGACAACTCCGTTTCCTTCAGCTTTACCGGCGTTTGGTAGAAACACCTGCATCACCGAAAACCCACGGCGACCCATTTGCTTCCAGTCGCAGCCATACAGCATAACCGCCAAACCGCCCGCGCCATATGCCAGCGCCATTGCATTTACAAAAATGGAATCCATAATCTAATTTAGTTTGCTTGTAGCTTTATTTTTCCTTCATCACCATAACCGTGTCTTTCGCCCGTGACAATTGCCTTGGCGATTCGGAAAGCCTCGATCATCTTAGACGAGTTGCCATCCCAATAATCGGCGTGGGTTATTTTCACTTTCAACACTGTCAGGTTCGGGTCATTCAGACCGTTCGGATACCAAGCTTTCAATATCGGGCTCCAAAGTTCCTTTTTCATGGCCTCGTCATCGAGTTGCTCGGCCTCGCCCGAAACCGACACGTATGTCTGGTCGTCGTTGTCGGCATAGCTCAGGTTCACGCTCGGGTTTTGATGCACTTCATGGAGTTTTGGCGAGTGGCGGTCGGTAAAAAACCACAGGCAGCCGTCGGCATCCATTTTAAGGGTTTGCATGGGGCGGCTCCGGTGGTTGCCTTCCTCGTCCATGGTTGTCATCATCGCCACTTTTATGTCATCAATGAAACCCCTCACTTTCTCAAGTTCGGAATTGTCGGTTTGTTCAGTGTTCATGGTGTTCCGGGATTTTATGTTGGTCAATGTGGAAGTAAAAAAAGTCCGCGTGATTTCACGCGGACTTTCATCAATGAAACATTCCGTTATAATTCAGCAATGAATTTGCGCACTTCGTCTTTCGATTTGCCGAGTTTTTGTTGCAAGCGGCCATACAGTTCATCTTCCTTTCCTTCTTCAAAGACCAAGTCGTCATCGGTCAGTTGTCCATATTTTTGCTTGATCTTTCCTTTGATCTCATTCCAGTTTCCCTTGATTGATTCAGTAGTCATGGCTGTAAAGTTTAGGTGAGTTGAAACACATAAAAGGATTTGCAATCAATCCTGACCATATCCTTACCAAATGCGTACCCGTATGCCAAATTGCCGGTTTTTGGTGGCTGAGAAGCGGTTTTTGAATCCTGACACGTGTTTTCACGCGTTGCAACGCCACCCGCAACTGTTGATTTTATTGCCCACCGGTTGCCCATCTGCCCGCTTTGGCATGGCTACCGGTAAGCGGAAGGCCGCGTTATTTTTGGTTCGGGTGGGTTTTGCCATTTAAAAAGATACTATTTTTGAAGGACACTTTACCCATCGCCACAACGGCTTTTTTGACTCCACATGGCAAGAAACAATACTTCCAACGCCTTTTTCTGGGCAATCATACTCGTCGGGCTTTTCCTGCTGTTCGGCAATTGGGAGCGAATTTCCGGATGGTTCAAGGACAAAAAGGAGTCTGTCCGTTTGGAGAAACCGCCAGCCAAGCCGATTCCCCCGGCCCCAAAGCCCGAAGATAAGCCCCAAGGCAACCGCCGCCCGGCCGCCGAAACGCCCATCAGGAATACTTTTGAAAACAACGCCGATTTTACGCACCCCACCGGAGGCAGATACGCGGTTGTGGCGCATACCAGATACACGCTCGGCTATGCCGAAAAATACGAGCAGCCCGCGTGGGTGGCCTACCGGCTGACGGCGGAAATGGTGACCGGCAAGAACAAACGCAAGGACAGTTTCCGGCCCGACCCGCAGGTTTCCACGGGTTCGGCCGTGCCCGCCGATTATCGCGGCTCGGGCTACGACCGTGGGCATCTGGCTCCCGTGGCCGATTTCAAGCAATCTGCCCAATGGATGGACGAAACGTTTTTCATGAGTAACATGAGTCCGCAGGTACACGAATTCAATGCGGGCATCTGGGAGAAACTGGAGTCCGCCACGCGCGGCTGGGCCAAACGGTACGGGGCGGTGTATGTGGTGGCCGGGCCGGTTCTTAAAAACGGGCTGCCCGTGATTGGCAAATACAACCGCGTGGCCGTACCCGAAATGTATTACAAGGTGCTTGTGGATTTGAACGAGCCGAAAGCCATCGCGTTCATGCTCAAGCACGAAAGCAGCCAGAATCCGCTGCGCAGTTTTGCCGTTTCCATTAACGAGGTGGAACGCCAGACGGGACTTGATTTCTTCCCGCAATTGCCCGACGACTTGGAAAACCGCCTCGAAAGCCAGCAAAACATGGATGCGTGGTCGGCCAAGGCGCAGAAGTCGCGCCGGGTTTCGGGTTTTTGAAAGGTACTATTTCGGACAGAAGGGTGGCTGGACTTTCCAAGTCCAGCGGCCGGGCGCGAAAAGTTTCGGTTAATTTGGATGCGGGTTTGGTCTTTTCAGAGGATACTGTTTTCCGGCTGCCAAAATAGTACCTTTCAAAAAGACCAAACCCCTTCTGAACGCAAAATTTAGACCGCTGCGAGCCGCCGCCCAATGCGGAGTGGCATCCGTTGCGGTGAAAATGTGCGGGCTACCCTACTGCACCCGGATCGGCACCACAACTTCGGTCGTGTCCCAGCGCAGCAGCATATCCGCACCGCCCGCTTGGGGCGCGAAAGCGATTGTGAAAGACTCAACCGCCTCCGGTTTCATTGCCGAAGCCACATTCACACGCAGCGCGTCTTTGCTTTTGTCATGGCTAGTTCCCCACTGTCCGGTTTCGCTGTTGAGGATGATTGTCCATTCGTTGGCTCCGGGAATTGTCCAAAGCGTGTATTTTCCGGCTTTCAGCGGTTTTCCGGCCAGCAAAACGTCTTTGTTGAAAGAAACCAACGTGGCTTCGTTGGCTCCGGTGCGCCACACTTGGCCGTAGGGAATCAGCGAGCCGAAAATGGCACGGCCTTTCTTGGCGGGCTGGCAGTAATCTGCTTGCACTTCCAAGCCATCCTGCTTGAAAACGGCCACGGCTTCAGGACTTTTGGATTTCGTGTAAGTGCGCAAGGCAAAGAATGCCACTGCCAGCACGGCCACCACAATCAGGGCGATTCGGACGAATTTGTTCATGGGAGAGTTGAGGTTGAGAGTTTTACGGATTTCTTTGGCAGCGCAATAACATACTATGTTTCAAAACTTCCAAACCCGGTTCTGCCACAATCCCCCCTCCGCAAAGGTTACCATGCATGGCACATTCATTTACCACTGGCAGCCCTGAAAGGGCGTTATCCGTGAACGCAGGGTGAAGCCCTGCGGATATTCCCTAACTTGCGGCCAGCAAGACCTACCTTAACCTTCCGATCCATGCGCAACGAATTTGTGGTTTTCTCAATTGTTTCCGTGCTGCTTGTGGGTGCGGTGGCTTGGTGGCTTTGGCAACCGGCGGCATACGCCTACATTGTTTTGCTGCCGCTGATTGGCATGGGCATCCGTGACATGACGCAAACGCGGCAGGCCATCAGGCGCAATTTTCCGGTTCTGGGGCGCGGACGCTATATTTTCGAGGATTTGCGACCCAAGGTTTACCAGTATTTCATCGAATCCGATACCGACGGAACGCCTTTCAACCGCACGCACCGCTCCATTATCTACCAGCGGGCCAAAAAACAGATAGACACTACGCCGTTCGGCACCCAACTGGATGTGTATCAGGAGGGTTACGAATGGATGTCGCACTCCATCGTGGCCTTGGACAAGAAAGCCCTGGATCACGACCCGCGCGTGATGGTAGGCGGGGCGCAATGCAAGCAGCCTTATTCGTTGAGCATCCTGAATGTGTCGGCCATGAGTTTCGGCTCGCTGAGCAAGAATGCGGTGATGGCACTGAACGGGGCGGCCAAAATCGGCAACTTCGCGCACAACACCGGCGAGGGCGGCATCAGTCCGTACCATTTGCAGCCGGGCGGCGATTTGATTTACCAAGTGGGCACGGGCTACTTCGGCAGCCGCGCCGACGACGGCCATTT
>JAYWIH010000002.1:0-5613 GCA_043789005.1 Sphingobacteriales bacterium
GTGACCAGCAGCGTGAGCATCATGACAATCTGCTGCACCAGCGTGAGCGGCGTGTGGTAGGCCTGCGCAATGAACGCCGTGGCAAACGTCATGTACAGCATGGAGCCGTCCAGGTTGAACGAATAACCGAGCGGCAGCACGAAGCTGATGATGCGCGGCGGACAACCGAATTTCTCCAGCGCGGCGATGGTCTGCGGCATCGAAGCCTCCGAACTTGCCGTGCTGAAAGACAGCAGCAACGCCTCGCGGATGTGGCGCATCAGCGGCCAGAAAGGCACTTTGGCGATGATGCAGATAACCCAGAGCACCACGAAAACAAAGAACAGCAGCCCGATGAAAAAACTCAGGATCAAATAAGCATAGCCCACAAAAATGCCCAGCCCTTCGCGGGCCACCACCGCCGTAATCGCGCCGAACACGCCGAACGGCGCAAACAGCATCACGTAGTTCACAATCTTGAACATCACGTGCGAAACGGCATCGAGTGCCTTGACCACGATTTTGCCCTTGTCGCCAATGGAACCGACGGCAATGCCGAAGAAAATGGAGAATACCACGATTTGCAATATCTCGTTGGTGGCCAGTGCCTCGGCAAAACTCTGCGGGAAAATGTGCGTCAAAAAGCCTTCCAGCGTCAGTTTCTTGGCCTCGATGCCCGTGTCAGTTCCCGCTTCGGGCAGTTTCAGTTTCATCACCTCGCCGGGTTTCATCACGTTCACCACCACCAGCCCCACAATCAGCGACAAAATTGTGGCCATGTAAAAGTAGCCCAGCGTCTTGATGCCGATGCGCCCCACCTGTTTCATGTCGCCGAGCTTGGCAATGCCCACCACCAGCATCGAAAACACCAGCGGCCCGATGATCATCTTGATGAGGCGCAGGAAAATCTTGCTCAGCAGCGCGAAGTAATTGCCGTAAATCTGCCCCTGCGTCATCACGCTCGACTTTTTGGTGGCCTCGTCAACGACGGTGATTTGCTGGGGATAAGTTTGGTACAGGAAATAGCCGACAATGATGCCGAGCACCATGCCAATCACGATGCGCCAAGTGATGTTGAGTTTTGCCATGTTTACAGTAGGTCGGGAGAAAGCGGTGGTAACAATCGTTAAAAATAGTATCTTTTCAAAAGCCGAAACCCAAATCGCCGCGAAACTCCCATCTGCTGAAATTTCAATCTGCAAGCACGAAAGCCGCCGAGATAAGAATCTCGGTGCATGGGCGGCACGAGGTAGGAACCTCGCGCCAGTTTAGCCCCCTCTTTCGGAGGGGGTTGGGGGAGGCTTTTTGAAATACTTGCGGTACATGGGCTTGCGGTACGCAAACTGCCCGTACATGAGCGGATAAAGCAAATAATCGGTCAGGCGTGAGGGCGTGCGGAACGTAATGTCATCCACGATTCGGCTGCCCATGCCGTGCGTTTCCACGCGGTGTTCGTGGTGCCAGTAGGCCAGGAAAAACGGCAGTTGCGTGCCTTCGTCCGTAAAAACCATTTGCCGGTCGTCTTCCAGGTAGGTTTTGATTTGGCTTTTCCAGACTTGCCGGAAAAGGATGAAGTTCAATTCCACATGAACCTCGCCGCCGGGCCGGTTGCCGTCGTAGCGCAGCAGGCGCGCGGGTGGAAACGGTGGCGAGATTTTTTCCAGCAGCCGCTGGTCGAAATTCTGCCGTACGTGCTGAAAACCGGCTTCCACATCGGTAACTATTCGGATACGCATCTTGGTTTTCGGGCGTTGGCAGGGTGGCAGCCGGACTTTGGCAAAACCTTGGACACTGCCAAAGTTAGCGTTTGATTCCGGGCAATTGCGGCATAAACTTTGCGCCGGGGTTTTGGTTGTCCAAAAGATACTATTTTTGGCACGGCTTCCAACCTCAATCCACTGAAAATGAAACACACCAAACTGCTTCCACTGTTGCTGCTGGCCGGCCTGTGCGCCAACGCCCAAACCGACAAGCCGATTTTCAAGGAACGCGTCCGGCCCGAAGACCGCTGGCAACGGGCTTTTGTGGGCATCAACGCCACGCCATCTTTTGGCTTCGGGGCGTTCCAGTTGTACGTTTCGCCCACGCTGGGCTACAAGGTCAGCGACAATTTCAACGTGGCTGCTGGGCCGCTGTACATGTTTTTCACGCAGAGGAACTCTGCCGGCACCCGCGACAACTACAGCATCTGGGGGGCGCGGCTGTGGGCGCAGCACCGCATCTACCGCACTTTTTACGCACACGGCGAATACGAACTAATGGGAGCCATCCGGGGCATCAACCCGGCCACCGGCAGCTTGGAACGCCAAGCCATCGGCAACCCGCTGGTGGGTTTCGCGCTGGTGTCGGAAAGCGACCGGAATTTCCGGAGCATCGCGCTGCTCTACAACCTAAACTACATTGACGGCTTGACCCCGTACGGCACAATATTAGAGGTTCCGATCCTGATACGGGCGGGCTGGTGCTTCAATCTGGGCAGGCGGCGATGAAACCCCAAAACCCGTACCGTCATAAAACCGCGATTCCAAACCAACGCAGTTTTTTTGTGCGGCGGGTTTTGGGGTTTGGAAAGATACTATTTTACGGTTACACAGTCTAAGCGGAAACCACCATTTTTGCAACCGGCACCTGCCAATTTCCAAATCCATATTCCGCATACAAGATGAATTCCTACGGCAAAGCATTCAGAATCACCACGTTCGGCGAATCGCACGGGGCGGGCATCGGCGTGATCATTGACGGCTGCCCCGCCGGACTGGCCATTGACCACGCATTTATCCAGCGCGAATTGGATCGCCGCAAGCCCGGCCAAAGCCGTATCACCACGCAACGCCGCGAAAAAGACGAGTTCCAGATTCTGTCGGGCGTGTTTGAAAACCAAACCCAAGGCACGCCCATTGCCATGGTAATCATGAACGAAGACCAGCGCAGCCACGATTATTCGCACATTGCCAGCCAGTTCCGCCCCAGCCACGCCGATTATACGTACCAGGCCAAATACGGCACGCGCGACTACCGGGGGGGCGGCCGCAGTTCGGCTCGCGAAACGGCTGCCCGCGTGGCTGCCGGAGCCGTTGCCAAATTGCTTTTGCAACGCTTAGGCGTAACGGCGCAAGCGTATGTGAGCAAGGTGGGCACGCTGGCCCTGGAGAAACATTATTCCGAACTTGACTTGACTTTGGCCGAGGAAAACGCCGTTCGCTGCCCCGATCCGGAAACCGCCCAGCGGATGTTTGACCTGATTGATGAAACGCGCAAGAACGGCGATTCCATTGGTGGCATTGTCTCTTGCGTGATCCGGGGCGTGCCGGCGGGTTGGGGCGAACCCGTTTTCGACAAGTTACACGCCGAACTGGGCAAGGCCATGCTGGGTATCAACGCCGTCAAGGGCTTTGAATACGGCAGCGGCTTTGAAGGCGCGGCGCGCTACGGCTCGGCGCACAACGACGCGTTTTACACGGATGAAACGGGCAGGGTGCGTACCCGGACTAACTTTTCGGGCGGCGTGCAGGGCGGCATCAGCAACGGCGAGGACATTTATTTCAACGTGGCCTTCAAGCCCGTCGCCACAATTATGCAAGACCAGGAAAGCGTGAACGCGCAAGGCGAAACAGTGACCGTACAAGGCAAAGGCCGCCACGACCCGTGCGTGGTGCCGCGCGCCGTACCGATTGTGGAAGCCATGGCCGCCTTGGTGCTGGCCGATTTTTACCTGCGCGGCAAGGCGGCGAAAATGGACGGGTGAAAGGGATTCCGTTGACTTTGGTCAGCTTTTTCTATCACAAGAAAGTTGGTTCAGCCTGTTGGCAATGCACCAAATCGGGTTTGGCCTTTTCAAAAGATACTATTTTCCATGCCGAAAAACAATACGCAGCAGTACGATACAGTGATCAAGAAAAACTTGCAGGAGATTCTGCCCGGCCTGATTAATGAACTGCTGGGTACGAATTACCGGAAGTTTGTGTCGGCCAATGTTGAAATCCCGACGACGTTGAACAAAAAATCGGATCTGATATTTGAAGTGCGGCCGGGCGGCAAACAGATTTTGCACATTGAATTCCAGTCGGGAAACGATGCCGATATGCCGCGCCGATTCCACATCCTTGCGCTGCTGTATTACCAGCGCAAGGATGTGGAATCGGTCAGGCAGATTGTATTTTACGTGGGCAAAAAGAAAATGGCCATGCAGTCTGGTATTGAAAAACCCGATTTGTCTTTCCGCTACCAACTTATTGACCTGAAGGATTTTCCCTATCGGAAATTTTTGGATTCGGCTCACATAGAAGTGGCGATTTTTGCGTTGCTGGCCGATTTGCAACAGGAAAAGCCCGAAACGGTAGTGCGCGAGATTGTGGAGAAATTGCGGGCTGAAATCAAGAGCCAGGACCAGCTGGCCAACTTTTTGGTAGACTTGGAAATACTGGCGCAGTTGCGTAACTTTGAACAGATCGTACAGGAAATCCGCAAGACCATGATGCCATTTGACTTGACTAAAGTGTCCGTATTTCAGGAAGGAATCGAGCAGGGAATCGAGCAGGGAATTACAAACGTGGTGCGGAATATGCGCGCTGAAGGGCTTTTGGTGCGGCAGATCGTCGAGTTTACCGGCTTGTCCGAAGCGCAAGTCCAGCGGATTGCTGATGAAAACGATGGTGCAAAACCGGCACCGGCAGCCAGGCAAAAAGCGCGGAAAACAACGTAGCCCGATTCGTCTTCAAACGAAACAACTCAACCCTTCTGCGCAAACAGAGGGGTTTTGCGTTTTTAAAAGATACTATTTTAACCCTATCTTTCAACGGCAAACCGAAAACGACAAACGCAACCCATGCAAGCACCCAAACGTTTCGCTTTTCCGCCGCTGCGCAAAGTCGCCGACCTTATTTACAAGGGGCAGCCGCTGCTCTCGCACATGATGAGCGAAAGCGGCGAACACTATTTGTTCCATTGGCTGGAAGGCGATTTGCTGCAAAACCGCTGGTTGGCGTGTCGCGTGCGGCTGGAGCAACTGCTCAAATACACCGACCGCAAAATATCGTTGCAAAGTATTTTCTTGGCTCCGGCCGATGGCTTCCTGTATCTGGTGGAAACCGACAATGGTTCGGACTTGCAATACCGCAACGTGCAACTGGTGTTTGCCAGTGAGATTCCGGCCAAGCAACTGCCGCCCAAAGACTCGCTTTACAAAGGCACACCGCAGGCACAACCGCTTGATTTGATGGACCTGTCGAAGAAATACGATTCGGGATTGCTGCAAATCCATTTCAGCGCATCGCCCAAGATTGGTTACGGCACCATTGACTTGTCGCTGCTGGCCCCGGCGTTGAACCACATTTTTGAAATGGCCGAAGGCTTGGGCCACAACTATTACAAACACCAGACCGACAGCAAGCACATGCCCGGAAAGTTCTCGCGCGAAGACCATAAGAAACTGATTGCCAGCGCGTCTAATTATGAATTGGTCAATACCATGCCTGGCTCGTTCAACGTGATTCTGCGTCCGCGCAACCAGCAATTGCCCATGATCGGGCAGGAAAGTGAGGCCGACAAATTCAGCCGTTACTGGCACGATTTCATTGCCGCCAGCTTTGATTTCGGGCAGCTTGTGGCATTTGCCGCCAAAAAAATGGACAGCCG
>JAYWIH010000003.1:0-22193 GCA_043789005.1 Sphingobacteriales bacterium
ATGGACAGCGGCTACGTGCTGAAACGCGAAACCGCGCAGTCGCAGGAAGTGGGCAAGATTGACCTGCCCACTGCCAGCGGCGGCACAACGGCCACCAACGTGCAATCCGCCGGAATGCCGTCCGATAATCCGGCCAGAATCAGCAGTCCCGAAGTGCGGTGGCTCATGTGGGCTTGGAACGCGCAGATGGGGGCCATTTTTGCCAACGGCGGGCCGCAAACCACCGAAAACTCGATCATGGCCAAGAAAAACGTGAACCTCAAAATCACGCGCCAAGACGATGTGCCGCAAATGCAGGCCTCGCTGATCAAGTTTGCGAATGAATACCGGAACGACAAGAACACCAACCAAGGCGCGCAATTCGTCACGGTCATGGGCGATGGTGCGGCGGCGTTCCTGTCGGGCGTGAATCCGGAACTGGAAAAAATCGGTGCCGACTACCGCGCCCAGATTGTATATACGTGCGGCAAATCATTGGGCGAGGACAAGTTCATGGGTCTGCCCGCTTGGAAAGACAATCCGCAGACCGCCAAAGGTGGCTTGACCGCCGCCGTACTGCGCGACGGCGACTGGAATATCGTGGTCAAATGGTGCGGCGACAACGGAATCCGCATCAACCCCGACGAGAAAACCTACGATCCCGATGCCATGAACTTTGTGGCGGCGGATAATTATCTGGATGCCGCCGAGAAATACATTGCCGGCTACCAAGAAGAACGCGAAGTGGTGCAGAACGGCAAACGCACGGGCGAGAAGAAAACCGTGGCTGTGAACGGCGTGGCAACCTGGACTCCCGGCGATGTGAACGTGGCCGAGAAAAAAGGCGGGCTGGTGTCCATCGTTTCCACCAAGGAATACCGTAGCCAAATGCCGTGCGTGCTGATCGGCATTAAAAAGTATATGCAGGACAACCGCGAAACCGTAGAAAAACTGATTGAGGGCATTGCCGAGGGCGGCGACCAGGTGAAAGCCTATCCCGAAGCGTTGAACAAGGCCGGGGTCATTTCGGCCAAACTCTACAACGAAGCCGACGCGGCCTACTGGGTGAAATACTACAAAGGCACACAAGCCGCCGACAAGCAAGGACTTGTAGTGGAATTAGGCGGCTCGACGGTGCATAACCTGGGCGACAACATGGAGATTTTCGGATTGAATCCGGGCAGTGCCAACACGGTAAAAATCGTGTACGACCTGTTCGGCAACATCGTGTCCAAACTGTATCCGAAGCTGATGCCGAGTTTCCCGAAATCGGATGATGTGATTGACGTGAGCTACCTGAAAAACGTGGCCGCGCGTTCGGGCAAGACCGAAAAATCGGAGCAATTGGTGTTTAACAACGATGCGAACATCACCGAGAAGGTTTCCGAAAGGTCTTGGAACATTGAGTTTGAAACCGGCAAGGCGGCGTTTTCGCCCCGCACGCTGCAAGCCCTGAACAGCCTGTTTGATGATTTGGTGGTTGCCAACAACCTGCGCGTTGAAATCCACGGCCACACCGACAACGTGGGCGACCCGGCCAAAAATATGTCACTGTCGGAAGAGCGGGCTTTTGCCGTGAAAAACTGGCTGGAGAAAAAGTCGCCGAACAACTTCCCGCAGGGCCGCACGCAGGTTTTCGCCCACGGCCAAAGCCAGCCGCTGGCACCCAACAGCAGTGCCGAGAACAAAGCCAAAAACCGCCGCGTCACGGTTGTGATGGGCAAGTAAAAAAGAAGCCTCCCCCAGCCCCCTCCGAAGGAGGGGGCTTAAAAAAACAGTACCTTTTCAAAACGCCAAACCTGCCCGTTCAACAGCCCCCTCCCTGTCCGTCAGGCAGGCGGGCTTCGGAGGGGGTTGGGGGGAGGCCTTTTATTTGTTGCCATGCTCAAAACAATCACTTCCCTTTTCATTCCCAACTCGCGCAACCGCCGCTCCACGCTGATGGTCATGGTGGCCTTGCAGGTGGCGGTGCTGCTGCTGGTTTGGTTTTTCAGCAAATCGCCCTTGCTGCCCACGCCCGTGGAAATTGTGCGGGCCATGGGGCGGTTGGTGCAGGAGCAAAACCTGATTTATGAACTTTGGACCAGCACGTGGCTGTGTTTGAAAGCCATGTTTTTCGCATTGCTCATTTCGCTGCTCATTGCCTACGCCACAGTAATCCCGTTTTTCCGGCCCATCGGTTTCATCCTTTCCAAAGGGCGTTTCCTGACGCTGGTGGGGCTTTCGTTTGTGTTCACACTGCTCACCAGCAGCGGCAGCAGCCTCAAAGTTTCGCTGAGGGTGTTTGGCATCAGCGTGTTTTTCATCACGTCCATGGTGTCGGTGATCCAGTCGGTGCCCAAATACGAGTATTACCACGCCCGCACGCTGCGCATGAGCGAATGGCAGGTGGTGTGGGAAGTGGTTATACTGGGCCGGTTTGACATGGTTTTTGAAGTTGTCCGCCAGAATTTCGCCATCGCCTGGACCATGCTTACGCTGGTGGAAGGCATTTCGCGGGCCGAAGGCGGCATCGGGGTTCTGCTGCTCAACAACCAGAAAACCGGCCTGCACCTGGACGCGATTTTCGCCATCCAGTTGCTGGTGCTGCTGGTCGGCATCCTGTTGGATTGGGCTATCGGCCAGATGCGCGGATTTTTCTTTCCCTACAGCCTGCTGACCGTGCAGCGGTAAGAAATCGGTCCACGGTCAGCAGTCCATGGAAAGAAAGAGGAGGGTTTTGGCTTTTCGGAAGATACTATTTTGACAGTCACTCATTTGCCGATGAAAACACAGATTTCCAGCGATGGCGGTGATTTAAAAATGTCGTACGCCATGCTTCTCGTTATACTTTCAACAGGCGTTTTCACCAATCTTGTATTGATTTTTTTTGTCAAAGATTTAGAGGAACGGTTTGATTTCGTGTACGGACGTATTTTTGTTGTTTTATGTATATTAATGATTGTTTACATCTCACTGTCAATCAAATTTTTACCGCATTGCTATAAAGTAGAGGTGGATGGAGACAAAATTTATGTGACAAAAAGCGAAACTTTGTTTCTGGATGGCTCTATAAAAACAATTGAAATATCTAAAAGTGAAATCTCTGATATTAAGTCAAGTCTGTTAGGAATTAAATTTCCTTCAACAAGCAATATATTCTACATTAAAATGAAAGAAGACACCAAATACGGAAATGAAATCGCTTTTTTTTACAGAAAAAGAAGTTTTTTCGGCAACGATTTAAAGGAACTGAGAGCTAAACTATTAGTATCTAAGCAATAGTTTAGTCTTTCCAAAACATACTATTTTTCCAAGCCACATGGAATACGCCCACACCAAAAACGAGTGCATCCTGAAAATAGACAACGTGAGCCTGACGCTGGGCGAAAACGTGATTTTGCAGAATGTGAACGCCGAAATCTGCAACATCATCCGTCCGGGCATGACCCAGGGGCAGGTGGTGGGTTTCCTAGGGCCGTCGGGT
Source organism: Sphingobacteriales bacterium (assembly GCA_043789005.1). Classification (GTDB taxonomy): domain Bacteria; phylum Bacteroidota; class Bacteroidia; order Cytophagales; family 172606-1; genus Xanthocytophaga. Next base: position 3,446 of record JAYWIH010000003.1, read on the forward strand.
GTGGGCAAAACCAAACTGTTCGAGATTATGGCGGGTTTGCTGCGGCCCACCACGGGCGAAGTCTATGCCGGAACCGCGCAAAAGCCCGTTACCGCCGGAACCATGGGCGTGGTGCAGCAGAATTACCCGCTCTTCAACCACCGCACGGTGATGGGCAATCTGGAAGTGGCCGCCAAAAAAACCATCCAAGATTCCACAAAGCGCAAAGAACGGATTCATGACATCCTGGATCGTTTCAAGCTGCGGCAGCACGCCCAAGCGTATCCGGCACAACTCTCAGGCGGGCAGAAGCAGCGCATCGCCATTGCCCAGCAGTTGCTGTGTTCCGAAAACTTTTTGCTCATGGACGAGCCTTTCAGCGGGCTGGACATAAACATGGTGGAGGAAGTGAGCGAGATGATTGTGGAAATCGCCAACAGCCACGAACTCAACACAATCATCATCGTCTCGCACGATATTGTTTCCACGTCGGCCATTGCCGATACGCTCTGGATCATGGGCCGCGACCGAGATACGCACAACAACATCATTCCCGGAGCCAAAATCAAACACACGTTTGACCTGGTTGGCCGCGACCTGGCTTGGCGGCCCGATATCCGCAAACAACCCGCTTTCAGTAACCTGATCAACGAAGTGCGCGATTTGTTCATGTATTTGTGAGCCAGTTGTCAGAAACCGGACTGCGGGGCAGGCTTGCGGGAACGTTGAGGCAAGCCGGGTTTGGCCTTTTTGAAGGATACTATTTGTTTGAAGCCAACCTGCAAAGCCAACAATAGCGGGCACAGCAGGGTGGATTAGTGCCTTTGGCCTGACAAAAGCCAGGCAACAGTCACTTTACTTTCAGCAGGAACAAATCCCTGTTGTTGTTGGTCTGCACGTAAAAGCCGCGTATTTCTTTTCCCTTGTGCAAAAATTTAACGAAATAACCCATCAATTTTCCATTGGATCGGAGTTCGTTGTTTTTGAGCTTTATCTCCTTTTCACTGTTGGCGCGTTTCTGCCACCCATATCCCATCCACTCTTTCAATATGAGCGTCACATTGTCCCATTCTATCCGCCACACCGTCCCCTTCTGATCAGAGTTGGAAGATTTCCATTGGTATTCGCCATCGTATTCGCTTGGATGGCGCAAGTCGGGTTCCACCATGTCTAACGCAACGCGGTCAATGTCCAAGCCTGAAACCTCTTTGGGCGACAGTTCCAAGCCAACCTGTTTGCCAGAAAGCTTGTAACCCCCTTTGGACGTTTTGGCAACCACGTCCGTTTTAGGGGTTTTGGCTTCGGCGGCTTTCTCTTTTTTAAGTATTGCGGACTCTCCACTTTTGCCACTGGCAACAGCCAGAACGGCTCCACGGTCGGCAGGTTCGCTCTCCTTTTTTTCCTCGGGTTTGGCCGGTGGCGCAACAGAGGTCAACGTAGTGTTTTTTGCGGCTACCGGCGGCGATTCGTTCATTATCTCAATATAGCCATCCGCATAAGCAATAGTGGACACATCTTTTGTGGGCATAGAAAAAACGGCGCCGTGGGGCGATTTGAATTTCTTGTATTTCACCTCTCTTGATGAGATTTCCATCACAATTGCATCTATCACCGACTTGTCCTTTTTCTGGATTTTATCAGGCCCTTTTTGTTGGGCATTGGCTATAGCGCAACAGGCAAGCAGCGAAACAATCAGGGTTATCTTTTTCATTGATGTGTTTTATGAAGATGCCAGATTCTTCTTTTTGAGCGATGTGTATTTCTTGTTGAAAAGTTTGTCGCCCCGAAGATTTTTCAAAAAGAACTCTTCTTGCTGGCTGACAAATGTTTTGTTCAGTTTTTTGGTCAGAATGGATTTCTCCACGTATTGCATGGCTTCCGCGAGGTTTTTTTTCGTGTCATACACGCAAGCCATTCCGTACAGTGCTTCGGCGTATTGTTCCTTCCTCCTGAGCACCTTGTCAAACTCGGCCATGGCCAGCGAATCCTGCTTCAATTGCAAATACAGGAATCCGTAATCTGTATTGAAAGAATCCGCCCGGTCGTCTGACACACCAACACTGTAATCGGAAAAATCTTTCAGTGCCTTTTCATAACTGCCGGATTTCACATGGCAAAGACCACGCTTGTATTTTGTGTCGTTGAGAGCATTCAGGCTGTCAATCCGCACCACTGTTGTGTAATGCTTTATGGATTCGGCATATTCCTTGTGGTGGAAAAACGCATCGGCCAGCGCGTACCGGTACGTTGCATCCTCCGGAAAATACTCAATGGCTTTCGACAAATCCTTGATTGCGCTTTTCGCTTGATTCTGTGCAAGCATGGACAAGCCACGGTAATGGTAGGCATCGGCAAAATCAGGGCCGTAATCAATTGAAATGTCCAGTATTTTTACCGCTTCCGCATAGGACTTCATTTGGTAGTGGCACTGGCCTATGTCATGGTACACATCGGACAATCGGGATTTGAGTAAGGGGGTTGCGGTTTTGTTGTCGCTTTTCTTGGCTTTCTTATATTCCGCCAACAACAAGTCAATGGCGTTTGACAAAGGCAGCAGGGCAACTTTGTAATTGGCAAGTTTTTGGTGCGCCCTTCCCGCTCCCTGATAGGCCGCCACGTATGTCTTGTTCTGTTGGGTTGCCTGCCCGAAACTCTCAATTGCCTCTTGGTAGCGGCTTAGTCTGCTCAATGCCAGTCCTTTGCTGTAATGTGCTTCGGGAAAAAAGTTTTCATGGCTGATTGCCGTATTGTAGTGTTCCAAGGCATTTTCCATATCTCGGCCGGCAAACAGCGTTTCGCCTTTTTTAAACCATGCCTTTGCATTTTTGGGCCTTGTTATAATGGCATTGCGAAATGCTTTTTCCGCTTTGTCCAGTTTCATCTCAGATAATGCCTGCAAGCCGGAGGCGTACAGGATATCACTTTTCGACTGGATGGTTTTTCTGTACACGGTATCGAGTCCAAGTTTTTCGGCCTCGGCGAAGTCCTTTGCCGCCTCTCGGTATTTCTCCAAGTCGAATCTTGCCAAGCCGCGATGGAAATATGCCAGAGTGAAAGTAGTGTTCAGGGTGAGGGCGGTGCTAAAACTTTTTTCGGCCTCGCCATATTCCGCGCCCAAACGGTCGGCCTCGGCTCTTTTCATTTCCAAAAGCCCTTTTTCGTAAAAAAAACCGGGATTTTTGGGTAGGCTCAATCGTTCGGCCTCCCTGATTAGTTTTTCGTATTCGTCGATGGCTCCCTTGAAATTTTTGAGGTTGTTTTTGAGGGCTACTTTTTTGGTGGCGATGGATACTCTTTCACCGAACAACTCCTTTTCCATAGGGATATTGGCCAAGGCAACATCATAATCGGTGATGGCTCCCACGGAATTTCCGCTCTTTTCCAAATAGTCGGCGCGAATCAAGCGTGCTTCTTGGTAATAGGCATCTATTTCCAATGTCTTGTTGAAATCTTCCAACGCCCTATCCTTGGCACGCCGGTCGGTGGAAAGCAAATACGATTTGCCCCTCAACAGAAAGAATTCGGGATAATCGTTGATGAATTTTCTCTTGTCTTTTATTTTGCGGTCGCATTCCTCAATGGCGGCATCAATGTTTCCGGACTCCATTTTGTTTCTGATGGAAGCAATATCATTCACCCGTTGCGAGAGGGGTTGCAGTTCGCGGGTGATGATATCGGAGGCCTGCGGCTTTTTCTGAAGGGCTTTCTGGTAAAAATCCATTGCCTCTTCGTATCGTCTTTCTTTTTTTGCCCGTTCTGCCTGAGCCAGGAACGATTCGTAGGTACGGCTGCCAAGCTCCTTTTTCACCCTTATCAGTTGCACCAAGGGCACGGTGTTGAAAGGGTTTAATTCCCGGGCTTTCTTGTAGGCAATTTCCGCTTCCTCAAACTCTTGGTTGGCATAGAGTTGGTTGGCATAGGTGATGGCCTGATTGAATTCGTCCTGCAGTTTCCGCTTGGATTCCTCCTGCAACGCCTCATAGTCCCTGATGGCAATTGCCACCTTGTCTTGGGTCAGAGAAACAGTGTCTACGTTTGTGCCCGCCACCAGCGAACCATCTGTTTCGGGAACAATCGTAATGTCGTTTTCCGTGTTATCAATCGCATTGGCCGGATTGTGGAACCGGATTCCGCTGACAAACGTGTACCAGCGGTTGCCTCTTTTCTCCGCCCTGAGCAATGCCACGCGCTGCCGAACGGGATAGGGCACATTCTTTTTCTTGTTCGCCTTGCCAAACGCCGACTCGAAAAAAACCTTTATGTACAGGTAGTCCTTTTTCTTGACGTGTGACACCTGCACGTTGGTGAAGGCAATGGACGGATCAATATCCTTCTCATAACCGATGTCCAGGGTGTTCAGGTATTTTTCAACGGGCAGGTCGCGGGTTTGGCCCACTGTGTAGTCGGGGTCAATGTCATCTTCAATGATTGCTTCCTTATTGAAAAAAATCTGGTTGCGCGAAGCTGCACAACTGTTTTCTATGGCATCTTTTAGTTCGTTAGGGGCATTTTCGGCAAAAACCACGAAATTCAACAACGATTGGTAGGCTTTTACTGTCTCTTTGGCTTGATACGTGATTTCGGCGGCCTCCTTGACCGTGACTTGGTCTTGGGAAAGGCATGGAAAGCCAATGGTGAACAGTGTTAAAAACAAGTATGCGCGTTTCATTCGTGAACAGGTTTTTTGAACGGGGTTTTGGCACAAGGCACGGCCGGCAAGGTTTGCAAAATAGTATCTTTCGGAAAGGCCAAACCCCACCGTTACAGACAGGCCATCCTGACCATCCGCTTGTGCGCGCAATCACCCGGACAAGCAAAACTGAATGGCGGGCAGCCCTTACATGCTGGTTATCTTCGTGTTTCTACCACGCCTACGTCAGCCAAAAATATATCCCACACTTTTTTGGTTGTCCCTTCGTCGTCCTTCTCATACAATTTCAATATGATGGTGGCGTTCCGCTCGGTCACATCCCCATACACCATCTGGCCATCTTTGAACCCTTTGAAAGTTTGGACAAATGTGATGACCGCGTAATAGTTTCCGTCATTGCCTTTTTTAAATTCAGATGCGTAGCTGATATCGGCAAATTCCAGCTCCACTTTTGAATATTGCGAGCTTTTGGTAAGTAAGCGATCCAGATAACTTCTGATTTTGTACTTGTTCTTCACACCGCTGTTTATATTAGACACCTCCACCCGCGCATCTTCGTTTACAAACAGTCCGGTGGTCAGGTCTATGGTCGTGTTCGCTTTCTCGCGGCTTGTGCCCACATCGGCAATGGTCTGGAGGTTCACGGTAAACTCATCGGTTTTTACCAAAGCCTTGTTTTTGAATTCCGCAAACTGCTCCGCCGACAGGCCGTAAGTGCTGGCATCCTTGTTTCCGACTAGTTGTTGCTGCGCATGACTGGTGCTTTGCGAAACCGCCGGCGACTCGGCTTTTTTCGTAGCCACGGGCATCGGGTCTGTATCTGCGCCTTTCGAGGCCAGCAGCTGGCTCACTTGGTTCCTTACCAGTTTCAGCACCGAAACCGCGTCATTGGGAGATGTTATCAGTTCGGGGCCTTTTCCCTTGTGCAGAATCAGCACAATCTTGGATTTGTCCATCGTCTGAACCTGGTCGGTATTCATGGCCTTGAAACGGACGCTGCTACCCGTTGATTCATCAATCAAGGCTTGTATCACTTTCTGGTCGGTGGTGACAAGTATGTCAAAATCCCTTTTGCCGGTAGGGCTCACCGAAGTCATGGCGGCTGCGTCATTGGAAGATTCCAGTGGATAGACCACATAGTTGCCATTCTCACTGAAAACCATCAGCACTTCATCAGGCTCCAATATCCGGTCGGGCCCTTTCAGGTTTTGCAGCGATTTGTACCTCACCCTCTTGTCGCTTACTTCAACGAGTTTGCATTTCAACGGGCTTTCGTCACTTTGGTAAATTATGTCCTGCGCAAAAGTGGCAGTCAGGGAAAAAAAAGCGACCGCAGTGTATGTTTTTTTCATGAACGGGATTTGTTATTATGCCTGTCACCTTGTAAAAATTGAAATTCTGCCAGATACCACTGGATTGTGGCGGTCAACTCCCTTGTGCCACGTCCGGTGCATTACAAGAAGAATACCCCGAATGCAGGAAAAAGCCATTCTTTCCGGAATAAAAAAAATTCCCGAAAAGTCGTTCCTACGGCTGTCGTAGGGATCATAAATGTAAAACCAACTTTTTGATTATGCAATTTTGCGAACTCAAAATGAAATTCCCGGTTGAGGTTCAGGCCGCAGGCGTTGAAAATGATGGCCAGACAAGGCTTTTATCGCCGCAATGTACCATTTCATGAATCGAGTTGTAGCGGCTACCCGGCGGGCAAGCCGGGTTTGGCCTTTTCAAAGGATACTATTTTCCGGTGTAATTTTTCGCGTAAAAAATTAGCGTGTGCCGCAAACCAAGTGCCTATTCGTGCATATAGTCCGTTTTCTGGACAATATCATGGATTATACCGTCAAGTTTGGTGGCTTGGTCGTTTATCAGCCTCAGGTATTCCGCCTTTTCCCGGTCGCTGGTTTTCTCCTCGTGGCTGTTCATCAAGTCCAGAATGCCCAGAATATTGGCCACCGGTGCCCGCACCGTGTGCGACTGCTGCCAAGCGATTTCGCGGAAAACCCCAAGCTGGTCTTTGATTTTCATTTCCGCCCTTTTTTTCTGGTCAATATCGGTCGAGTTGTACGATATGCCGATTAGCTCATGGCGTTTGTTGTAAACCGGGAAAAACCTGACTTGATGCCACTTTCCCACCCCTTGCGACTCAAACTCATGTTCGAGGCTGGTTGCATTGCCGGCCAGCACATTACCAAACAGCAGGCCAAGCCGCTTGTCGTTTTTGGCGTACTTCCTGAAATCATCCCCGCACCTGATTTCCCGGCCATAAAACTTTCTCGCGTTTTCTCTGGCTGTCCGGTTAAAATCAAGCACTTCAAAGTCGCGGCTCAGGAAAATATTGCAATCCGTAGTGCTGTCCAAAATGGCCAGCAGCTTGTTTTCCGATGTTTCGAGCTTGCTCACAGCCTGCCGGAGTTCCTTTTCCGCCGGTTGATAGACATACCTCACCTCGGCGGCCACAATGATGATTGAAAAGGCGGCAAGAATGATTTCGATGATTTGAATGAACCGCAACCGGTTGTCCGAGTCCTGCTCAAGTTGCTTTACCACCCGCTCCATCTGTTCCAAAAAACCGGCTTGGTTCCGGTTTATCTTTGCCAGCAGTTCGGGACTCATGGCTGGTCGGCTCTCCATGATTCTGCCGATGTACTCGATGTTTGCCGACAATTGGAGCAGTATTTGCCGTGCCTGTTGGTTCTTGATCCGGTGGATGTCCATGTCGCGGTCGCCATTGAGCATCCCGTAATGCACTTTTTTCCAATCCGCGTAGTCGGCCCGGCCAGCCTGCCGGTTCGCAAGCCCGGCCAGCCCAAGGTTGATTTTCTGGCTGAGCATTCGTTGCCGCCCCGAAAGGTTGATGATCCGCGAATCCTCGTTCTTTTGGTAAAGCCAATATTGGATAAACAGTTGGTTTGCCACCAGAACCAGGATTGCCATGGATACGCCAACAGCGTACCGGTTCCATTGTGTGAGTGTGAGGATGGTGCGCATGACAAACCGAGGGTGTGGCAAATGCCCTTTTTCAGCGGTGCACCAAACTTGGTTTTGGTGCGCGTCATCGGTGCAGGCTTGGCGGAGGTTCCGTCTTTTTCAAAGATACTGTTTTTGAGCCGCGCAAAAAAATGCCGCCGGGATGCCGAGTTTTACGCGAGGCATAGGGGTGTGTGCCTCAACGACTTGGCCTTGCCACAGGCTTTGATTTTTTTGCGGGCAAGCCTTCGGTCTGGGCGGCGGCGGGGTTTTGGTGTTTGGGGAGATACTATTTTCGGATTTTCACGGTTCTATTGGTATGTAATTTTCCTCACAATGTTTTTTCATTTCTGCGTCATTTGCAAAACTGCCGCCAAAAACTTCGCCGCACTGGTTACGGCTACTGCGGGACTGTTGAAATGACAGTAAGCGGGATGAGTTTTAAGGGTTCGGTTAATCACCAATCCGCCCGCGCGAAAAATTTTTCCACACGGGCGGATTGGCAAACATAAACGCAACTCCGGAGGCGGGAACCTGCTCTTACGGGAAATAAAATTTATCTTCTTGCCATTTGGCAGGATTGGTGAGGATGTAGTCGGCAATGTTGTGGTAAGAAGCTGCGTTGCGAATGATGTGTTCATAGTAGTTGCGCTGCCAGACAATTGAACCTGGCATATCACGTAAGGCATTGATGCGTTTGGTGACGGATGCTTTGTAACCGCCCATCAACGATCCAATTGATTTCGGTTTTGGCCCATTTATCCCCGTATGGGCGACCGGCCGGTCGTCCATACGGGTGTCTCCAACGATTTCAACAATGCCGTGTATATTATTGGGCATTATAATGAACACATGTAATTCAATCTCCGAACGAATTATCGCTGATTTTAGCCATTCTTCCTCGGCGATTCGTCCGTAGTCGTTTAAAATCATTTTCCCATCTTCAACGCTGCCAAACAGACATTCTTTGTTTTCCACGCAAACAGTCAGGAAATACAACCCCGCCTGCGAATAATCGTAGCCTTGCAACCGGATGGAACGGCGTTTGTGAACATCAGGGTTGAAAGCCATAATCAATTAAATGCGTAGGGGCGACCGGCCGGTCGCCCTTGTTTCCCACAGACCCGGTCAAAGACAATGCGAGCCTGCACCGAACAAGGCGACCGGCCAGTCGCCCCTACTTAGATATGCACCAAAACAGGTGCCATGTAAACGGCATCTGTGGGGCATGGGGTTTCGCCTTTTCCAAAGATACTATTTCTTACACCTTCACCGCTACCAACGCCCCGTCAATAATCTCGCGCACCACGCCGGGGTCGAGCAGCGTGGACGTGTCGCCGAGGCCGGTGGCATCGCCCTCGGCGATTTTGCGCAGGATGCGGCGCATGATCTTGCCCGAACGCGTTTTGGGCAGGCTGCCCACAATTTGGATCTTGTCGGGCTTGGCAATCGGGCCGATGACCTTGGTGACGGCGGCCAGCAGGCTGTCCTTTATTTTTTCGGGGTCGTGGGTCTGGCTGGCCGTGTCAAAGACCACGTAGGCGTAAATGCCCTGGCCTTTCACATCGTGCGGGAAGCCCACCACGGCAGATTCAATTACCAGCGGGTGCGAGTTGAGGGCGTTTTCCACCTCCGCCGTACCCAGCCGGTGCCCCGACACGTTGATCACATCATCCACGCGGCCCAGGATGCGGTAGTAGCCGTCAGCATCGCGTTTCACGCCATCGCCGGTAAAATACAGGTTCTTGTACGTGGCAAAATACGTGTTCTGGCAGCGTTCGTGGTCGCCGTAAGTGGTGCGGATCATGCCCGGCCACGGAAACTTGATACACAGGTTGCCTTCGACATTGTTGCCCGTCAGTTCCCGGCCTTCGTTGTTCACAATCACCGGTTGGATACCCGGCAGCGGCAGCGTGGCGTAGGCCGGTTTGGTGGGGGTGATGCCTGCCATCGGCGAAATCATGATGCCGCCGGTTTCGGTTTGCCACCACGTATCCACAATCGGGCAGTTGCCTTTGCCCACGTGCGTGTAATACCATTGCCACGCTTCCTCATTGATTGGTTCGCCCACCGAACCAAGAACCTTCAGCGAGCTAAGGTCGTGGCGTTCAATGGGTTCGGTGCCATGGCTCATCAGCGAACGGATGGCCGTGGGGGCGGTGTAAAAATGTGTGACCTTGTGTTTTTCAACGATATCCCAGAACCGATCCACATCGGGATAGTTGGGCACGCCCTCAAACATGACCACCGTGGCTCCGGTCAGCAGCGGGCCGTAGACAATATACGAGTGGCCTGTGATCCAGCCCACATCGGCGGTGCAAAAATAAATGTCGTTGACGTTGTATTGGAACACGTTGGCAAAGGTATAGGCCGTATAAACCATGTAGCCGCCGATGGTGTGCACCACGCCCTTGGGCTTGCCCGTGGAGCCGGACGTGTACAGGATGAAAAGCATATCCTCGGAATCCATTTCCTCGGCCTTGTTTTCAACGGAGACATTCTCTATGGCCTCGTGCCACCAAATGTCGCGGCCGGGGTGCATGGTTACTTCCGCGTTGGTGCGTTTCAAGACAATCACCCGCTCCACGGTGGGCGACGATGCCACGGCCTCGTCCACCACGGCCTTGACGGGGATGGACTTGGCTCCGCGAAAATTGCCATCGGAGGTCAGCACCACGCGCACTTCGGCATCATTGATCCGGTCGGAGAGCGAACTGGCCGAAAACCCGGCGAACACCACCGAATGCACCGCCCCGATGCGGGCACAGGCCAGCATGGCAATGGCCGCTTCGGGTACCATGGGCATATAGATGCACACCCGGTCGCTGCGCCGCACGCCGTTGTGCAGCAGAACGTTGGCAAATTGGCACACCTTTTCGTGCAACTGCTTGTAGGTCAAGGTAATGCTTGGCTCAGCGGGGTTGTTGGGTTCCCAGATAATGGCGGGCTTGTCGCCAAAAATGAGCAGGTTTTTCTCAAAGATATTTTCGGTGATGTTCAATTTGCCGTTCACAAACCACCGCACATCCATCGGGTCGAAACTCCAGTCCAGCACTTTGTCCCAGCGTTTGCGCCAATAGAAATTCTCGGCGATGGTTGACCAAAACGCTTCGGGATCGGCCACGCTTTTTTGGTATTCGTACAGGTATCCGCTGAGGGTGTTTATTTTGGGAAGCATTGGTGTGGATGGTTGAAGAGTTGGAACTTCGGTTTTTACTGGTTGCGTGTATTTGCGGGGTTCTGAAAACAGTATGTTTTCAAAAGGCAAAACCCGCCTGTTTGATTTTTTTACTATTTAAAACACGAAGAAACAGATATATGGCTTTTTCGATACCTCAGCGGTGTGACATCTACATCTGACTTTAACATAATCATCACCATCCACCGTCCTTGACCGTAATAATTGGTTTTAAAGGAAATAATCTTTTCGGTGCTTCCTCCAGCCACATATTTGATTACTTCCATTCTCACATTTTCACTATCACCCTTATCGAATTGGCCAAAAACAATCGTATCAAATTCAACAGGTCTTTTTTTGCTCAAAATATTTCCACTAATTGTATCAAACACATAATCATTGAACTCGTAAGTAGATAGGCGGAATGTTGAATCCGCATTTGAGAAGGTTAAATCTTCGAGTGACCGCATAGTATGCCAAATTGAAAAAGAAACGTTACAAGTATCTTCAAGTATTGTCTTGAGCTTATGTGTTTTTACCAGATTCCCTTTGTTGTAAAACCACAAAGCATTCCTATCGTCAATAATATGTCCTTGTGCGAAATCGTCAATCACCACTATGTTCTGTCCGTTATCTGACACTAACACGGTCATACTTTCAAATCCTTAATTGTCAATTTTATAAATCAATTTGCCTTTTGAGTTTTTTAATTTCCATGCATTACCCTTGCTAATCTCTAATGAATACAGGCCATTCTTACTCACGAATTTCGTTTGAAGTCTTTGTTCATCCGCATAGCATGATGCTATAAAAGAAAAAACAAGTAGGCAAGTAATCACTATGGTTTTCATTTCCGCTATTTTCAAAAGTAATTATTTGACACAAACACAAAATAGTATCTTCTGAAAAGCCCAAACCTGCCCTAATACTTCCCTGTTTCCGGGTGGAAAGTACGCCAACTGTGCCAGAATTCCTGGTAGGCATTGATTTTGGTAAGCGCAACGTTTTTGTCCGCGCCGCCAACTTGTTCGCCTCTCAGGTTGAACGACAGCCCGTTTGATTGCAATGTGTCGTTTTGCAAGGCAAACTCCGCGGATTCGGGACGCTGGAAGGCGAAGAAACTCTTGTCGTCCGCTGCCAGAGCCAACACCACGGGCACATTGCCAATGGCGGTATTCACCACGCGTTCCCTTTTCAGCCGGTTCCAGTCAAATGCCTTGCTGTGCTTGCCCACGGCCACGCCCACCACCCACGATTTGTCTTTCCACGACAATGAATCGGTGCGGGTAAGGTCGCTGCGGCCTTTGCCAACATCATAGTTGCCCAAGCTATCGTATTTTTCCTTGAAAACCTTGTCGGGCTGCATTACCAGGCTGTTCGGGTACAGGGCAAGCCATTTTGCCAGCGACGTTTGCTGCGATGCCAGTTCGGGCAGCGTTTGGCCCGCCAGTTTGCCCGCAATGGCCTCGCCGGTGGCTTGCCGCCACCAGCTTTTGGTGGTTGCATCCTCAAACATGGCATTGAAATGATCCATGCCCACAAGCCTGAATGCTTCGGGCCTGCCCGCCACCACGGGCTCAAACACCCGCCCGGAGCGGCAGACCGAGCAGTACGTGACCATAACCGGCTTGCCGCCCACGCTGTCCAGCACTTGGTGGTGGTAAGCGAGTAGCTGGATCGGGTACGCTTTGGCCTGGCCGTTGAGTTCAATGCCCAGCACCAACCGGTCGGGTTTAATTGTGTTGGCTGGCGCGGCGGCCAGCACCAAAGATTCGGGTTGGGCAAACATACTGTCGGCGGCCATCTGGAAATTTAAGATATATGTGGCCACCACTGCCAGTAACGAGACAGAAACCGCCCACCATTTGGATGACCTAAACGCCCGCCACGCGCCAAAAAGCACCAAGACCACAAAAACGGCCCTGAAAATCCAGTGGTGGGTGTGCAAAAAATAAGCCGTGCCAATGCTCTGCATTTGCTGGCTGCCGGGCATGGGCATGATGAAATACACATTCAGGATTTCGAACAAGACCAGTCCGAAGATGCCGGTGTAAAACAGTTTTTTCATGGAACAAAAGTGGTTTTTTTAGGGGAGATTATTGAAAGTCGGCGAGAAATAACAGTTCGGTCAGGTTTTGATTCAATGCGTTTTGCCAAGGGCAGGCATCCATTGCAGGATTTTGGCTTGCGGGTGAAAACATCCGCAAGGGAATTGAGAAATGATTTGGAACCGGCAAGAAGCAATGGTGCGGCAAAGTCCGGTTCAGGGCATTTTGCGGGGCCGCAGTCTTTGTCGGAATGGCCATTAAAAAAGGCTGAATCAATGATCCAGCCTTTTCCGGTTACAGTAACTTAACTGATGTTACGCACGGTTTATCCGGACTTGCAGTGACGGGCTGACATCAGTTATTTATTTGCCAAAGTTGAATCCGGTTCACTTGAACCGGTAGCCTAACCCGACACTCACCGAATAATCGGCAAAGGCGGCATCGCCTTGGCGGGGCTTGCCCGTGAGCCGTTCGGTTTCCTTGTCGGTTACGCTTTGGGTGCGGTTGCGCACCAAGGCCACGGGCACATTGAGGCTCAAGGTGGTTCGCCCTTTCATGTAAGCGAGGCTGGGTTCTACGGAAGTGACATAGCCCGGACGGCGGAAACCGCCGCTGCCACCCACCAAGTCATACACCGGTATGCCCTCAATGCGCCAGCCCAATGAGGCCGACAAGCCGTGCAGCGGCGTTGCGTAGCTCACGCCCGCCCGCGCCATGTACTGGTCGGGCACGGACATGATGGCTTCGTTTGCCAGTACGGGAGTCAGGGTTTCGCGGTAGGTGCGCGTGCCGTTGGTTTCGCGCGGATTGGCCAAGTAAAAGGCGTTGCCGTACACGAATACTTTGTCGAACAACTGCCGGTAGCCCTGCATTTCCACGGTCAGGCCCCAGCCGCCGTCGCCGGGCTGGATGGACTGGTCCACCGAGCGGATGGCCTGCTGCCCGTTTTCGCCCACGTTGTAGAAATTGTCCTGGTAGTTGTAGTTGCCCGAATTGGATTTCACGCCCAAGCCGAAAGACAGGTTGCCTTTTTGGTTGGTTTCCGGGTCGAAGAGCCAGTAGTTGGCACTCAACCGGATGTCGCCCAAGCCTTGGGATCCGGTGCTGTGCCGCTCATTGAACCGGTTTACTCCGTTTGCCAAACCATGTTCGTACAGCGAAGACCGCCTGTTGTACACCAAAGGCACATTCAGGTTGACGTTGAGCCGCGACGAGTATGCGTAGATGAGCGTGACATCCAGACTGCTGGAATGATTGATCACCTCCGAGCCGTTGGCCACGCGGTCGGGCTGCTCGTCGCGGCCCTTGAAGTGCTTGTACGACTTGAAATAACGGTAGGTCGTGGAAACCTGCCACTGGCCTTTGGTCAGCAGGCCGCCGCCCGAACCATTGGCGTTGCAGGTGGCCCCGACGCTGCGGATGGCCACGCAGCCCTGCGCCAGCCCTTCAGTAATGATGCCCAAATTGAGAAACGCGATGCACGCGAACAGGAAGCAGGTAGTCTTTTTCATGGTTTTGGAAGGTGATTAGTGAGCGGTGGCAAAAACATTGTTTGGGAAAGGCGGGTTTGACCTTTCCGGAAGATACTATTTCGGGTGTCAATTGGCCGCCAAGAGTACCGGAAGTGCGAACCACTGGCCAGCAAAGGGCACGAACGGTTCGCCGGCTTCAAGCCGGAAGCCCGATGATTGGCGGCAGTTGCCCCGCAGCATGAAAACACGCGCGGCAACCCCGATTTCGGGTTGGGAAACGGACAGAATATTCAGGAAAAGGGAAACGAGAATCAGGCTTGCTTGGGCGGGGGAGAGGCAATTTCCAGCAAGGCCGAACAGAAAGGTTGCGCCGGGCGAGTGTTGAACTCAAGCGTGGCGGCAACCGGGAAAAAACAAAGCGCATTGTCAATAAAAGGCAGGTATTCCTTGATGAACGACAGCACGGACTTTTCGTGCTTGTCAATCGGCTTGCCTTTGAAGTCGGCCACGTGGGTTTTGGTGTGCTGCGTCAGGTCATCAAAAAGGCGGGCTTTTTCGCGGTTGTCGTAGCAATACACGTGGAGCGTGTCGTTTTGCAGTTTGCGTTTCACCATCTCATAAAACCGGCCTTCGTGCTTGAAATCGCCTTCCGCCCGTTCAAAATCCTTGCGGTCAAGCTGGTGGTAAAGCGTTACCGGCACTTTGAAAACCAGCAATTCACTGTCCGGGATGGCATTTCGGTCAATGGCGCGGGCAAGTTCGCGTTTCACTTCCATCTGCCGCAGGGCATGGAAAAAATAGTAGCCAACCGTATTGTGCAGGATCAGGATCAGCAGTACTATGGAAGTGATTCTTTTCAATGGGGATTGCATTTTCCCCAAAAGTAAACATTAGTTTTAATATTCAAAGAAATACATGGATTAAACGCTTTTTTTGGAACAGCCGTATTCTTGAGGGGAACAGCCGGAAAACAGTATGTTTCAAAAGACGCAAACCCTACTTGTTGTAATCGCCTTTCCAAGCATACCAGCCGAACAGCGAAAATCCCAGCGCGATGGGAATAAAAATGAATACCATGATTGTCCAGAAAACAATGTCTTCCGTTTTGCCCGCCGCAATGATCGGGGCGGCGTGCAGCGGCAGGTAAACAACGGTGGCAATGCCCGCCAGCAACCACGCAATGCCGAATGCTTTTTTGAGTGTGTTCATAAATCAATGGGTTTCGGTGTTTTGAAAGATACTATTTCGGGAAGTCGGCATCGCAGGTCAGACACTGTGTGCCAGACCGGCAACCGGCAATCGGCTTCCGGGAGAACCGGCGGGTTTGGGCTTTTGGAAACATACTATTTCGCATAGGTCAGGCCATGTTCAAAATTCCCCTTCGGGCTGCCGGGGAGCCAGATACAGCATCCCGATCACGAAACACACCGCCGCCACGCCAATCGGATACCAGAGTCCGGCCAGCGGATCGCCGGCGGGGTTGGCGGTGGTTTTGGTGCTTTCGTACAAAAATGTGGCGATGAATGGCGTGAGTCCGCCAAAAATGCCATTGCCAATGTGATACGGCAATGACATGGACGTATAGCGGATGTGCGTCGGGAACAGCTCAACCAGAAACGCGGCAATCGGGCCGTACACCATGGTCACAAAAATCACCTGCACGGCAATGAGCAGCGTCATTGCCCAGAAGCCGCTGGCATTCAGGTTCACCTCGCGTTTCGTTTCTGGCATTGCGCCGGTGGCGGCGTTGATGTTGCTTGTCTTTGTCTCCTTGGCTTCCGTGCCGTCGGCGTAGGTCTTGGCCGTGGTCACGGCAATGGTTCCGGCCATTTCGTCACGATTGGTGGTGATTCTGGTTTGCGCCACCACTTCCTGTTTGAGACTCAAATCAGACAGCGCGTACATTTTCTGGTAAATCGGGCGATAGGCCAGCAACGCAATCAGCATTCCGGCCATCATGATCGGTTTTCTGCCGATTTTATCAGACCACGCGCCGAACACAACGAAAAACGGCGTACCGATAATCAGTGCCGCTGCCGTGATGTAACGCGTCTGGTCAAAGCCGATGGCGCAGGTTTTCTCAATAAAAGACATGGCGTAAAACTGGCCGGTGTACCAGATTACGCCTTGCCCGGCGGTGGCCCCGAATAAGGCCAGCAACACCATTTTCAGGTTTTCGCGTCGGCCAAAGCTTTCCTTGAGCGGGTTTTTGGAAATTTTGCCTTCCGCTTTCGCCTTCGCAAACAGCGGCGACTCTTCCATGCGCAACCGGATGAACACCGAAACGCCGACCAGCACAATCGAAAGCAAAAACGGGATGCGCCAGCCCCACTCGGCAAAGGCTGCCGGAGTCATGGAGTTTTTTACGCCCAGAATCACGCCCAGCGACACAAAAAGCCCCAGCGTGGCCGTGGTCTGGATAAAACTCGTGAAATACCCGCGCCGCCCGGCAGGCGAGTGTTCGGCAACGTAGGTGGCCGCCCCGCCGTATTCGCCACCCAACGCCAAGCCTTGAACCAAGCGCAGCAGCAGCACCAGAATCGGGGCAAACACGCCGATGCTCGCATAGCCGGGCACCAAGCCGATGGTAAACGTGGAGCCGCCCATGAGCACCAACGTGAGCAGGAATGTGTATTTTCGCCCCACCAAATCGCCCAGTCGCCCGAACACCAACGCGCCGAACGGCCGCACCACAAACCCGGCGGCAAAGGTGGCCAGTGTGGACAAAAACGCCGCCGTGGGATTGCCGCTCGGAAAAAACCGCTCGGAAAGGATGACAGCCAGACTGCCGAAAATGTAGAAATCGTACCATTCAATCAGTGTGCCCACAGACGAGGCCGTGATGACACTCCATATCTTGGTTTTTGCGGCGGGGGTTGTGGTTGGCATCCGTAAAAAAAATTTGGGTTAGAGAGGTTGGCTCCGGTAAAAAGCCGGGTTTGCTTGCCGGGAAAGATACTATTTCGTTACGGATAAGTGCAACGGAAACTTCAGCCAACCCCAAACTTCAAAAACCCATGACCCGACCCTCCCGGAAAAACGCCTTCACGGTTCTTTATTCACTGCTGCTGGGCTTGCTGCCATTGCTGGGCAGTTCGCTGGTGGCTTACGAAGTGATCCAATATGAGCAGGAACTGAGGCAGGTTTCGCCTTTTTTCTGGATACTATTTTATGCGGTTGCCTCATTGACAATGGCGTTCGCCCTCACGCCCACCACGTTTGTGGCCTTGCTGAGCGGCTTCCTGTTGGGATGGGTTTCGCTGCCGCCGCTTTGCCTCAGCTATTTGGCCGCCGCTTGGATCGGCTACCAAACGCTGGCGCGGCTGGACAACGGGAGCCTGCTGCAGTTTTTATCGCAACGGCCACGGAACCAGGCGTTTATCAACCGGTTACAGGGCGGCTCGCTGGGCATCATTGTGCTGGCGCGGTTGTCGCCGGTGCTGCCGTTCGCGCTGATGAACGCCGTTTTTGCGCTGCTCAACGTGCGGATCCGTCCGTTTTTGTGGGGCAGTTTCCTCGGGATGCTGCCGCGCACGGTGCTGTCGGTGTGGGCGGGCACGCAGGCGCAACAATTACGGAAGCTGATTGAAAATCCGAATGAAAGCCTTGCGTGGCGCATCGGCTTGGTTGTGCTGACGCTGGTGTCGGTGGGCGGCTTGGGCTACGCGTTGCGGCGGCTGGCGGTGGCCAAGCCGTCGGAAAACACCTGAGTTGTTTCGGGTCGTTTACTTGGCCTGCGCAAACAGGTGATCAGGCTATTCGTCATTGAACCCCGCTGGTGCGCGGGCCGTCAGCAAGTGTGGCCGGGAACCTGCCGGAATCCTGACTGCTGTTTATATGCTTTTTTTTCTTATATGCGTACCAACAGGCCGCTTAACTGGGTGTGACGCACCTGTCAAGGGCGGTTACTTTTTCCATCACCTTCTCCGTGTTGCGCTTGTGCCGGTTTTTTGTTGTGGGCGGTGTATGTGCACACGTTCGGGTTCGGCCTTGCCTGTAAGTAAATCCGTTGGTTTTGCGCCAATCCCGCCGTTTGATGGCTTTCCGGCATCAAACCTTACCGTTTTTCCTTCTTGCCCGCTGCCTGCTGGCATAAGTACTGACAGGTTTTATCATAGCTTTACAAAAAGTATTTGCAAACAACTGACAATCAATAATTTACATCTTCCGCATGGTTCGTTCAAGATGAGCAGTTCATTTGATTTTTACGATTTTGTTTCATTTTTTAATTCTGGAATTTATTATTCTGAGCAAAACGCATGAAAAAACAACTGTTATTTTTTCTCCTGTGCAGCAGTATCACCTGCGGCCCTGCATCTTTGATGGCTCAGACGTTTGACTCGTTGAACGTCAGTAAGTACTGAATCACAATTGTTTCGCACTTCGTCCTCGTATTCAAAATGCTGTCTTTCAATGAGTTGTCATGATTTTTTGGTTCAGCAATAGTTAA
>JAYWIH010000004.1:0-22160 GCA_043789005.1 Sphingobacteriales bacterium
GATACTGGGCAGCAGTTCGGCCACCCCGGCACACGGACGGTTTCCCACGTCGCAACTGCTGCAAGTGGAGCAGCACCATTTCCTGATTGATTGCGGCGAGGGCACGCAGTTCCAGTTGCTCAGGTACCATTGCAAGCTCAACCGCATCAACCACATCCTGATCAGCCACCTGCACGGCGACCATTTCTACGGGCTGGTGGGCTTGCTGGCCACCATGAACCTGAGCGGTCGCACCAACGATCTGAACCTTTACGGCCCGCCCGACCTGCTCGAAATCATCACCACGCAGTTCCGCTGCTCGGACACACGGCTGGAATACAAGATAACCTTCCACCCGCTGGATCCGTGTACTGGCGTGATCCTTGAAGACGAGCAACTGACCGTGAGCACGATACCGCTGCACCACGGCATTGCCTGCACCGGGTTCCTGTTTCGCGAAAAGCCGCGCAAACGCCGCATCAACGCCGATGCGCTGCCCGGTGGCGTGGCCGCACACCAAATCAAGCGGCTCAAGGAAGGCAAGGACATACATGACGAACACGGCAACCTGCTCCACGCCAACGCCCAACTCACGCTGCCACCCCGACCCTCGTTCAGCTACGCCTACTGCTCGGACACGGCTTATTTTGAGCCGGTTATCGGGCAAGTCTCCGGCGTGGACTTGCTTTACCACGAAGCTACATTCCTGACTTCAGAAGCGGCGCGGGCGGCCCACACGCGGCACAGCACCGCGCACCAAGCGGCTACCGTAGCACGGCTGGCCGGAGTGAAACAATTGCTCATCGGGCATTTCTCGGCGCGGTACCGTGAACTCACGCCCCTGCTCGACGAAGCACGGGACGTGTTTGCCAATACCGAACTGGCGGTGGAAGGACTGACAGTTTCGCTGTCAGACCGGGTTTGAAAACCCATGGCACTTGCATGGGCTGGCATATGGTTTCCCGGATACCCGAACCGGGTTTTTGCGTTCCGGGGCGGGCAGCTCGCTTGCATTTTTGCGAAAGGGCGGTATCTTGGGTTGCGGTGGCGGGACTTTCCAAGTCCCGCCACTTGGCCCGCACACGCCAAACCATTTGCCGCAACAAACAGTTAGGGTCACACATTTCGCTTTTCGCAAGCCATCCTCTTTCTGCCCTTGAAAACATTACTGCAACCCGACCTCCGGAAAAAACAAAGCCTGTTCATGGTTCTGAGCGGCGTGTTTTTGACAAACGCCATCATTTCCGAAATCATCGGAGCCAAAATATTTTCGCTCGAAGCGGTCTTCGGCCTGCCTCCGGCGCAGATTCCCATCGGCAGCTTCAAACAGGATTTCAACCTGCCCGCCGGGGCGTTGCCTTGGCCCATCGTGTTCATCACTTCCGACATTATCAACGAGTATTTCGGGCCCAAGGGCGTGCGGCGCGTCAGTTTCATGGGGGCGATACTGATTTGCTACGGATTCCTGATCATTTTTGCGGCCACGCACCTGCCTCCGGCGCAATTCTGGCAGGACATCAACCGGGGCGACAATAACTTTGACATCAACTTTGCGTTCGGCAAGATATTCCGGCAGGGGCTCAACATCATCACCGGCTCCATCATCGCTTTCCTGCTGGGGCAGTTGCTTGATGCCTACGTGTTCCAGTACGTGCGCGGCATCACCGGCAGCAAAATGCTCTGGCTGCGGGCCACGGGCTCCACGGTGGTATCGCAACTGATTGACAGCTACGTGGTTATCTTCGTCGCATTTTATGTTTTTGGCAACTGGACGCTGGAACAAGTGCTTTCGACGGGTGTGAACAGCTACCTGTACAAAGTGGCCATGGCCCTGCTGCTCACGCCGCTGCTCTACCTTGTACACCATGTCATTGACAAATACCTGGCGGCTGAATAGAAAAGGCCTCCCCCAACCCCCTCCGAAGGAGGGGGCTTTAAAACTCCCCTCCCCTGTCCATCCGGCAGGCGGGCTTTCGGGGAGGGGCCGGGGCCCCTTCGGGGACTGGGGGGCTATTTGTACGCCGCCAATTGTCGCAGATGATGGCCGTGGCAACGCCCACATTCAACGATTCGGCACCCCCGTAACGCGGGATGTGTATTTTGCGGCTCACATACGGCACGATTTCCTCGCGGATGCCGTGCGCCTCGTTGCCCATGACCACGATGCCCGCTTGCGCAAACCCCGCCGAATGCACATCATCGCCTTCCAAAAACGCGCCGTACACCGTTGTCCGCGTGGTAGACTTTTTCAAATATTCCTCCAAGCACGTGTAATACAGCGGCATCCGCGTAAACGAACCCATGCTTGCGGCAATGGTTTTGGGGTTGTGCAAATCAACGGTATCGTCTGAACAGATGATGCCCGCAATGCCGTACCAGTCGGCAATGCGTATAATCGTGCCCAGATTGCCGGGATCCTGAATGCCGTCCATGGCCAAAAGCATACTGCTTGCAGAGGGCATTATTGCCAAGTTGGGTTGCATGGCGGCAACGGCCAGTGCCGCATTGTTGGTTTGCAGGCCGCCCGCCCTTGCCAAGTCGGCTTCGGAAACAATTTCGACGGTTGCCTGCGTGGCAGCATTTTTGCGGTTCAGGATTGCTGCGTACTGCCGCTGGAAATCGGCGGTGGCCAGCAGCAGGCGGATTTCATAGTCCGATTGCAACAGTTCCAGCACGTTCTTGCCGCCTTCCACCACAAAAGATTGCTCCATTTTGCGGTATTTCTTTACTTGCAGCGATTTGATCAGTTTCAGCCACTTTTGCGGAATCATGGTTCAACGGGTTTTCCGTGGGCAAACCCGACGGGTGGGCGGGGTTTGGGGTTTTTGAAAGATACTATTTTTGAGTCCACGGTTCACAGTCTACAGAAAAAGCAGGTTTGGGCTTTGGGGAAGATACTATTTTCACACCGGTGGTAAACGCACACATCACAAGAACCAAGTTGCTACGAATCATCTTTTACAGTGTCTTGCTGGCTGCCATGCTTTTGTTCTCGGGTTGCCTGAGCCAGCAGCGGCTCCTGCAGCCCGACCAGTCGCTGCTTACCGGGCAGCGCATCAAAGGTAACCAAAAAGTGGCCGCCGACGAATTTGCGCCCTTTTACAAGCAGAAAGCCAACCGCCGCTTTGCCGGCACGCCATTTTCGCTGTACCTCACGCTGTATTATCTCGGCTCACGCACTTACAGCCAAGCCAGGGTGGAACAGGAAATCGCCGAAACCACCGAGAAATACAACAACAGAATCGTGGCCGCAAGCAACGACTCGCTCAAGGTGGCGCGCATTGAAAGGAAACGCGAAAAGGCACTCAACCGCCTGAACCGCCGCCTGAGCGAAGGCAACTGGCTGATGCGCGTGGGCGAACCGCCCGTGGCTTTTGACACGGCTTTGGCCCGGCAGTCGGCGGAGAGTATGCGGCAATACTTGCAGGCAAAAGGCTTTTTCCGCGCCGGTGTCACGTATGAGTACAAAAAGGATTCGCTGTTCAGGACTGTCCGGGTCACATATCTGGTCACGGAAAGCCAACGCTACCAGATTGTGCGGGCCGACTGGCAGACCGACAACCGTCTCATTGACAGCCTGTTGAACACAACGCGCGAAAAATCGCTGTTGCGTGTGGGCGACGGCTACGACAACGACCGAATTAATGCCGAACAAGACCGGATCGACAAGCTGCTCAAAAACAACGGCTACTACGATTTCAGCCGCCGCTACATTACCTTCGACGTGGACACCACCCTGCGCGACACCACCGAACGCGATACGCTGAAGCGGGGCGGCCGCGTGAGCATCCGCACAATCATCAACGACCCGCCCGACGGCAAGCCGCACCGCGTATTTGCCGTGGATGGGGTTTTCCTGACCGAAGACGCGGGCATTTCGGGCCGGGTGCGCCGCGACACGCTGGTGTTCCGCAACATCCGGTATCTGGCCCGCAACTACCGCTTTTCGCACAAGATACTCGACACCAAGGTGCTGATACGCCCGCAGGCGCGTTACAGCCTGCAAACCTCGCTGGAAACGCAGCGGCTGCTGGGCAGCTTGGATATGTTCAAGTTCGCCAACATATTCTACGATACCACGGGCGGCAAATTCACCGCCAAAATCTACACCAGTCCCGTTGAGAAATACACGTACTCGGTGGAGGGCGGCGGCACGGTTACCTTGGCCAACGGCTATCCCGGCCCGTTTGGCAGCGCGGATTTCAAGATCCGCAACGTGTTTGGCGGCTTGGAGATACTGGAACTGCGGGCCACGGGCGGCGTGGAGGGCGTGGCCGGTTTCCGCAGCGAAAGCGACCCGGCCATTTATCCGAGCCAGCAAGCCAACATATCGGCCTCGCTGATATTCCCGCAGATACTGTTCCCGACCACCGTGAAATACCTGTTCAGCCGGTTTTCGCCGCAAACGCGCCTGCAAGTGGGCTACAACCTCACCAACCGGCCGGAGTTCAGGCGGTTCGGTTTCCAAGGTTCGCTCACCTACGCTTGGCAGCCCGATCTGCTGCGCCGCTTCAACATCACGCCCCTTGAACTCGGCCGCATCTCTTCCAGTTATGCCAACAGCGCGGCCGGCAATGCCTTCCGCAAGGAAATCAATGATCTGCGAGCCAATGGCAGCACCTTGTGGCGGGCGTTCCAGAAGGCTTTTGTGTCGAGCATCAACGCCTCATACGTGTACAACAGCAACATCACCGGCCAAGTGCAGCGGGCCCGCTACCTGCGGCTGTTTGCCGAAAGCGGCGGCTCGTTCCTGAACCTGCCCCTGCCCGGAAGCTGGAACATTGCCAGCGACAGCACCCGCGACGGCCTGCAATTCTACCGGTTCGTGAAATTCAACGTGGACTACCGCTACTACCGGCCGCGCAATGCCCGCAGTTCGTGGGCGTTCCGCGTCAATGCGGGCGTTGGCAACCCGTACGGGCCGTCGGGCACACTGCCCTACGAGAAGTTTTTCTTTGCCGGGGGCAGCAACAGCGTGCGGGCATGGCTGCCGAGGCGGCTGGGCTTGGGTTCGTTCCGCGACAGCTTGGACGAAAACGGCAACTACACCTACCGCATTGAACAGCCCGGCGATGTGGTGCTGGAAGGCAGTGCCGAATACCGCACCAGTTTCATCAAGTTCAGCAGCGTGAACCTGCAACTGGCCTTCTTTGCCGATGCGGGCAATGTCTGGCTGATCCGCAAGAACCCCACCGTTCCCGACGGCGAGTTCCGGCTCGACCGGTTTTACCGCGAAATCGCGTTAGGGGCGGGCATGGGCCTGAGGCTTGATTTCTCGTTTTTGCTGCTGCGCCTTGATGCGGGCACCAAACTCTACGACCCCGGCCGCCGCCCCGAAGACCGCTGGGCGGCGCAAAACCTGCTGCGCGGCCGTTCGGTGTTTGGCCGCGGACAGAGCAGCCTCAACTTCGGCATCGGCTACCCGTTCTGAAATGGGGCGGGTTTGGGCTTTTTAAAAGATACTGTTTTTCCCCGACCCCAAAGCCTCCTATGGTTTGAGCCATCGCCAGAGTTGCCGGGATCACTCCTCTTCTCCGGCGTTGGTCATCTTTGCCTGCAAGTCATACGCGCCCTTGGTCACGATGGTATTGGCGGGGATGTTGCCGGGCAAATCCACCTGCACAAAGCCATTCCCGCGCAAGCCGGTTTTGATGGCGATCCGCTCGAAACCCATGCGTTGACTGCTCTTGTCTTTAAGCGCGAAAATGTAATTTTCCTCGCCAGCGTTGATGACCGCCGTTTCCGGCAAAGCGGACACACTTTGCCGGTTCATCTCAATCCATGCTTTCAGGTACGTGCCGGGCAGCAAATCCGGGTCTTCCCGATCCAAGTGGCAGTGGATGCCCACGCTGCGGTCGGCGGCGATTTCCTTATGGATCAGATACACGGTGGCCGTGCGTTCGTGGGTTTCGCTGGCCAACATGAACCGCACTTTCTGCCCGACCCTGATGCCGGCAATGTCTTTCTCAAAAACGGATAGTTCGGCATGGATATGGTCGGGATTAACGATTTGAAACAACACATCCGCTGGATTTATAAATGAGCCGATGGTGGCATTTACCTGCGTCACGTAGCCGTTGATGGGAGCGTACAGATTAATGGTGCTCCGGATGGTGCCATTCTCCAATTGGGCAGGATTCAGGTGCAGCAGCAGCAGCCGGGCTTTCAATCCGCTGACCCTTGCCAAGGTGCTGTAATATTGTGCCTTGGCCTGTTGCAGGGTTTTCAGGGCATTCACGTTTTCCTTGCTCAGTTCCTGTTGGCGCGTGTATTCGGCGGCCAAAAACTCCAACTGGCTCTTGTTTTCCAAATAATCCTGCTGCAATTGGATGAAATCCGGGTTTTCCAGCACGGCCACCACTTGCCCTTTTTTTACGCGCATCCCGGGCAGCAGCGACGTGTTTTTTAGGAAGCCGCCCATCGGCGGCGAAATACTGACCGTGTTTTGCGGCGGCACGTCCAGTTTGCCGTTCACCTTGAGTGTATTGCTCAGGTTTTGCAGCTCAACGCCGCCCAATTGAATGTTTGCCATCTGGTATTGTGCCACAGTCAGCGAAACTGCGTTCTCCGCCGATGCCGGTTGCTTTTCGAGCGTTTCCGGTGGTTTTTCCGGGCGGCAGGCGGCAAACAGCATTGCCAGGCAAAGTATTGTTATCCAAAAAAGAATGATGCGCTTGTCCATGTGATTTTTCGTGTTTGGCATTGTTGGTTTGGCAATGGCCAATTTTCCAAAATAGTATCCCCGCTAAAGACGGGGCTTTCAGCTTTCAAAAAGGCAAAACCTGCGGTTTTTGCGCAAGCCGGAGCGTGTGCTACTGCCGTTGCTGGCCCGACAGGAATTCCAGCCGGATTACCGTTTGGTTGAAGCGGTGCAGGGTGTCCAAATACCGGTTCCGGATATTCAACGCACGGCTCAGTCCCTGCGAATATTCCAGATAACCGATTTCGCCCGCGCGGTATGCCTTCCGGGCATTTTCCAGAATCAGACGGGCGGTGGGTAACGCGGTTTGGTCGTAATAGGCAAGGCTGTTCTGGTGTTTGCCGTATTCCTGAACGGCTTGCTGCCACTGTTGCCGGAGCTGGTTTCGGTAAAGATCAGCCTGCGTGGCAACGACCTTTTCGTTGATTCTGGCCGCCGAAATGCGGTTCCGTTGCGGCCTAAGCCACAGCGGAACCGCCACGCCGACTTGTGCCGCCTGAAACCGCTTGCCGCCGTCAAAATAACGCTCCTGCCCGTTGATAATCTGCGTGCCCGTCAGCGACTGGTTAAGGTAGCCGAGCGTAAAATCGGGTAGCAGACGGGCTTTTTCCACTTGGGTGAGTCTTTGCGAAACCGCTGTTTGCTGCTGCCAATACTGCAATGCCGGGTTTTGCGCCAGCACCGCCGTATCGGTCAGTGACACGGTCAAGACCTTTTGTTTAAGCGTATTTTCGGTGGTGGCCACGGGTTGCGGATGGTTGAGCAACGTTTGCAACTGCACTTGCTGAATGCGCACATCCGCCTCGTTCTGGGCCAGCAGCAACGCGATTTCCTGCAACTGGCTCTCAGCGGAGGCTTGTTCCAGCAGCGTTCCTTCGCCCGTGCGGTAGCGCAGTTGCGTTGCCTTGGAAAACTGGCTGACAATGCTGTCCTGTTCCAACAGCAATTGCTGTTGGGCTTGCACCAGAACCAGTTGCTCATACACCGAACGCACTTGGCTCGCCAACTCATGCTGGGTCACGGTGAGGCGCAGTTCGCTGCCCCGCACCTGTGCCTGCAACCAGGCCGCCTGCCGCTGCCACAACAACGGAAACGGCAGGCTTTGCGTAACCGTGAAACTGTTGTCAAAATTGATGCTGTTATACTGTCCGCTCGTCCACTGCACGTTGGTCTTGCCGATGTCGGCGGTGGCGGTTTTGCGCAGGGCTTTTTGCAAATCCAGCTCGTAAGTTCCCGTCCGCACGTTCAGGTTATTTTTCAACGCCAGCGATACGGCCTGTTCCGGCGTGAGCCGCTCCGAGATAGTATCTTTCTGTTGGGCAAAACCTGTTGGTTGAAAAAGCAAAAAGAAAACGGGCAAAAGGAAAGGCAAGCGGGACAAATGACAGCCGGGCGGCGGTTGCGGAGTGCTTCCAAAACAGTATGTTTTAAAAAGGCCGGATTTTGCAAAAATCCGATTTTGCAGCCTTGCCAGAAAATCCAGCGATGTGATTTTCGTGATGAAATCCGGTTCATCCGCGGATGGATTGTGGGCGGTTTGTCGGTTGGCTGCTCTTTTGCCCTTTTTCCCTTTCCGTTCAAACAGGATGTACAGCACTGGCAGCACCAGCAGCGTGAGCAGCGTGGACGAAACCAGCCCGCCAATGACCACTGTTGCCAACGGTTTCTGCACTTCGCCACCCGCCCCCGTTGACAAGGCCATGGGCAAAAAACCCAGCGAAGCCACCATCGCCGTGAGCAGCACCGGGCGGAGGCGCGTTTGGGTGCCTTGCAAAATAGTATCTTCCAGATTAGCCAAACCTGCCTTCCGGAGCCGGTTGAACTCGGCGACCAGCACAATGCCATTGAGTACCGAAACACCAAACAGCGCGATGAAACCCACGCCCGCCGAAATGCTGAACGGCATTCCGCGCAGCCACAACGCCACAATTCCGCCAATGGCCGACAGCGGAATGGCCGTAAAGACCAGGATGCTTTGCCGCACGGATTGGAACGTGAAATAGAGCAGCACGAAGATCAGCAGCAACGCCACCGGAACGGCCACCGAAAGCCGCTGGCGGGCCTGCACCAAGTTTTCAAACGTGCCGCCGTAAGTGACGTAATAACCGGCGGGCAGCTTGATGTTGCCACCGATCCGGGCTTGGATTTCATTGACCACGCTTTCCACGTCGCGTCCGTGTACATTAAAACCGACCACCACGCGGCGGCGGGCACCGTCGCGCTGGATCTGGTTGGGGCCAACCTTGAATGCCACATCCGCCACCTGCGACAGCGGAACCTGGTTGCCGTCGGGAGCGGTGATGTACAGGTTGCGCACGTCTTCAATGCCTTGCCGGTCTTGGTCGGCCAGCCGCACCACCAAATCAAACCGCTTTTCGCCCTCAAACACCAAACCCGCCGTTTCACCGGCAAACGCGGCGCGGATCGTGCGGTTGATATCTTCAATGTTAAGCCCGAAAGTGGCGATTCTGTCGCGGTCATAACGCACCACAATCTGCGGCAGCCCGGTTACCTGCTCAATGTACAGGTCGGCGATACCTGTCACTTCCCCGACCATTTTGCCAACCCGCTTGGCTTGCCGGGCCAGCACGTCCAAGTCGTCGCCGTATATTTTCATCACCACATCCTGGCGCGCCCCCGTCATCAGTTCGTTGAACCGCATCTGGATGGGCTGCTGGAAACTGAAGCTGACTCCGGGCAGCACCTCCAAGGCTTCGGCCATCTTTCCGGCCAGTTCCTCACGGCTGCCGGCGCTGGTCCATTCGGATTTGTCTTTCAGGATCACCATCAAATCGCAGGCTTCCACGGGCATCGGGTCGGTAGGCACTTCGGATGAACCGATTTTGCCAACCACTTCCTTTACTTCGGGAAACCGCTTTTGCAAGATGGCCGCCGCCTTCTGGGCTACTTCAATGGTTTGCAAGAGCGAACTTCCCGTGGCCACGCGCGTCTCAACGGCAAAATCGCCTTCTTCCAGCGTCGGGATAAATTCGCCGCCCATGTTCGCAAACAGCAACAACGACACGGCAAATGCAACCACCGAAACACCAATCACCAGCACTTTTCGGCGCAGGGCGAAATGAATGGCCGGTGTGTACGCCCGCTGCGCAAAGGCCATGATGCGGTCGGCAAAAGTGCGTTTGCGGTAGTCGGTCTTTCTGCTCAGAAACAAGGCCGAGGCCATCGGGACCCAAGTCAGGCTCAGGATGAATGCGCCTATGATCGCAAACGAGACGACCTGCGCCATGGGCCGGAACATCTTGCCTTCCACACCGACCAGTGTGAGCAGCGGCAGGTACACAATCAGGATGATGATCTCGCCAAAGGCCGCCGAGTTGCGGATGCCGGACGCGGCTTGGTGCACTTCACTGTCCATTTCATCCTGCGAAAGCCGGTGCGTGTAGTTTTGCAAGCCGATATGGTGCAGCGTCGCCTCCACAATAATCACCGCGCCGTCCACAATCAGTCCGAAATCAATGGCTCCGAGGCTCATCAGGTTGCCCGAAACGCCGAACAGGTTCATCAGCGCCACGGCAAAAAGCATGGCCAGCGGAATAACCGAAGCCACAATAAAGCCCGCCCGGAAGTTGCCGAGCAGCAGCACCAGCACGAAAACCACAATCAGCGCGCCTTCGGCCAGGTTGCGCGTAACGGTGCTGATGGCATTGTTGACTAATTTGGTACGATCCAGGTAGGCTTCTATTTCCACGCCTTCGGGCAGGGTTTTCCGAATCCTGCCGATGCGTTCCTTGATGTTGCGAATCACTTTGGACGAGTTTTCGCCCTTGAGCATCATCACAACCGCCCCCACCACTTCGCCTTCGGCGTTGCGTGTCATGGCTCCGTAGCGAACGGCATGGCCGGTATGCACGGTGCCAATGTTGCGCACCAGCACCGGAATGCCGTTCGCATTGCGTTTGACCACTATTTTCTGGATGTCCGTCGAGTCGCCGACCAAGCCTTCGCTGCGGATGAAATAGGCGTTGGGTTTCTTGTCAATGTAAGCTCCGCCGGTATTCTGGTTGTTCTTTTCCAAGGCCACAAACACATCGTTGATGCCCAAGTTGTAGCTGCGCAGCTTGTCGGGGTCAAGGGCTATTTCGTATTGCTTTAGATAGCCGCCAAAGCTGGCCACTTCGGCCACGCCTTCGGTTCCCAGCAGTTGCCGCCGCACAATCCAGTCCTGGATGGTGCGCAGTTCCATGGGCGGGTATTTTTTCGCGTAGCCTTTTTTCGGCTTGATGATGTACTGGTAAATCTCGCCCAAGCCGGTGGTGACCGGGCCGAGTTCGGGCGAGCCGATGCCCGCCGGAATCTGGCTTTTGGCCTGTTGTAGCCGCTCAAAAACCTGCTGGCGCGCCCAATACACCTCCACGTTCTCCTTGAAAACCACCGTCACCACCGATAATCCGAACCGCGAGAACGACCGGATTTCGTCAATACCGGGAATGGTGGCCATGGTTTGTTCAACGGGGAACGTGATCAGCCGTTCGGTTTCCTGCGCTGCCAGCGAAGGTGCAACCGTGATTACCTGCACTTGGTTGTTGGTGATGTCGGGCACGGCATCAATGGGCAGTTGCGTCACCGACCAGCCGCCCCACGCCACCAGCGCAAGCACGGCCAAGCCGACAACCAGCTTGTTATGGATGGAAAAATAAATTATTTTGTCTAACATGAGGCGTTACGTCGAATAATGTGAAACAGTATGTTTTGAAAAACCCAAACCTGTTCGCTAACCAGAACCGCGGTTTTACGGTAGCCATACGTGAACTTCCGGCTCAATTTGACCTTAGCCAGCCGGAAAGCCAGCAGAGCCGGGATCAGGCTTGCCACATCGCTCAGGTTGTGGCCCGCATCTGACATGAGGGCGAGTGAATGGTAGTGGAACCCACCGCCAAATTCAATCGCCACAAAAAGCGTGTTAAGCAGAATGCCCGCAACGAAAGCCCGGTTTATTCCGGCCAGTTCGTGCGAACGCGAATGGTTTTTCATTGCCTTTTCGTATTTTGGGACAGAAACAGTGTCTTTATTCTGAGGGGACGGCCAAGTATTTTCGGGAGGAGAAAACTATTTCCGGGCGATTCTGAACGGAAATGGCAAACAGGCGGACCCGCAAGTGCAGCCCGGAAACGGAAAACAGTATCTTTCAGGAAGGCCAAACCCCCGATGGAGGGAAGCGGCTCAAGCCCGTGGCGGGCGGAGCAGGGACTCGGAGAACAGGTAAACGTAGGCGTTTCGGTAAACGCATGCTCGGCGGCTGGCAAGGATGCAAACCCGGCGCGAAAGGAAAACAGTGGCGGCGGGGATGATGAAAGACATCCCGGCGCAGTGTGCATGGAAGGCGGGTAGGCAGTGGTCGCCGCGGTGGCTTTTGGCGTGTGCCGAACCTTGGCCGTAATGCAGATTAAAGAATGCAAGGAGACTCAAATCTTTTCCGGCTGCATATTTATGTCCTTGGTAGTGATGGAGCAGATTGGAGATTTTGCGCAGTTCTTGCACGTCGGTGTGCGGCAAAATGCTGCCCGCCAACAATATGAATCCAAGAAAAATGGCGGTAACCGTTTTCATTCATGGTTGTGTTTCCATGCAAAAGACATTAAAAATCTCATCTGTTCCAAGCACAAGGCACAATTTTGAAACTGACTAAATTAATGGCATCGGTTTTCCACCATACATTTGCGGCCATCACGCATGATTGCCCACATCCAAAGGCATCCGCCAAAATAGTATCCCCGCAAAAGCCCAAACCCCCGGTGTCCGGAGTTCCTAAACCAACAGCTCTGAAAGGGTGCAAGCCACCAACGCAGGGTGAAGCCCTGCGCCGAAGCCCTGCTCATTTCCGCCGCCCCAAGATGCTTATCATGAAACTGAGCGCCACCACCCACAGCAACGCCCAGCGCAAACTGAACGCCTCCGAAAGCCAACCGATCAAGGGCGGCCCGGCCAGAAAGCCCAAGTAGCTGACCGTGGAGACGGCGGCAATGGCCATGCCCGGACTCATCACGCCCGACTGCCCGGCGGCACTGTACACGAGCGGCACCACGGTGGCAAAACCCAGTCCTACACAGGCAAAACCCAAGATTACAATAATCGGTTGCTGCACCAGCAACGCCAGCAGCAAGCCGAAACCCGACAACAAGCCGCTGGCAATCAATATCTTACGCGAGCCAAATCGGTTCACAATCCAGTCGCCGCCAAAACGCCCACTGGCCATGGCCAGCGAAAAGGCCGTGTAGCCCGCCGTGGTGAAAGGCGAATCGTGGGGCAGCAAACCCGCCAGATACACCGACGACCAGTCGGCCATGGAACCCTCGCCCAGCATGACGCAAAAGCCAATCAGTCCCAAGCCGAGAATGGCCCGGTCGGGACGCACGAACACGGGCGTGTGTCCGCTTTCGTGGCGGGCGGTGGTGAGCAGGAAACGGTAAAAGCCCACGCCCATCAACGCCGTGAACACGGCCACACCCGCAAAATGCGCCAGCAGCGAAACATCCTGTTTGTACATCAGGCCGCCCACCGCCGCCCCCACCATGCCGCCCACACTGAACAGCGCGTGGAACGACGACATGATGGAACTGCCGTGCAGCTTTTCCAATTCCACGGCCTGATCGTTGGCGGCAATGTTAATCAGATCGCCCGCCGCACCGAACACCATCAGGCCGAAACCCAGCGTCCAGACACTGGGCAGCAATGCCAACGCGGGCAGAATGGCACTGTACAGGATTCCGGCGATGATAAGGATGGTGCGGCTGCCGAACCTGGCCGTGAGCCAACCCGCCAACGGCAGCACCAGCAGCGAACCCACGGGCATTCCGAGCAGCAGCGTTCCCAACTCGCCATCCGAAAGCTGCCACTGCGCCTTGACGGTCGGTATCCGGGCCGCCCACGTGGCGAAAACAGTGCCCAGAATAAAAAAATAGGCGGATACGGAAAACCTTTTGATGGTCAAGGAAACCGGAAAATCGGCGGAAGGAGTGTTCACGGAATAGTAACGGATGCTGGAGTGTACGGGGTGACTGATCTTGCGGGTTCGGCAAAGTTACGGAGGTTTGGCCTTTTTAAAAGATACTATTTTGGCCTGGGCCTACGGAATTGGCAAGCCAAAATAGTGGGCACGCTTCGGGCGGCGGCCCGGCCAAAAGTTTTCCGCGAAAATCCATGGTGCAGTCGGCAAACGGGTGCGGAATGGCGGCAGCCGCAACACAAAAACCAGCTTGCCGGTAAGCCATCCATAAAAAAGCCCAAACCCCGCCAAGTTGCAGCAAGGCGGGGTTTGGGCTTTTCAAAAGATACTATTTTGGCGGAACGGTTTTCCTTGCAAGTCACGGAAAATCAGTCCACCAACACGCACTTGTTATTCAGGAAATCAACTTCCACTTTCTTGAATTTCACGCCGCGCTTGATGCTGCCATCCTGGTATTGCACATTCACCAAATCGTTGCGGCTGGGCGTTTTCATTACCCGGATCGGGGCTATCTTCTCCACTTCGGCCGTGGGCATCGGCATATTCGGCATTCCGTTCCCATTGTTCTGATCCGTTGGCGAGCCGTATTCCTCCTTGCTCACCTGCAATTTCGGTTGCGGGCGGCGTTGCGGCGGGCGGGCTTCCTGCACCTGGCTGCTGTCCTGCACCGGTATTTCGGCTTTCATCAGGAATGAGATTACGTCGCCGTTGACGCGGGCAATGAAGCGGCGGAACATCTCGATGGCCTCGAACTTGTAGATCAGCAGCGGGTCTTTCTGCTCAAACACGGCATTCTGCACCGATTGCTTCAGGTCGTCCATGTCGCGCAGGTGGTCTTTCCATTCTTGGTCTATCAGGGCCAGCGTCGTGATTTTTTCCATGGAACGGATCAGTTCACGCCCTTCCGAATCCACCACTTTCTTGAGCGGCGCGGCAATGGAAATCTCCCTGACACCATCCGTGAACGGCACCACAACCTCGTTGATGGATGCTCCGCGCGTCTGGAACACCTCGCGCAGCACGGGCATGGCGTTTTCGGCGATGCGTTTTTCCTTGCCGAAATAATGTTTTTCGGCTTCCAAGTACAGTTTGTCGGCCACCAAGTTGGCTTTCAGCCGCTTGAATTCATCCTCGGTCACGTTGGTTTCCATGCCCAGCGTGCGCAGCACTTCCAACCGGAAGTTTTCGTGGTTGCCCGCCGTATTCTCCACAATGTTTTCGCAGATGAATTGCAGGCTGTCCAAGATGTCGGTCTGCACGCGTTCGCCAAACAGCGCGTTCTGGCGGCGTTTGTAAATCGCATTCCGCTGGTAGTTCATCACGTCGTCGTATTCAAGCAGCCGCTTACGGATGCCGAAGTTATTCTCCTCCACCTTTTTCTGCGCCCTTTCAATGGATTTGGTAATCATCGAGTGCTGGATTACTTCGCCCTCTTCCAGTCCCATCCGATCCATGAGTTTGGCAATCCGGTCCGAGCCAAACAGCCGCATCAGGTTGTCTTCGAGCGATACGAAAAACTGCGACGTACCCGGATCCCCCTGCCGGCCCGCCCGTCCGCGCAACTGCCGGTCCACGCGCCGGGCCTCGTGGCGTTCGGTACCCACAATGGCCAAACCGCCCGCCGCCTTCGATTCGGGCGTGAGCTTGATGTCCGTGCCCCGCCCGGCCATGTTGGTGGCAATGGTCACCGTGCCGGTCTTGCCCGCCTCGGCCACCACTTCGGCTTCGCGCTGGTGCTGCTTGGCATTGAGAACCTGGTGCTTGATTTTGCGCAATGTCAGCAGGCGGCTCAGCAATTCGGAGTTTTCAACGGATGTGGTGCCCACCAGCACGGGGCGGCCCTGCTCAACCATGCCCACAATCTCGTCCACCACGGCGTTGTATTTCTCGCGGATGCTGCGGTACACCTTGTCCTCGTCGTCTTTTCGGGTGGTGGGCTTGTTGGTGGGTATCACCACCACATCCAGTTTGTAAATCTGCCAGAACTCACCGGCTTCGGTTTCGGCGGTTCCCGTCATGCCCGCCAGCTTGTGGTACATCCGGAAGTAGTTTTGCAGCGTTACGGTGGCGTAGGTTTGGGTGGCTTCCTCCACTTTCACGTTTTCCTTGGCCTCAATGGCCTGGTGCAGCCCGTCGGAGTAGCGGCGGCCGTCCATGATGCGGCCCGTCTGCTCGTCCACAATCTTCACCTTTCCCTCATCAATGATGTATTCCACGTCCTTCTCGAAAAGCGTGAACGCCTTGAGCATCTGGTTCACCACGTGGATGCGTTCGGACTTGGCCGAATAGTCGGTGATGACGGCTTCCTTGGCTTGCAGCCGGTCGCTGTCGGTCAGGGTCTTATCCTTTTCCAACTGGCCGATGGCAATGCTCAGATCGGGCAGGATGAAGAAATTCGGGTCTTCGCCATCCCCGGTGATGAAGTCAATGCCTTTTTCGGTCAGGTCAATCTGGTTGTTTTTCTCGTCAATCACGAACATCAGCGGCGCATCGGCCTCGGGCATCTGCCGCTGGTTGTCCTGAAGGTAGAAATTTTCGGTTTTCAGCAATATCGCGCGGTTGCCCTGCTCGCTCAAGTACTTGATCAGCGGCTTGTACTTGGGCAGGCCACGGTAAGCCCTGAACAGCGAAACGCCCCCATCCTTGTCGTCACCGGCGGCGATTTTCTTCTTGGCATCGTTCAGGAAATCGGAAGTCAGCTTTTTCTGCGCCTCCACCAACCGGCTGATGCGCGGCTTGAGGTCGTAGAATATCTGCTCGTCGCTGCGGCTCACCGGCCCGGCAATGATCAGTGGCGTGCGGGCATCGTCAATCAGCACCGAATCCACTTCGTCCACCATCGCATAATGGTGTTTGCGCTGCACCAGTTCGCCCACTTCGCGCGCCATATTGTCGCGCAGGTAGTCGAAGCCAAATTCGTTGTTGGTGCCGTAGGTAATGTCGGCGGCGTAGGCGGCGCGGCGCGCTTCGGTGTTGGGCTGGTGCTTGTCAATGCAGTCCACTGCCATGCCGTGGAACTCAAAAAGCGGCCCCATCCACTCGGAATCCCGCTTGGCGAGATAGTCGTTCACGGTCACGATGTGTACGCCCCGGCCCGCCAGCGCATTCAGGAAGGCAGGCAGCGTGGCCACCAGGGTTTTGCCCTCGCCGGTGGCCATCTCCGCAATTTTGCCTTGGTGCAGCACCGCCCCGCCAATCAACTGCACATCGTAATGCACCATGTCCCACTTCACTTCGGTGCCACCGGCCAGCCAGCGGTTTTGCCACAGGGCTTTGTCGCCGTCAATGCTCACGCTGGCACTGCGGGCGGCCACTTTGCGGTCAAATTCCTGGGCGGTCACTTCCAGTGTGTCGTTTTTGGTGAACCGGCTGGCGGTTTCCTTGACAATGGCAAAGGCGCGGGGCAGTATTTCTTCCAGCACTGTTTCGAGTTGCTGGTTGCGCTGCTTTTCCAATTCATCAATCTGCGCAAAAATGGCTTCCTTCTGCGACAGCGGCAAAGTCATGTCGTCGGCAACACGCTGGTGCAGCGCATCGGCTTGGTCGTCAATGGATTTGAGTTTCTGGCGGATGATATCCTTCAGTTCGCCGGTTTGTCCGCGCAGTTCGTCGTGGGTCAGCAAACGGAGCTTTTCGTACTCGGCATTCACCTTGCCCACATACGGGGTCAGTTCTTTTACGTCGCGCTCCGATTTGGTTCCGAAAATCTTGGTGACGCTCTTGGTCAGGAAACTTAACATGGATGGTTGGTTTGCAGTTGGATGGGTCTGATGAATGGGCACGGTGGCGCGGCGCACTTGTGTGGTTAACGGACAACCCGGCCACAAATGCTGCAAAGGTAGGTTTTTTTTCGGAGATTGAACCCGCCCGCCGTCTCAAATGGGGGCTGCGGAATTGTTTGGAAGCTTGGAAAGCCGGTTTCCAAAATAGTATGTTCCTGAAAAGCAAAACCCGCATTCCACATTTGCCGCCCGTATGAATCTGTTCGGGATTGAAAATGGGCAATGGGGTGCGCAGAGGTTCGGGCTTTTTGCGGGATACTATTTTGCCGGTCAACCGCAAATGTTCTCCCGTTGAAATCACAGCATCATGTTTGACACGTGCCTGGTCATGCAGTCTATTTCATCGGCGGCGGTCTTGAGCTTTTCAATCATCTCCTTCGATTCACCGATGTCGGGGTGTTCATCGTTGAGCAGGAAGGCAAGACCCAGCAACCGGGCCAAAGGCGCACGCACCCGGTGCGAATTATGGAACACATACTCGGCAATCTGCGTGTTTTTCAAAATCAGGTTCTGTTCAAAAAGCTTTCGGTCGGTAATGTCTTGGATGCCGCCAATCATACGGATGGCCTTGCCGGTTTCGTCCTTGATGATGTGTCCCTTGTCGTACACGAACGCGTATGAACCGTCGAGGCGGCAGAAACGGTACTCGTCCCACCAAGACTCTTCGCCCCGGTCCACGAAGTCTTGGATCCGGCTGGCCACCCGCTGGCGGTCTTCGGGATGTATCTTGCCCTCCCACCATTGAATGTTTCCTGCAATCTCGTTTTTGGGATGCCCGAAAAGGTTGGTCATCCCGTCGTTCCAGAAAAGCTCATTGGCAACCAAATCCCAGTCCCAGACGGCATCGTTGGTGGCTTTTGAAATGGTGGAGAACCGTTTCTCGCTGTTCTCCAATGCCTTACGGATATTCACGCGGTCGGTCACATCCACCCCGATTCCCCACGTGTGCAGGCCCATGAACGACTCCTCTTCGTTTTGGATTGTCCAAGCAATCACCCGCTTGCCGCCATCCTTGCAAACCACTTCCAGTTCCCAATCGCGGACGCGGTGGTGGCTTTGCTGCTGCCAGCCGGCCCACCTGTCCAAAATGCGTTTGCGTTCGTCGGCATTCGGGTATAGCATTGCCATACCGTCCGGATTGCGCAAGATTTCTTGTTTCGTGTATCCGATCAGCCTTTCGCATTCGGCATTCCAAAAACAGATGTTGCGCAACTCGTCCCAGCCGCAAATCATCATGGGCAGCCTTTCCATTACCCGCATGAGTTGGGCTTCGTCCACTTCATCGGCATATTCCTCGGGGGTGGGCGGCTTCACGAGCAGCAGCAGCAGTTGCTGTTCGTTGTGCAGGTAGCAGTGTGCTTCCGTGTGGAAATATTTCATCTTGCCATACTGCCTCACGCCAATCCGCTGGCTCAGTTGCGAGGCATTCTTGCAATCCTCAAACATCGACTCCCAGTTGACGGGCAAACCGCGAATATCCACCCAATGAAAATCATCCATGTGCGCCGCGCTGGCTTGGGGCACGCCGTTGGCTCCAATGTCCCTGAATGCCTGGTTGTTTTGCACAACCATCCCGGCCTGATTCATCAGGCACACGGGTTCTTTCAGTCTGGATAAGGTGAATTGAAACAGATTCGCGGTGGTCTCCGTTTTCATTGGCTTTGCTGGTTGAGAAGAACCATCAGGTGGAAAACAATTTTCCTGCCCGAATATAAAATATTACTCCGGAAAAAGTGAACCCCCGGTGAGAAAATTTTCCACAGACAAACTAAGGATTAACAACCGGTCGTTTTTGATTGGCTGCCCTGTCGCGAACCGGGTTTGGACATTCCGGAAGATACTGTTTTCCTACCGGCTGAAATCGTCTTGCACGCGCACAATGTCTTCCTCATCCGAGGGGTTTTCGGCATCGGTGTGCTGCCATATCTCGGCCACTACGCCCCATTCGTCCAACCCGATCAGGCGGTGGCGTTCGCCTTGCCTGAGCGTGATCAGGTCGCCATCTTGGTACGTTTGCGGCTCGGTTTGCTCGTCGGTGTCGCTCTGGGCCACGGCAATGGGGCCATCCACCACGCGCCACACTTCGGCACGGCGGAAATGGTACTGCCACGAAAGCCGCTTCTGCGGGCCGACCACCAGTATTTTCGGACTCAGCCTAGCTCCCGCCTGAAAGCTGTCCAGCGTAAGCGTCGGGAAATAGGTGCGGATGAATTGAGCGGTCTGCTCCTCGTCAATGACAAAAAAGCCGCCCCACGGACGGCTGAAATCGGAGGAGGCCACGCGGAATCCCTGGACGGAAAGCTGCTGGGCCACGGTCGAAAAAATCTCGTTCTTCATGCGGATGGGTATGGTTTGGGTGAATTTGGCGGTTTCAAAAGATACTATTTTGGGATGCTGTTTTGGCGGTTCGGCATCAGAAATTGAGCGGGTCGAAATGCTTGAAATGCCCGTTCAGGCGGATGCGGTCTTTGGTGCGTTCCATGTCCGACACAATCGGGATGGCGTGTACAAGGTGGTCGAGCAGGTATTTCTGCCGCTCCTTTTCGGAGGTTATGGACAAGAGTTCGTATTCCTGCACCGTGGAAAGCCCGACCTTATGCGCCAATTCATACGAAAGGTAGTCGTAATCGGAAACGCGCAGTTTCAGGTCGGTTTGCAATATCTTGTACAGTTCGCGCACCTTTTCCATGAGCGGCTCCACGAGTTCGGCCTGCGGGTCGCCCCAGATGGTGAGTATCTCCACCTCGCCACCGGCATACAGCTTACCCGGCACCGGATTCCTGAAATTGACTACCTTGAACACCTCCACGCCTTCGGTTTCCACGTCCATCCGCCCGTCGTCGTAGCGTTGCACCAGCGCGGCCACGCGCATCTCGGTGCCGTGGCTTTGCACGCGGTCATCCAAGAAAACCGGGATGCCGAACGTGGTGTTTTGTGCCAAGCACTCATCAATCAGTTGGCGGTAGCGCGGCTCAAACACGTGCAGGTTCAGCCGTTCGCGCGGGTAGGCTACCATGCTGAGCGGAAACATGGGCAGGAATTTTGTTTTCATGGAAGGATTGTCGGTAAAAGGCGAAAGCCGTGAAATGTTGCGGAAAATGGAAAGCAAATGGGTTGAAATAAGTTTATTTGATGATGGTTGCCTCCAAAAGAGCACCCCGGTCAATCCGTGTAATCAACCGCCCCCGGTAATACAACTCGAAAGGGGCAAACAAAGAGCCGCAGTGGGGCTGCTGCACTTGATAACACACTTGCAGCGTGTCGGTGTCTGTCAAGTTGTAATACACGTAATAGTCCTTACAGATTTTTTTTACCAGTGTATCTGTATTTCCGGATGCACTGCTTACTGCCCGGCCTTTTCCACGCGAATGCCCACGCTCATAATTTCGGGCAGCGGATCCTTACGCATATACTGCTTGACCCTAAAAGTGTAGGTTCCGGCCTTGGGAAACCGGTAGCCGGGCAGCGAAACCACTTGGTGGTCGAATATGTCGCCCAGCCCGTCGCCGAGCGGCTTGCCGGTCTTGGCATCCATCAGGGTCAGCTCCTGCTCTTTTGACGACAGTGTTTTGCCTTGCGCATCGGTCAGGTAGTGGCGCACAAACAGGTTGTAATACGGATAGGCCACCGAATTGCGGACGTTATAATAAACATTGTACGGCACGGAGGGGTCTTCGATGGCAAACGAAAACGCCTGCGTGCTGTCAATGTACCATTGGTTGTTAGGAATGTCGTGGTAGGTTTCGTACACGCGGGCCGGGTCGCAGGCCCAGCAGCAGGCCGCCAGAATGAGCAGAAGCAGGAGGTTTTTCACTTTTGAAAGATACTGTTTTGGGTGATAAAAAAAAGCCCCCGGCCTCCCCTAAATCCCCTCCAAAGTTCGCCTGCCGGACGTACAGGGAGGGGACTTGTGACCGGGCGGGTTTGGCGTTTCTGAAAGATACTGTTTTGGGGGCTTCCTTCCTTCACTCCCCCTCCTTCGGAGGGGGCTGGGGGGAGGCTGTCATTTCTTCTTTCGTTTCAGCTTGAACTTGCGTTCCTTGTCGCTCAGTTTCTTGTCCAGCTTGGCCAAGTCGTTGTTGAGCGGCACGGCCTCCACAAAGGCCAGTTCGTCTTCCAGCAGCGATTCGGGAACCGAGCCGCTGCGGTTCAGGGCAATGATTTCATTGACCCGCGCCACGGGCAGCGGATGCCACACGTTTTCGTCGCGGTAGCCGAACCAGAGGATTTTCTTGAAGATGTCGGTTTTTTGCAGGTAGGCCGATCCGCGTTTGGTTTTGAGCGGCGCGTCCATGACCGGTATGCCTTTCAGCGCGTCCATGTAGGTTTCGAGTTCGTAATTGAGGCAGCATTTGAGCCGCCCGCACTGGCCCGAAAGCTTGGTGGGGTTCAGCGACAGGTTCTGGTAGCGCGCGGCCACCGTGGAAACGGCCTTGAACTCGGTGATCCAGGTGGAGCAGCACAGTTCACGCCCGCACGAGCCAAGCCCGCCCAGCCGCCCCGCTTCCTGCCTCAAACTGATCTGCCGCATATCCACGCGCACCTTGAACTCGGAGGCCAGCATTTTGATCAGTTCGCGGAAATCCACCCGGTCATCGGCGGAGTAGAAAAATGTGGCCTTCGTATTGTCCACCTGAAACTCCACGTCCGAGAGTTTCATCTGCAAGCCCGTTTCGCGGATTATCTCGCGGCTGCGGAACATGACGGGCATTTCGCGGGCTTTGGCCTGCTCGTA
>JAYWIH010000005.1:0-74518 GCA_043789005.1 Sphingobacteriales bacterium
CGGAATCAGATCGCCGTAGAACGATGATATGTGCAGCGAGGCGGCGGCGGGTTGCCCCTGCACCAGCACGGCCGCCGCGCCATCGCCAAACAGGGCGTTAGACAGCAAGTGATCGTCGGTCTTGTCCTTCTGAAAGTGAATCGTACACAGTTCAACGCACACAATCAGCACCAATGCCTCGGGGTTGGCGCGGCAAATGTGGTCGGCGGCTTTCAGTGCCGGAAAAGCCGCGTAGCAGCCCATGAAGTTGATGGCCGTGCGCTGGATATGGGTGGGTAGCCCCATTTTTTCGACTATCTCGATGTCAATGCCCGGCGCGTACATTCCCGTGCAACTGACCGTAATCAGGTGCGTGAGGCGGTTTTTGTCGAAGTTCCGGTGCTGCTTGGTACAGTCTGTAATGGCTTGCAGGCAAAGGTCGGAGGCGTGTTGGCGGTAGGTTTCCATGCGGCGGTTAATGGCCGGAACTGGCTCCAAGTTGCCTTCGTTGCCGTAAAAGTCAAATTCCCCCTCGTTGCGGTTGTAGTCGGCCAGCACGGAATACCGGTTTTGGATGCCCGAAGCCCGGTACAAGGCTTTGAGGCGGCGCTTTTCGGTTTCGTTCATTTCCAAGACATCCGCCATGAAATCGGCCACGCGCGGCTGACTGATTTGGTGGGGCGGCACGGCGGTGCCGATGGCGGTAATGTAACTGTTCATGCGTTGATAGAACGATGTGGCTGATGTGGTTGAAGGAAATATGTACGCGTAATTGTTCGGGTTGGATTACGGATGCGGGCGGCCAATGCCCCAACCTTGCCGGCAAGATAAAAACCGGAAGCGGTGTTGGTGGTGAAAATAATTCTTTTTGCGGGCTTTACCGTTTTTGCCGCCAAGCGTTTGCCGTGAAAAACAGTATCTTTCGCAAAGCCCAAACCTCTACAAGACCCTAATCCACGCAAAAAACCATGCCCAGCCGCTCCGTCTTGCTTCACTTGCGCATTCCGTTTTCGTTTTTCCTGCTGCCCATTTTCATCTTCGCCGTCAGTTTGTCGCCGCAGTTGGTGGTTTGGAAAACGGCACTGGCCTTTTTCATCCTGCATTTTTTGCTTTATCCGGCCAGCAACGCGTACAACAGCTATTACGACAAGGACGAGGATAGCATTGGCGGACTTGAAAAGCCGCCGCCCGTGAGCCGCCAATTGCTGCACGCGGCGTGGCTGCTCGATGGCGCGGCATTGCTGCTGGGGTCGCTGCTGGGTTGGGAGTTTGTGGCCGGGCTGTTTGTGTACGGCTTGGTGTCCAAGTTGTACAGCCACGACCGGATCCGGCTGAAGAAATACGCGGTGCTGAGCTGGCTCATCGCCAGCTTTTTCCAAGGCGCATTCACTTTCCTGATTACCTACCAAGCCATTAACAGCCTGACCATCAGCGAAATGATGGTGCTCAAAGATTCGGTGCTGTTTGCCGCATTGCTGTCCACGCTGTTTCTGGGCGGATCGTACCCGATGACGCAAGTGTACCAGCACGCCGAAGATGCCCGCCGGGGCGACCATACGCTGAGCCGGATGCTGGGCATCAGGGGCACATTTGTGTTTGCCGCCGTGGCGTTCCAGTTTTCGGCCGCCGGTTTCTGGCTTTTTTTCAGCCACTATTATTCGGGCTGGCATTTTGTGTGGTTTGTGTTGTGTATGCTGCCCGGTCTGGTGCATTTTCTGGTTTGGTTTGCCAAAGTCTGGAAAAACGAACAAGCCGCCACTTTCCGCCCCACCATGCGCCTCAACTGGCTCACCGCCACCGGGCTGAACGCTTTTTTCTTGATTCTGGGAATATTGGTTCGGCAATGAAACGGCCTCCCCCAAATCCCCTCCGAAGGAGGGGACTTTTAATTGCGAACACAGGTCAGACACTGTGTGTCAGACCGGAATCACACATCGGCTTTTGAGAAAAAAGACAGGTTTGGGGTTTCCGAAAGATACTATTTTCCGTCACTGGCGCGAGGTTCCTACCTCGTGCCGCCCATAAGGGCAGATTCCTATCTGCCGAAGCCGAAAATTCGCCCGTGTTCCGAGATAGGAATCTCGGAACATGGGCGGCACGGGATAGGAATCCCGCGCCAGTTGCCTTTTTTTCTCCCATTTGGGGCTGGGGGCTACAACTTGGGCAGCAGAACCAAGATTTTCTCCGCCTTCGGCCTGAAATTCTTTTCCCTGCCTGAGTAGTCATTGATGATGAACGCAAACGCCATCAGTTCGCCGGTTTGGGTTTTGAAGTAGCCCGAATAGCTGCTCATCCGATCCAGCGTGCCGGTTTTGGCGCGCAGGTTTCCCTCTGCCGCCGTGCCCGACCCCATGCCTTTCATAGTTCCCGAAACGCCCGCCACCGGAAACGACTGGTAGAAGCCATCGAAATACGCGCGTTTGGCGGCAAACGCAAGCAGGTTGGTCATTGAGTTGACCGTCATGGCATTGGAGCGCGAAAGTCCGCTGCCATCGCGCATGAAAAAGCCCGCCATCTCCAAGCCTTTGCGTTCCCAAAAACCCGCCACTGCTTCGGCACTTTGGGCGGTGGTGCTCACGTTTGCCTGGCTGATGCCCACCATTTTCAGCATTGCCTCGGCATACAGGTTCATGCTGCGGAGGTTGGTCTGCTTCACGATCTCGCGCAGCGGGGGCGACAAATGCGTGTAAAAGGTGATGCGGGCCGTGGATCCGGGTTTGTTCTGGCTCCGCAACAGCCGCACGCAAGTGGCCGATCCGCCCACCACCACGCCGTTTTTTTGCAGGGTTTCGCGCAGTTGCTGTGCCGTGAATAACGGCGGATCGGGCAGGGAGCCGCGCACCACAAACGGCTTGGAACCGAGCGGAATAGTGCCCTGCATGGTGCGCTGGTAGGTGTAGGGCGCACCGTATATATACGACTGGTCGCCGGAACCCACGGGGCCGGTGGTGACTTCATTGGCAAAAACCACGTCGCGCATGACCGGTTCGGTGCGCAGCAGGCGGGTCGAGCCGCCGAGTGAACTGCCTGGTTGCAGGTACACCTTGTACGCATTGTCGTTGATGTTCAGCCCGAAAGCCGCCGCACCGTAGTAATTGCCAATGTCGCCCCAAGTCCAGCCATTGGGAATCACGTTAGCGTTGAAAACCCCGTCGTCGGCAATCACGTTGCCGGTGATGCGCCGGATGCCCGCCGCCCTGATTTTGGCCGTCCACAGTTCCAGCAGCTTGTCCGTGTCCAGCGAGCCTTCGGTTCGGTCGCTGCCCAGCGTGGGGTCGCCGCCGCCCTTGATGTATATATTGCCGTTGAGTGTGCCGTCGGCTTGCAACGCGCCGTCGTGTTGCAAGCCGGTCTTGAACCGGAAACTTTCGCCCAGTATTTCCAAGGCGGTCAGCGTGGTCACGAGTTTCATGTTCGAGGCAATCACCATCGCCTTGCGCGTGTTGTGTTCCAGCAAGGCTTGGCCGGTTTTCACGTTCCTGATGGATACCGCCAAGTTTCCGTAGCGCATCGCCGAATCGGCATCCAGTTCCATGAGGGCGGCCTCCAAGGCCGCCATGGCACTGTTGTCGGGCACAAGTGCCTTGTTTTCAGAGGTTTGCGCACAAGAAATAATGGCTAACAGAAGGCAGAAATGAACTTTCCGTACAAAAATGAGCATGGTATTGTCAAGGAGTGAAAGGAAACCGATTTATTTTCTACCAACGGAAAGGCGGGTTTTGAACATTTTCCGGATACTATTTCCAGATGTAAAATACGAAGTTTTATCTTTGAACGAAAAAACAATCGTTCCCGTGAAAAAAGGCGGCATTAATCTGCCCGCACACAACCTTTCTCCGGGCATAAACTTCCAGAATCCCATCTTTAAAAATCCCCAACCCATGCAATTTACCGCGCAAATAGACGTAATGCCCCAAAAGGAAATCCTTGACCCGCAGGGGAAAGCCGTGATGCTGGGCCTGAAAAACCTGGGCGTGCACGGCATGGAAAACATG
Source organism: Sphingobacteriales bacterium (assembly GCA_043789005.1). Lineage (GTDB taxonomy): Bacteria > Bacteroidota > Bacteroidia > Cytophagales > 172606-1 > Xanthocytophaga. The sequence goes on from JAYWIH010000005.1 coordinate 3,975, forward strand.
CGCATCGGGCGGCACATCACGCTCGAATTTGAAGCGGCCAGCGAACCCGCCGCCCGCGAAATCGTGGAAAACGCCTGCAAGAAACTGCTCGCCAACCTGATTATGGAAACCTACGCGTATTCGCTCCATGCCATGGCATAAAATGTATTCCGACTTCGGAAATCGGATTGCCGAACACGGTTCCGGTGCTGCGGGTGGGGTTTGGCCTTTTCCGGGGATACTATTTTGCGCCGCAGGTTTGGTGCGGCAATTTGGCCTGGCGCGGGATTCTTATCCCGTGCCGCCCATGTTCCGAGATTCCCATCTCGGCGGCGGTGCCGGGTTTGCAGCCCCGGCAGATGGGAATCTGCCTGCATGGCTGGCACGAGGTAGGAACCTCGCGCCAGTTCAGTTGCTCATTTGCGCGTTGGCGCAATTGTTCACCTGCCCGGCACACGCCCAGAATTCGGTTTTGGCCACTGGCATTTGGTACAAAATCGGCATCGTCCAACCGGGCATCCACAAACTGAACGCAACCGACTTGCAGCGGGCGGGCATCAATATTTCTGCCATTGATCCGCGCACGATCCGGCTGTTTGGCAACGGCGGCGCAATGCTGCCCCAGCCCAACGCCGCCCCGCGCCCCGATGACCTGGTGGAAAATAGTATCTTGGTGGAAGGCGAAACCGACGGACGCTTCGACGCGTCGGATCATGTGCTGTTTTACGCCCAAAACCCGCACGTGATCCGCTATGATTCGGTCTCCAAACAGTTTTCGCACCAGACCAACCTGTACACCGATACGGCATATTACTTCCTGACCACCAGCGGTTTGCCGGGTAAACGAATCCAAAACCAGCCGTCGCCCACGGCCGCCACCCGCGAAATCCGCACGTTTGACGACTATGTTTTCCACGAAAAGGAACTATCCAACGTGCTGCAATCGGGGCGCGAATGGTACGGCGAAAAGTTTGAGGCCGTCACCGAACGCACCATTTCTTTTGACGTGCCGGGCATTACGGGCCAGCCTGCCCGCGTGGGCGTGTCGGTGATGGCGCAATCGTTGGGCAACAGCAGTTTCAGCCTTAAAATCTCCGGCCAACCCGTTGGTTCGGTGCAGTTGGCGGCCATCTCGGCGGGCACGTATGATTTGAAAGGAACAACGGACACGCGTAATTTCGGTTTCACGCCCGGCGGCTCGCCCTTGGCAGTTTCGGTGGCGCATCAGCGCGGAGGCGGCAGCGGTTATCTGAATTGGCTTGGCGTGCAGTGCGTCCGCGAACTGAAACTGTACGGCAGCCAAACCGTTTTCCGCAGTGTTGAAAGTTTCGCGCCGGGAAACGTGCGTTATGCCATCCGGGATGCTGGCAGCGACAGCCGGGTTTGGGACATTTCAAACATACTATTTCCCCTCAATTCAGAATTCAGAATTCTGAATTCTGAATTGCATTTTCAAGCGGAAGGTGGCGGGTGGCGTGAATTTGTGGTTTTCAGGCCGCAAGCGGAATTGCTGAAACCCGCTGTGATCCGGCGGGTTGCCAACCAAAACCTGCACGGCATGGCCGCACCGCAATTGCTCATTGTCACGCACCCGCTTTTTTTGCCGCAAGCCCAACGGCTGGCAGATTTGCGCCGCACCCACGACGGCCTTCGCGTGGCAATAGCCACCACCGACCAGGTTTACAACGAGTTTGCCTCGGGCAAGCCCGACCTCACCGCCATCCGCGACTTCATCCGGTTCCTGTACCGCAAAAGCAATGGCTTGCAATATGTCACACTGTTCGGCGATGCCTCGTATGATTACAAAAACCGCCTCGCCAACACCAATTTTGTGCCGGTTTATGAATCGTACCAGTCACTGCACCCGATTTTCAGCCACTCGTCCGACGATTATTTCGGTTTCATGGACGAGAATGAAGGTGAGTGGGCCGAATCTTCCGCTGGCGACCACACCCAGGAAATCGCCATTGGCCGGTTGCCCGTAAAAACGCCGCAGGAAGCCGACAATGCGGTAGACAAACTGATCCGCTACGCCCAGAACCCCGAAACACTGGGCGATTGGCGGCAGCGGATTACGTTCGTGGCCGATGATGGCGACGGAAATACGCACCAATCGGATGCGGACCAACTGGCGAACGGCGTGGAAAACACGCACAAAACCTACCTGACCCGCAAAATTTTTCTGGACGCTTTTCCGCAAATTTCATTTGCCAACGGACAAAAATCGCCGGGGGCGGAAAAAGCCATCACCGAAGCTGTGGAACGCGGCTCCCTGATCCTGAATTACACCGGGCACGGCAGCGAAATCGGCTGGGCACAAGAGCAAATATTGTCCGTGGATTTGCTCGGCCGCTGGCGCAACCCCCACCGGCTGCCGCTCATGGTCACGGCCACCTGCGAGTTTGGCCGCTACGACGACCCGGAATCGGTGTCGGGTGCGGAAGTGGCTTTTCTCAAGCCAGACGGCGGAGCCATTGCCCTGATCACCACCACGCGGCCCGTGTTTTCGAGCAGCAATTTTGCCGTGAACACCGCCTTCTACAACGCCGTGTTCAAGCCGGTGAACGGTGAAATGCCGCGCCTCGGCGATGTGATGAAGGCCACCAAAAACAACAGCCTGAGCGGCAGCATCAACCGCAATTTCGCGCTGCTCGGCGATGCTTCCATGCGGCTGGCCTACCCCGGTTTGCAAGCGACGATTGCCAAAATCAACGGAAAAGACATTGAAAACCAACAAGATACGCTAAAGGCTCTGGATTTGGTGACGCTGGAAGGCGAGATACGCGGGGCAACCGGAAACCTGGCTGGAGACTTTGACGGTACGCTGCAAGCCACCGTTTTCGACAAGCCGGGCCGCCGCACCACGCTCGGCACCGAAAGTGCGCGGATGGTTTTCAGCGACCAGAATAGTATCTTTTTCAAGGGCCAAACCCCCGTGCGCAACGGACGGTTCCGGGTCAGTTTCGTGGTTCCCAAAGACATTGATTATGCAGTGGGTACGGGCCAAATAAGCTTGTATGCGCAGCGCACCGATGCCAAACAGGACGCGGCCGGATACCGGGAAATACGGGTGGGCGACAGCAACCCGGCGGCCATTGCCGACAACCAGCCGCCCCGCATCCGGTTGTTCATGGACGACACCACTTTTACGGATGGCGGCCAAACCGGCCCCAGCCCGCTGCTGCTGGCGCACCTGACCGACGACAATGGCATAAACATCAGCCAAACCGGCATCGGGCATGAACTGAAGGCCGTACTCGACGACTCGGTGGAGATTGTCCTAAACGACTATTTCACGGCGTTGGCTGGCACTTGCCAGCGTGGCGAAGTGCGCTACCCGCTGCAAAACCTTACACCGGGCAAGCACCGCCTGACGCTGACCGCTTGGGACACGCACAACAACGCCGCCGATGCCGCGTTGGATTTCACAGTGGTGGCCGAAGGTTTCCGCATCTGGAACTTGGGCAACTACCCGAATCCGGTGGGTGCGGCCACCAGTTTCCGGTTCGGACACAACCGGCCGGGCGAGGATTTGGCGGTGGAGATAAAAATCTATGCGGGCAATGGCCAGTTGGTTGATGCCTTGAGCCAAAACATTGCGGCCAGCCCGCCGCAAGTGGACGGAATCCGTTGGGAAGCGGCCAACAAATTGCCCGCCGGGATATACTTTTACCAAATCACGGTGCGTTGTATGGCTGCCACGGCCACGGAGGCTCGGAAAATGGTGGTGTTCCGGTGAGCGGCAAGGCCAAGACAACATTCCGGTGCATTCCAACAGGGCTGGCAGCCGGAAAAACCCGGTGCGCCTTTCTGCGTAATCCGCCCGGCGGTCGCAAGCTTTTCCCACTATTCTTTACATCTTTACGCAAATTTTCAAGCAATTTTCCATGAAGCAATGTTTTATGAAGCAAAGGTATCCGAAATACATGGTTGGCGTGGTCATGGCCGCCTGGTTGGTAGGCATGGGCGCGGCAAGCGGGCAGCGGTCACGACCGGTCACTTCCGCCGTCCCGTTCCTGAATATCACGCCTGATGCACGGGCGGCGGGCATGGGCGATGTGGGCGTGGCAACCTCCGCCGATGCGAATGCCACCTACTGGAACCCCGCCAAACTGGTGTTTGCCGAAAAGAAGTTCGGAGCCTCGCTCAGCTACACGCCGTGGTTCAAGGCGTTGAACATCAACGATATGTGGTTTGGCTACCTGAGCGGCTACTACCAGATAAACAAGAACCAAGCCATCGGCATGGGCTTGCAGTACTCCAACTTGGGCGACATCAATTTTACTGACGAATCGGGCGGCGACATCCGCGATTTCAGGCCGCGCGAGTTTGCGCTGGCTCCGTCTTTCGCCCAGAAATTCTCCGACCACCTGAGCGGCAGCGTCACGCTGCGGCTGATTTACTCCAACCTGTCGGGCAACATTGATTTGGCGGGCGGATCGGGCGGACAAAGCAGGCCGGGTGTGACCGTAGCCGGCGACATTGCCTTGTACTACAAGCGCGATTTGAACCTGGGCGGCCGCGATTTTAACCTGGCCTTGGGCGCGAACATTTCAAACCTGGGCCCCAAAATCTCGTATTCCACCAACAGCCAGCGCGAATTCATTGCCTCCAACCTGCGGCTCGGCTCGGCACTGACCTACAACATTGACCCGTACAACAAACTGACGTTTGCCGCCGATGTAAACAAACTTATGGTTCCCACACCGCAAGCCAACAACGTGCCGCCGCCCAACAAACCGTTGCTTTCGGGCATTTTCGGTTCGTTTGCCGATGCGCCAGACGGTCTCAGCGAGGAAATGAAGGAATTCGTATGGTCGGCGGGCCTGGAATACTGGTACAACAACGTGTTTGCCATGCGCGGCGGCTACTTCCGCGAAAGCCGCGACAAAGGTTTCCGCCAATACTTCACGGTGGGTGCCGGTTTCCGGTTCTCATCGCTCGGCTTGGATGCGGCTTACATGATTCCGACGCAAACGCAAAGCCCGCTGGCCGAAACCCTGCGCTTCACGCTGCACTTCGACTTTGGCGAATCCGATGCCAACGACGACCAGAAAAAGCCCGTCCGCAACCCGCAATAAAACCGGCGACAGGTTTGGGCTTTCCCAGGCATACTATTTCAGTCCACGGTTGGCAGTCCAAGGCAAAAAACCATTCTGGGATGCGTGCCGGGCATCCGTGGCGCGTGTCTTCACGAGATGCCGGGATTTTTCAAACATGATTTTCAGTCCATGCCATTTTCAACACAGCGTCGGTAAGGCAAAGGCTTTGCCGACGCTGTGTTTTTGCGGCCACCCAACATCCAATCCATGCTCGACAGAACGCAAGCCCCCGGTTTCCAGTCCATCAAGAAAGTTTCCGTTGCGCAGGCACACAGCCGAACCCTCGCCAACGGCGTGCAATTGCACTGGCTCGATGCCGGCCAGCAGCCCGCCATCCGGCTCGAATACTTGTTTAAGGCGGGCACGTGGCATGAGCCGCAACGCGGCATTGCGCACTTCACGGCCAAAATGCTGAATGAAGGCACGCGGCGGCGGTCGGCGGCGGAAATCAACGAGTACATCAGCCAGTTCGGTTCGTTCATGGAATTGTCGCACGGGGCCGAACGCATCACGCTCACGGTGTACACCATCACCAAACACCTGCCCCGGCTGCTGCCGCTGCTGGAAGAACTGCTGACCGAACCCGTGTTTCCGGGAAGGGAACTCGAAAACCTGAAGAAAATCACTGGGCAGAATTTGCAGGTGAACGCGCAGAAAACCGCTTTTCTGGCGCAAAACCGCTTTCGCGAACTGATTTTTGGCGAAAACCACCCGTACGCCAAACACCTCCGGGAGCCGGATATCGCGCTGGTATACCGCGAGGCGTTGGTGGCTTACTTCCAGTCCAATATGCTGCACCAGCCTTTCGACGCGATTTTGGCCGGACAAATCACGGATGAAACGCTGCAACTCGTGGAGCGGCACTTGGCGGGTTTCGTTGTTTCAAAAGATACTATTTCGGATACCGAAATCAAGGTGCAAACCAACGGCCCCGCATCGGAAACGATTGAGAAAACCGACAGCCTGCAATCGTCCATCCGGTTTGGCAAGCGGCTGCTGCAACCCGACGGACAGCCGGTTACGCGGCGCAGCGCGGATTATTTCGCACTTTCAACGCTGAACGAAATCCTGGGCGGCTATTTCGGCTCGCGCCTGATGAAAAACATCCGCGAAGACAAGGGCTTCACGTACGGCATCCACTCATCGCTGGGCACGTTCCGGCACGAAGGATTTTGGGCGGTGGGCACGGATGTGAAAAAGGAATTCACCGGCCAGACTCTGGACGAAATCCGCAAGGAAATCCGCATCCTCCAAACCGAACCCGTGCCGCCCACCGAACTTGAAACCGTGAAAAGCTACTTGCTCGGTTCGTTTGCCGGTTCGGTGACCACGCCGTTTTCATTGGCCGACCACTTCAAAACCATCCATTTCGACGGGCTTGATTACGGGTTTTATGACCGCTACGTGGAAAACGTGCTGCAAACAACGCCCGAAACGCTGCTCATGCTGGCGCAAAGCTACTTGGATGTGGAGCAGATGACCGAAGTGGTGGCGGGTGGGCGGCAGTAGCACACGCTTTAGCTTGTGCCAAAACCGCAGGTTTTGCCTTTTTGAAACATACTATTCTGAAACACAAAGCCCGGAGGTTTTGAAAACCTCCGGGCTTTGGCAACTTTTAGCAGCCGGGCGGTCAGAAATTGAACCGTCCGCCAAGGCCGCCCTGCAAATTGATCCAGAACGGAGCCGGAAACAGTTCCACGTAGCCGGTCACATCGCCGAAAAGCGAAATGGGACTGTTGGGGATGAACCACTCCAAGCCAATCGGCACGGTGAGGCCGAGTGCCACGTTGTTGCGGTACGCGCCGTCATAATTGTAATTGATGTTTCCGCGTTTGTCCCAGTCGTAGTCATAATAATACCGCGTGGAACTCAACTGCCCGCCCAAGCCGTAATACCACTGCAAGCCCTTGGCATTTTTAATTGGCTTCTGCCACAAATAGTTGCCCATCAGTACAACGCCGCCGCTGCGGTAACCGTCGCGGTAGGCACGGTTCTGGCCACCGTACACGTAGCCCCAGCCGCCCAGCGACAAATCCAAGGCGTGCGATTTGCCGAAATACTTTTTCACGCTGAGGCCGGTAGGTTCGCCAAGCCTCAGGCCAATGGCCCATTGTTTCTGCTGGGCATTCACACTTGAAAAACTCAGGACAAGTAACAGTGTAAAAAATGATTTTTTCATGTTTATTGGTTTTTGTGAGTAACTTTTACGCACAAACTTCCCAAATAGTTGCCAATCATTTCGGGCATTTCCGGTACTTTCCTTACAATGCCGCAAAACCGAATGATTTCAATGCTTCCGTAAGCCGGATATTTTCTTCAGAAGTGCCCACCGTCATGCGCAGGCAGTTTTCGCACAGTTTCACACCAGACCGGTCGCGGACTATGATTTGCCGCTCCACCAGTTGGCGGTAAGTTTGCTTGGCATCCTGCATCCTGACCAGCAAAAAGTTGGCATCAGACGGATAAATTTTTTCCACAATCGGCACGGTTTCCAGTAATCCGGCCAATTCCTGCCTGCGCACGAGCAGGCTCCCCACCATCGCATCCTTCCAGTCCGTATCCTGCAAGCCTTCCAACACGGTTTCCTGCGTCAGTCCGCTGATATTGTAGGGCGGCTTTATCCTGTTCAGGACATTGATGATTTCCGGCGATGCGAAAGCCATGCCCAGCCGCAAGCTTGCCAAACCCCAAATCTTGGAAAAGGTCTGCAACACCACTAAGTTCGGATAGTTTTCCAAGTGCGTGATAAACGATGGCTGGCCGGCAAAATCAATGTAGGCTTCATCCACGACGACAATGCCCGGAAATGACCGGATCAGTTGGTGAATGTGGCTGGCATTCAGTAGATTACCCGACGGATTGTTGGGCGAACATAAGAACAGCAGTTTCGCTTGCGGATGGCTGGCAACCGCCGCCTCAACCGCCGGAAGGTCTATCTGGAAGTCGGGCGTGAGTGGCACGCGCACCGTGGGCACGTCGTTGATGGCCGCGCTGACCTCGTACATGCCATATGTGGGCGGCAACAGGATGATTTCGCTCTCGCGGGGTGTGCACGTGGCCCGGATCAGCAGGTCAATCGCCTCGTCGCTGCCGTTTCCGAGGAATATCCGGTTGGGTTGCACATTTTTTATGGTTCCGATGCGCTGTTTCAGGGCCGTTTGGTGCGGATCGGGATAGCGGTTGAATGGCTGCCTGGTCACCGAGCCGAAGGGGTTTTCGTTGGCATCCAGAAAAACATCGGCGATGCCCTCATACTCGTCGCGCGCGGAGGTGTAGGGCGCAAGTGTGAGGATATGCGGCCGCAAAATGGCTGGCAGGGAGAAGGGCATAGAGAGGTTGGGGCTTTGGTGCTGCAAGTTAGCGATTTGCACCGACCAACGCTAAAACCGGGCATTTTCCAAGACCAAACCATTGCGTTCCAGTTATTTGCCAATATTCAGCAACCAATTTTCCCGACCCGCCATGCAAACCACCCGCAAACTCAACGCCCGCAAGCGCATCGCCATGATTGCGCATGACCACAAGAAGGCCGAACTCATTGAATGGGCGTATTATAACCGGGGCGTATTGGCCGAACACACATTGTTTGCCACCGGCACCACCGGGCGGCTGATTGAGGAATCGCTGCAAATGCCCGTGACCAAACTGCTCAGCGGCCCGCTGGGCGGCGACCAGCAGATAGGCTCGATGGTGGCCGAGGAAAAAATAGACTGCGTGATTTTTTTCTGGGATCCGATGGAAGCCCTGCCCCACGACCCTGACATCAAGGCTTTGCTGCGGCTGGTTGCCGTCTGGAACATACCCATGGCCTGCAACCGCAGCACCGCCGACTTCCTGCTGACCTCCCCGCTGATGCACCAGCCTTATGAAGCTTCCATGACCGACTACAGCGTCCATCTGAGTCGCAAAGTGTGAGGGTGCAGATGTTTATCTGGGGTTGCTCGCCCGAGAGGAACAGCATTAGGCACGGCGGGTTTGAGCCTTTGGAAAGATACTATTTCAACAACGTTCGATTAAGGATAATCGAACGGACGGTTTTATTGTTGGAAAACCGTCACCTTTATCCAAGCCAACAGATTGTTTTCAGGCTGGTTGAAGGTGAGCAGCGGCTTCGGGCACGCGGCAATCTTTGTGGTGCAGCGGAAGCCGCACCGTTACGGAAGTGCCGTGGCCTATCCGGCTGCGGGCGTACAGTTGGCCGTTGTGCCGCTTCGCAAATTCATGGCAGGTAATCAAGCCAAGTCCGGTACCTTTTTCGTGCTGCGTACCGATGGTGCTGGTCGGGTTTTGGGAAGAGAAAGCGGCCGCCAAAGCCTGTTCGCTCATGCCCACGCCGGTATCGGTAACGGTAATCTCTACCCAGTCACCGGTGGTGCGGACGGCCAGCCGCACCACATCGCCGGGATGCGAGAACTTGATGGCGTTGGAAAGCAGGTTGCGCAGGATGAAATCCACCATATTGTTATCGGCCCAAAGCACGCATTCGGGCGGTTCGCCGCTCACCGCTTTTCCAGTCCACGGCAGCACGAGGCGCAATTGCTTCTGCGCCATGGTCGCACTCAGCAGCTCGCCGTTTTTGCGCACCAACTCCGAAAGCCGTACGGGTGCGGCCACGTAACGGATATGGTCAATGTGCGACAACGCCCACGCCAGCAGGTTGTCGAGCAGTTCCAGCATCTGCCGTACCGAGGCCGAACTGCGCGAAGTCATCAGTTTGAGTTCGGCGGGCGAAAACAAATCGGCATCTTCTTCAAAGGTTTGCATAAAGTTGAGCATTGAAATCAGCGGCCCGCGCAAGTCGTGCGAGATGATGGCAAAAAACCGATCCTTTACCGTGTTGATTTGGCGCAACTGGCTCTCGGAGTCCGCCAGCCGCTGGTTTATCCCCTGCAATTCCGTATTCTGTTGCATTAACAATTCGGAACCAGCCTGTTCCTGAGCCACATAATCTTGAATCTGGCCGAGCATATGGTTGATGTGCGCCGTGAGAGTTCCCACTTCGTCAGCCGACAGTACCTGAATGGGTGCGGAGATGGAGGTGAACCGGTGGGCGGCAATGGCATCCACGTGGTGCGTAAGTTGGTTTATCGGACGGGTGATGAGATGGGCGAATCCGAAACTCAGACCCAAACAAATGACCAAGGCGGTGGTCACGACCAGCAGCAGCGTATTTTGCATACCAGCCTGCGCCGCCGCCGCCCCGTTTTCGGCGGCGGCCAGCAGATGCGCCAGTTGGCGTTCAATCTGCCCGCTGTTCCGGAAGGCTTCGCCCCGGCTGCCGGTATAGCCGGTCAGGCCCAGTTGCGCATCGGTGCGCACCAACTGCCGGAAACTTACCCCGTACAAGGCGAGCAGTTTGCTGGCTTGCGGGTGTGCCCGGTGGTTGTGGCGCACGGAATCGAGCAGCGTGAAGAACCGGAACGCGTATGAGGTATCCCGGCGAATAATATAGTCCTTTTCCAAACGGCGCAGCATGAGCAAATCCTCCCGCGACAGCGGCAGGCCGGGGGTTTCCAAGGCGTGGGCGTAGAGGCGCATCCGGCCCTCCTCACCGTAGTCCTTAAAACCCCGCCGTTGCGATAACCGGATGGTGGCCGCAAAAACACGATTATAGCGGTTGCAAAGAGTTGAGAGTGAGGCCAAGGGCGTGTTCAGTTCCAGTTGCGCGGCTTCAGGCGAGCGGTACAGCAGGTGGATCTGGATACGCAACCGTGCCATGAACTGGCGGTGATTGTGCAGGGCGCGGCATTGGCCGGTGGCGTACAGGGTGGTGTCGGTGAGTTCGTAGGCGTATATGTGCTTTTCAGCGCGGCTGGCTTGCAGAAACAGGCGTTGCAAATGATTGATTTGGCCAACCGCCGCCGATACGCCCCGCTGACGCTGGTAAAAAAACAGGCTCACCCATGCCACCACTATCAGCAACAGCAGGAAAAACAGATAGCTGAATAGAAGTTTGGTGCGCAGCGAGAGGCGGTGCAGGGAAGTGAGCGGCATGATGATAGGCTGATGGAACTGTAGGATAGGAACCACTTACCGTACAAAAGTACGGCTTACCGGATGGCATTCCGCTAAGTTCCTTGGCCCGGCCTCCGCCCCGTAAGGATTTTGCGCATTCTGCTGCCCACGGACGGCCGCGGACTTATGCCATTGGAGGAATATGGCTCACGCGGCAATGTGAGCCGCAGGTTAAGCCGTTGGCACGCAACGCGCCAATCATTCAGGAAAATCGAATTTTCCTTCCGAACCCTTGCCTGCCTTCTTGCCGCAAACGCTAATCATCACCCGGTCACGTAACATTGGCGTAACAACCAAAAATCCGTGCCCTTGGTGCTTCTCAGGAGTTGCGACAGGCAAACCACCGCAAGCAGGTGCGTACCATTTGAGCGAAAACCAGCCGGTGCAGACCGCTTTTATCCGATTACGATTGAAGTTGGGCGCTGCCGGGTCGTGGCAATCCGGCTCCGAGTGTTTGCGTCCAAAGGTTGGTTTGCGAACATACCATGTGCAACGAATGCGAAGCCAAGCATGGGTCGTCCTAAAAAAACACGGTTTTTCCATACGCGAAAAAACTGCTTTCCTTTAGATAATTGCGGGATTGGTCTCTTTCTGTAGCCGTAGGATTCTTGAGAGATAGCACTATTCTGTTGCAGCAGCCATAATCAAGAATGTCTCAGGACAAACCCACCCTTCGTTTTGTTTAACATCTGATTAAAAAAGTTAAACAAAAATTTGCTTGTTCGGCTACTTGTTTCCTATATTTGTTAGGTTCAAAAACAAAAACAATTTTCCATCCTAAACTCAATGCCCTATGACTGCGTTAGAGTTCTCTTGCACAATTAACAAGGTGTCTAAGGCCCTCAAGCCTTTCGCCATGCGCCTCACCAAAGATGCCGAAGATGCCAACGACCTGCTACAGGAAACGTTGATGAAGGCATACATTAACCGCGAAAAGTTTGCGGAAGGCACCAACCTGAAAGCGTGGCTGTACACGATCATGAAAAACACGTTCATCACCAATTACCAGCGGGTGGTGCGCCGAAACACTTTCATTGACAGTACCGCCAACCTGCACTACATTAACTCGGCCTCGACCACAACCAGCAACCTGGCCTACTCCACTTTTGCCATGGACGACATAAACCAGGCACTCGATGGCTTGGACGAGGTGTACCGGATGCCTTTTGTCATGTATTTCCGGGGCTTCAAATACCACGAAATCGCCCAAAAACTTCAGATCCCCATTGGAACGGTGAAAAACCGCATCCACATTGCCCGCAAGGATTTGAAAGACAAACTCAAGAATTACCAGTACGCCTACTAAGCGGATTGCCAAACACTTGAAAAACACCCGGATGCCAACGCGTCCGGGTGTTTTTTTTGCATTTTCTGCCGGATTGGCTCCCGAAGAACCAAAAAACCGCCGACCTTTGTTTAAGTACCGTGTTGCGCCCCGCATACGGCACAGAGGCACGGGCGGCATTTATCTTTGCGAAACCATGAAAACCTATTTTAAGGACATAGCCGAAGGCATAACCTCCTTGTGGCAGGGCTTGAGGCTTTCACTGCGGCACTTGATTGATGCCCGCAAAAGCCGCACCCCAATTGGCATTGCCGACGAAAACTATTTTGCCCAGGAAACCGGAATCGTGACCCTGAAATACCCGTACGAAGCCCTGCCCGTGCCCGACAATGGCCGCTACCGGCTGCACAACGAGGTGGACGACTGCATTGTGTGCGACAAATGCGCCGAGGTATGCCCCGTGAATTGCATTGAGATTGAAGCGGTCAGGTCGCCGGAGGAAATCCGCAAGACTTCCGACGGGCATTCGGTCAGGCTGTATGCCGCAAAGTTCGACATTGACATGGCAAAATGCTGTTTCTGCGGGCTTTGCACCACCGTATGCCCCACCGAATGCCTGACCATGACCAAAACCTACGATTTCAGCGAGTTCAACGTGGCCGCCATGAACTACCATTTCTCGGATATTTCGCCGCAGCAAGCCGAAGAGAAACGCCAAGTGTACGACGAATTCCAAGCAGCCAAACAACAGGCAAAGGCAAACGGGCAAACTGCCGGAACCGGCAATCCGGCTGCTGAAACGCAAAACGACACCGCCCAAAATAGTATCCTTGCAAAAGCCGAAACCCCCGCATTGCCCGCCAAGCCAGCCATGAAAAAGCCGGTGATGAAACCGGTGGCCGGGCAAGACAATCCGGCGTGAACAACCGTGGCGGGCAGAGTCGGAAACCATAAACTTCCGGGGTTTGCCGCGCCGAACTTCCCGACAACAATCCATTTTACCATCCAGCCGTTTTGACACTCGCTTTCTGTATTTTTGCCGCCCTCACCGTGCTTTCCGCCGTGGCTCTGCTGTGGGTGCGGCAGGTGTTGTATTCGGCTTTCGCGCTGCTGTTCACGTTTCTGGGCCTTGCCGGGCTGTATGTGCTCGCCGGTGCCGATTTTTTGGCCGTGGCCCAGATCATGGTTTACGTGGGCGGTGTGCTGGTGCTGCTTATTTTCGGCATCATGCTCACCAACCGGCAGGCCGCCGGGCCGCCCGTATCGGGGCGCGTAAACCGAGTGGCGGGCATTTTGGCGGCGGGCGGGCTTTTCGCCGTTTTCCTGACCCTGTTTTTAAAAGCCAATCTGTCGGTCTTGCCGCAAGGCGCAGGAAGCCAGCCTTCGTCCATCCCGGCCATCGGCGCGGGACTGATGACCGATTTCCTGCTGCCCTTTGAAATATCCGGCATCCTGCTCATGGTCGCTTTGATGGGAGCCGCCTTTATTGCCAGCCGCAAGCCGTAGCATACCCCCACCTTCCCCGCAAGGGAGGGGAGCAGAGGCTCCCTTTTGCTCCCCTCTCAGCAGGAGAGGGGCCGGGGGTGAGGTAAAATAGTATCTTTCAAAAACGCCAAACCTGCGGTTTTGGCACAAGCTAAAGCGTGTGCTACTACCGCGTGCCGCCGCTTCGGATGTTTTTTTTATCTTTGCCGCTCGAATTCGCAACCGCATGATCAAACCCTCCCGACCCTTATTGCTGCTGACCTACGTGGCAGTGTTGCTGGCGGTTGCCCTGACAATACTGCCCGCCGAATACCGCATCAACCGTGACATTGCCCTTAAATCATTCACGCTCAAAAGCCTGTTTGAGAAAAAGGAGGCGAACTACGCCGACATCACGGCCATAACCTCAAAATTTGCGGATAACCTGCCCGACTCGGTTTTCACACCGGCCAAGCACACCAGAGCTATTGCGCCTGCCGATAGCAACGCTGTTGGCGATAGCCTGCCTGCCGGACAGGCAGGTATCCTTGAAAAAGCCGAAACCCCCGCCATCTTGGACAAGCAGTACCGGATCAGCTTTCCGGCCAACGACTCCACGGTGCTGAACCGGTTTTTTGGTGCGCTGCAAAACCTGCCCGCCTCTGGCCAACTGATCCGGGTGCTGCACTACGGCGACTCGCAAATAGAGGGCGACCGCATTTCGGCCTACCTGCGGCACAAGTTGCAGCGGCGTTTCGGGGGTTGCGGCGTGGGTCTGGTTCCGCTCGTGGATAAGCTCAGCAACCGCCCCGCACTGGTGCAGCACGCCGATCCCGAATGGCTGAAACTGTATGCGTACAGCAACGGCTACCAGAAAAAACACGCCGACAGTTACGGCATCATGGGCGGCGTGTACAAGTATTCGTTTCTGGCGCGGGTGGCCGCCCAAGACAGCATCCGGCAACCCACCGACACCCTGGCCGATACGGTGCGCAAACCGGCTTATACCCGCAAAGGCTGGCAGAATGCCTCGGTGAGCTACAGCGCGGCGGCATCGGGCTACGCCTCTGACCGGAAGGCCGAGTTTGTCAGGATATTGTACCGCAACCGCGAAGCACCTTTCCAACTCGCCATCGAAGCCAACCAGGACAGCGCGTACCGAACCAAGATGGACACCGGCTCGCAAGCCCGGCTGTACCAATACCGCCTGCCCGAAGGTTTCCGCAAGCTCAAGCTCACGTTTGGCAGCAGCCGCAGCCCCGAACTGTTTGGCGTGGCCCTGGATTGCGGCAAGGGCGTGGCCGTGGACAACCTTTCGTTCCGGGGCAGTTCGGGCGTGGATTTTACCAAGTTGAGCCGCCCGCTGCTGCGCCAACAGATGCAGGCCCTGAACGTGCGGCTCATCATTGTGCAGTTCGGGGTCAATGTGGTTCCGTACATCCACGAGGATTACAAGTTTTACGAAGACCAGTTTTGCCGACAACTGCAACTGCTGCGCCAGTCGGCTCCCGAGGCAGCGGTGCTGGTGGTGGGCGTGTCTGATATGTCGCGCCGTGAAAGCGATGCCTACGTGAGCTACCCGAACGTGGAAAAAATCCGCGATGCGCAGCAGAATGCCGCTTTCCGTGCCGGTTGCGCCTTCTGGGATTTGTACCGCGCCATGGGCGGCCACAACTCTATGCCCAGTTGGGTGGCGGCCACGCCCGCGCTGGCGGGCAAGGACTACACGCACTTTACTCCGCGCGGTGCCATGCTGGTGGGCGAAATGCTCTACAACTCGCTCATGCACGCCTACCAGCACCAGATGCATCCGCCAGGCGGCGTGCAGTGAAACCGGTACCGGGGGTTTGGCCTTTCGGGAAGATACTATTTCAGTAAGTGGTGTCGGTTGCTCACAACCGGCACGCGGTTTCTCAAAACCGCGCGGACTTGGCGGGCGTGTGTTTTTCAAAGGGTTGGGGGAGGCCGTTGGAGGCTTTAGTCTTTTGGAAACATACTGTTTTGTCCGGGCATAGTTCCTTACGCTTGTCATTTCCCTCCCGTGCTTTGAAAAAGACCGTTTTCACCCTATTTTTGAGAATATTTACCTCTTAAAACCACTTTTTTCCAAATGGAAGAAAACACTTTGTCACAGCAGCACCAGTTTTTAAAGGGCGGCGGCGAAATGGGTTCCCTGATCAGCGCCACGGACTGGTCGGCAAGCACCATCGGCAGCCCCGACACGTGGCCGCAAAACCTGCGCACCACCTTGCAAACCGTTCTCCATTCCAA
The DNA here is from genome assembly GCA_043789005.1 of Sphingobacteriales bacterium. Classification (GTDB taxonomy): domain Bacteria; phylum Bacteroidota; class Bacteroidia; order Cytophagales; family 172606-1; genus Xanthocytophaga. The sequence continues at coordinate 20,091 of JAYWIH010000005.1, forward strand.
GTTCCCGATGTTCGTGTTTTGGGGATCGGAATTGACTTGCTTCTATAATGATGCCTACCGTCCTTTGCTGGGGCACAGCGGCAAGCATCCGGCCTTGCTGGGGCAGCCTGGCAAGGAGGGCTGGGCGGAAATATGGCACATTATCGGGCCGCTTCTAAACCAAGTGATGTCGGTCGGCGAGGCTGTTTGGCGCGAAGACCAACTGCTTCCCATCAACCGCAATGGGCGGGTGGAGGATGCATACTGGACGTTTACCTATTCGCCGGTGCTGGATGACGGCCCGGGCGGGGTAGATGGCGTGTTGGTGGTGTGCGCCGAAACAACTGGCAAAATACTGGCACTGAAACGGTTGGAGGAAAGCGAAAAACGTTCCCGCACCCTGTTCGAGCAGGCCCCGGTTGCCATTGCCATTGTCAAGGGCAGCGATTTTGTGGTGGATCTGGCCAACGAGGCCATAGCCCTGATTTGGGGCAGGCAGGTGGGCGAACTGCTGGGCAGGCCGTTTTTTGATGTGGTGACGGAGGCGCGCGGGCAGGGCTTCGAGGACTTGCTGTTGCGCGTCATGGATACCGGCGAGCCTTTCCATGCCACCGAATCCAGTACCGAATTCATGAGGAACGGCGTGCTGGAGCGGGTTCATTTCAATTTCGTCTATTACCCGTTCCGTGAAACCGGCGGTACCGTAACCGGGGTCATGGTGGTGGCCAATGAGGTCACCGGCCAAGTCCGCGACCGCAAAAATGCCCGTGAAAGCGAACTGCGTTTCAACGACCTGGTAGCCGAAGCCACGGTGGCCACCGCCATCATGACAGGGCCGGAAATGAACATCCAGACGGCCAATGCAGCCATGCTCAGAATCTGGGGCAAAGGCTCCTCCGCCATTGGCAAAACCTTGCGCCAAGCCCTGCCCGAACTGGAAAGCCAGCCTTTTCACCAACTGCTCAACGATGTGTATGCCACGGGCATCACCTACGAGGGCAAGGAGGAGCGGGCCGACCTGGTGGTGGATGGGGAACTCCGGTCTTTTTATTTCGACTTCACCTACAAGGCCCTCCGCGAGCCTGACCGGGAAATCTACGGCATCCTGCACATGGCATCTGACGTGACCACCCAAGTGCTGGCACGCCGGAAACTGGAGGAAAGCGAGCAGCGGCTGAACATGGCCCTCGAATCGGCCCGGATGGGCACTTGGGACTTTGACCCGGCCACCGGCACAACCGTTTATTCCAGCCGAACGTATGAACTGTTTGGATTCCGGGTCGGCGAAACCATCACGCACGAACTGGCCACGGCCGCCATTGTCGCCGAAGACCGGGAGCGGGTGCTGGCAGCCATCCAGAAAGCAATGCAGCCCGGCTCAGACGGGATATATGACATTGAGTACTCAACTATCAATCGCTACACCGGGCAGCGGCTCCGTATCCGGGTCAAAGGCCAGGTTTTTTTCGACGCACAGCAGCAGCCAGTGCGGTTCATCGGCACGGCATTGGATGTTACCGAGGAAACTGCGGCCCGGGAAGCCATCCGGGAGAAAAACGAGGAGCTGAACAAGATAATTCAGGAATTCACGTTTGTCACTGACTTCATGCCGCAGATTGTGTGGTCTACAAAACAGGATGGCTACCACGATTTCTTCAATCGGCAATGGTATGCATACACCGGACTGAGTTATGAACAGACCAAGGACACTGGCTGGGCGCAAGTCTTGCATCCTGACGATTATGACCGGACTTGGCAGGTTTGGCGGCATTCGCTGGCCACCGGCGAGCCGTACGAAATCGAATACCGCCTCCGCCGGGTGGACGGGCAGTACGACTGGTTTCTGGCGCGGGCCATGCCCATGTACAACGACCAAGGCGAAATTGCCAAATGGTTTGGCACCTGCACCGACATTGCCGACCAGAAAGCCCAAACCGACGAACTGGAGCAGCGCGTGGCCCAGCGCACCCAAGCCCTTGAAGAAGCCAACCGCAGCCTGCAACGCTCCAACTCCGACCTGGAGCAGTTTGCCTACGTGGCCTCGCACGATTTGCAGGAGCCGCTGCGCAAGATCACAACCGTGGGCAGCCGCATAGAGAAGAAGTATGCCGAAACCCTGGGCGATGATGGCAGAATGCTGCTGGGTATCATGACCAGTGCCGCCGGACGGATGAAACTGCTCATTGAAAGCCTGCTGACTTTCTCACGGATGGCCCGGAAAGCGGAAACCCACGAACAGGTGGACTTGAACCGCACCTTGGAAAACATCATCAGCGACTATGAACTTAAAATCGGGGAAACCGACTCGCGCATTGACTACGACCTGCTGCCCGTAATTGAGGGTGTGCCCCAGCAACTCCACCAGCTTTTCCAAAACCTGCTGTCCAACTCCCTCAAATTCGCCAAGACCGACGTGCCGCCCCTGATCCGAATCAGGTCGGCGGTAATTGACGCGCAGGAACAACAGGAATTGAAATTGGACAACAGCCGCACGTACCACAAAATCACCTTTGAAGACAACGGCATCGGGTTTGAGGAGGAGTACACCGAAAAGATATTCACCATTTTCCAGCGGTTGCACGGCGTTGCGCATTACCAAGGCGCGGGCATCGGGCTTTCCATCTGCCGCCAAGTGGTCGAGAACCACGGCGGCAGCATCAAGGCCGAAGGCCGACTCGGTATCGGAGCCATCTTCACCATCATCCTGCCCGGCCAGCAGCCGCCCGCCGCAAAATAGTATCTTTTCAAAAGGCCAAACCCGCCACACCTGTGAGGTTTTTGAAACTTCACAGGTGTGGCAGGTTTGGCTGTCCGGGATTTGGAATCCGGTGATAAACGCTTACCGCGCCCAATAGTCAACCACGCACACCTTGTCAATATAGGGCTTCACATACTGCTCCACAAATGCCTTGTGCGCCGGGTGCGGCAAGTACGTTTCGCGGTCTTTCTCGGAGGCAAACGTGGCCACAAAGCAGTGCGTGAAGCCTTGGTTCAGGTTTTCGGGGCTGTTGTTGGTGCCGAATTCAAAATCCTTCACTTCCCTTATCTTGGTGCGCAGGCCGCGAAAAGCATCTTCCAGCGATTTCACCTGTTGGGGCGTGGCCCCGTCCTTGAATTTGAACAGCACCATGTGCCGGAGCATTTTTTGCGGGGCTTGCGCCATTTTTTTGGTGGTTTGGGCGTGGGCCATTCCCGCCGCGAGAATGGAAAAACAAAGGAACACAATCAGTCGGGTGTTTTTCATGGGTTTTACGGGTGGGTTTGGAGAGCAAAGGTAAACGGAAAACCCGCCCGGCAAAAACCAACCGGTGCGCCATTGCGGTAGAGACGTTGCGGTGCAACGTCTCCGGCAGGTACAAAACAGTATCTTCCGGAAAGCCCAAACCCGACAGTTCCCCAAAAGCCGATGCCCGTTTCCGGTCTGACACATAGTGTCTGACCTGCGTTCCGGTCTGCCCAAAATAGTATCTTTTAAAAACGCCAAACCCGCTGGCTCCCGTGCGCCGATGGCGAACCGAACAACTATTGTCCGTTTTTTCCTACCTTTCGCGAATGTTCGTCGAACCTCACTTGGGCAAATTCCACCGCGACAAAAACCTGCGCACCACCGGCTGGATCGAGGTCATTTGCGGCTCCATGTTTTCGGGCAAGACCGAAGAACTGATCCGGCGCATCAACCGAGCCAACATTGCCCGCCAGAAAGTGGAGATTTTCAAGCCCGCCCTTGACACGCGCTACCACGATTTCGACGTGGTGTCGCACAACGACAATGCCCTGCGCGGCACGCCCGTAAGTACGCCGCAGGAAATTTTCCTGTGGACGGGCGATTGCGAGGTGGTGGGCGTGGACGAGGCGCAGTTCTTCGACGACAGCCTTGCCGATGTGTGCGTGACACTGGCCAACAGCGGCAAACGCGTCATTGCCGCCGGGCTGGACATGGATTTCCAAGGCAGGCCGTTTGGCAGTATGCCCGCCCTGATGGCCGTGGCCGAGTTTGTGACCAAAGTACACGCCATCTGCGCGGTTTGCGGCAGTGTGGCTACGTACTCGTTCCGGCTCAGTGCGTCGCAGAAGCAAGTGCTGCTGGGCGAAACCGACAGCTACGAAGCCCGCTGCCGCCGCTGCTACAACGACGGAATGCGCGGACAAGCCGAAAAACGCGGCCAGTGACCGGGAAGCGGAAAACCACCGGTCAGACACTGTGTGTCAGACCGGTATCGCGCATCGGCTTCCGGCAAATCCGGCGGGTTTGGGCTTTTCAAAAGATACTGTTTCACTTCGTAAAACCTTTCGCAACCGATTTTCCCACCTCCACCCGATTTTTGTTTCCATGAAAAGAACATTCGTGATTTTGCTCGTTTGCCTGGTTCAGCCGGTTCTTGCCAACGTCAAGTTGCCCGCCATTTTTGGTGACGGCATGGTGATGCAGCGCAATGTGAAAAACGCCGTTTGGGGCTGGGCCGATGCGGGCGAGCAAGTCGCTGCCACTTGGCTGGGCAAAACCTACGCCGCCACGCCTGACAACACCGGCAAGTGGATGCTGCACCTCGACGCGGCTCCGGCGGGCGGGCCACACACGCTGACCATTGCCGGCAAAAACCAAATCCAGTTCAAAGATGTGCTGCTGGGCGAAGTATGGCTCTGCTCCGGCCAATCGAACATGGAATGGCGCATGAATATGCTCAATGGCACATACGATGCGGACGTGGCGGCCTCGGCCAACCCCAATATCCGCCTGATCGAAATCTCCGATGCCACCAGCCTCACGCCCCTCACCGATGTGAAAACCAGCGGCTGGAAACCCGCCAACCCCGACAACACGCCCGCATTCTCGGCGGTGGCCTACTTTTTTGCCCGCGAACTGAACCAAAAACTGAACGTACCCATCGGGCTGGTTTCCGCCGAGTGGGGCGGCACGGTGGCGCAGGCGTGGGTCAGTACGGAAGGTCTGCGAGCATTTCCGCACTACTTGCGCGAACACGAACAGATGAAAGCGCAGGCTCCGGCCAGCAACGGGCCTGGAAAAAGCAAGCTCCAGCCAATGGAGAAACTGTATGCCGAATATCTCAAAAAAATGGACGCGGCCGATGCCGGAACCGGCAAATGGATGCTGCCAACGCTGGAAACCGCCGATTGGCAATCCATGAGCCAGCCCAACGATTGGCAGGAAACCGATTTGAAAGACACTGACGGCTTGGTGTGGCTGCGGAAGGAAATCACCGTTGAGAAAAAAGACGCGGGCAAAGACTTGGTGCTGTACCTGAACTCCATTGACGACAACGACGTGACGTACTTTAACGGTGTGCAAGTCGGCACGACAGATGGCTACAATGTAGCCCGCAAATATACGGTCAAAGGCAAACTCGTGAAGCCGGGGCGCAATGTAATCGCCATTCGGGTGCAGGATACCGGCGGGCCGGGCGGCATCCTGGGCAAGGCCGGTGATTTGAAGGCGGAAACCAACGGGACAGTGATTCCGTTGGCCGGGGCGTGGCAGTACAAGTTGTCGGCAGCCGCCAAAGACCTGCCTCTCAATCCGAGGCAAAACCAGAGTTCGCCCAACCACCCCGCGCTGCTCTACAATGCCATGATTGCGCCGCTGGTTCCGTATGGCATCAAGGGCGCAATCTGGTATCAGGGCGAAAGCAACGCGGGGCAAGCCTATGAGTACCGCCAACTGCTCCCGGCCCTGATTGCCGACTGGCGCAACCACTGGCAGACCGGCGAATTCCCGTTCTTATTCGTGCAACTGGCCAACTTCATGGCCACCAACCCGCAACCGGTTGAAAGCGAGTGGGCCGAACTCCGCGAGGCGCAATCCATGACCTTGGGCCTGCCCATTACGGGTATGGCCTGCGCCATTGACATCGGCGAGGCGGGCGACATCCATCCCAAAAACAAGCTGGACGTGGGCAAACGGCTCTCGTACGCGGCCCGCAAAATCGCTTATGGCGAAGATCTTGTGCATTCGGGGCCGATGCACCTTTCTCACACCGTGGAGGGTAGCAGAATCCGCATTGATTTCAGCAACATTGGCACGGGACTGGAAGCCAAAAATGGCGAACTGAAAGGCTTTGCCATTGCGGGCGAAGACAAAAAATTCGTGTGGGCCAATGCCAAAATCGAAGGCAACACCGTTGTGGTCTGGAGCGATGCCGTTGCCAAGCCCGTTGCCGTACGCTACGCATGGGCCAACAATCCGGAGGGTTGCAACCTGTACAACAAGGAAAACCTGCCCGCCCCGCCTTTCCGCACGGATACTTGGCCGGGCCTCACCGTGGGAAAGTAAAAAAGCCCCACCCCAGCACTCCCTGAAGGAGAGGGAGAAAAAAAACGGTGTCTTTTTGAAAGTCCCCTCCTTCGGAGGGGATTTAGGGGAGGCTTTTGGGAGTCATGTCTTTACGCTATGCTATCGCGCGACAAAATCATCCGTATCGTCGTTTCAGTCAACATTGTCAGTTGGCTGCTGTTGCTGGGGCTTAACCTGACCACGTTGCTGCAAGGCTACGACAAAACCACCTTCGGCGTGCCGCTGGTGGTGCGCGGCCTGCTGCTGAATTTGTTTTTGGTGCTGGTGTTTTTTTTCTTCAGCACGCGCTATGAGGAGAGTGCCGCCGAAAGTTTCGTGGACCGCCTGATCCGGCTGCTGGACTTAGCTTGGGTTTTGGCTTTGATTTCGATACTATTTCGGTTTGGCGAGTTTGTGCTCGACCAGTTTTTCCAGACGCGCGACGCGCAACTGGTGCTTTTTTTCTACCACGTGCAGATCGGCTTGGTCACGGTTTTCCTGACGCGGACTTTTTTTGTGTGGAAGCGGCTTGTGCTCTACCAACGTTCGCGCAACCTGCTGTTTTCGTGGCAGTTGTTTGAATACGCGCTGCTGGCGAGCCTGTTTTTCAACTTCTTCCTACTTGATTCCAACAGCACGCTTTTCTACTTTTTGCTGGTTCCGCTGGCGGCTGGCGGGGCGGTGCTTTCGTTCAACTTGCGTTGGGTGGCCTACCTGAGCGTGGCCGAAAAGTGGAAAGCCATCCTGCTCACCTTCCTGATCGGGCTTTTCTGCGCGTATTTCTTCTGGAACCTGAGCAACTATTCCAACTCCGGCAATACGCGTCTGGTCACCGACCTGGTACACAGCGTGTACATTCTCGCCTTGTTCGCGTTTGTGGGCGGCTACAGTTTGCTGGCCTTTGCCGTGTTGCTTTTCAACCTGCCCACATCGGTTGTATTCGAGCAAAAAATGGACGAATTGCTTGATTTTCAAAAGCTTACCCAGACTTTCCAGACCAAGGAAAATGAAAGCCAAGTGTACGAAACCCTGCTGGAAAGCACCGTGAAAGCCGCCGGAGCCGATGCGGCTTGGCTGGTGGTGGCCAACGAAGCCCGCCAAATCACGCACCTGCTCACCCGCAGCCTGCCCCGCCAACGCGCCCTCAGCATTGAAAAAGCCTTGGCCAAGCAGATTAATTATACGGCCCGCATACCCGTCAGCCAGAATATCCGCCGCGAAACGCTCAACGGACTGGCCGAAATAGTTGATTACCAATCCGTTCTGATGGTTCCGCTGATTTTTCAGGACAAGGCGCACGGAACCTTGGGATTGCTGAAATCGGAAAAGGACGGCTTCAGCAGCGACAGCATTGAACTGGTTGGCACTTTTGCGCGGATGACGGGTGTGGCCATGGAAAATTTCCGGCTGGTATCGAAAGTGATTGAAAACGAACGCTACCAAGAATCACTGAGCATTGCCAAGAAAGTTCAGCAAAAGTTGCTTCCCACGCATTTCCCTGAAAGCCCGCACTTTGAGATAAGCGCCTTTTCAGAATCGGGCGATGAGGTGGGTGGCGACTACTACGATTTCTTCCAGCTTTCCGAAAACCGCACCGTGCTGGTCATCGGCGATGTGTCGGGCAAGGGCACTTCGGCGGCTTTCCACATGGCGCAGATGAAGGGCATTTTCCACAGCCTGGTAGAGTTGCACCTCTCGCCGCACCGCTTTCTGGCCTTGGCCAACAATGCGTTGAGCCGCTGCCTCGACAAAAACCAGTTCATGACGGCCAGCGTATTCATGATTAACCAAGAAAAAAAAACCGTGCTCCATGCGCGGGGCGGCCACTGCCCGGCCATCCATTACCAGCGGCAAACCGGCCATTCGGTGCTGTTGCAAACCAAAGGCATGGGCTTGGGGTTGTTGCGCCGCCCCGAGTATGCCAGCCATGTGTCCAGTGAAACACTGCATTACCAGCCCGGCGACTGGCTGGTGCTCTACACCGATGGTATTTTGGAAGCCCGCAACCCACAGGGCGAGGAGTTTGGCGAGGAGCTGCTGATGGCTTTTGTGGACAGGCACACCGGCTTTTCGGCCAAGCAGTTCACCACCGCATTCTGGGAATATTTCCGCCAGTTCTGCGGCGGTGCCGGGCAGCAGGACGATTACACGCTGGTAGCCGTGAAGTTCAGTGAATGAGCAACCGAAACCCGGTTGTGCGGCATTGGCAATCCCGCACCCAAAGGCCACGGATTCGCAAGCTGGCAAGGCTCGGGGTAATTTTCTGCATCCGCGTAACTTACGCTTAACATTACACGTATTGACCCAGTTAAAGTATGAAAATCAGTAAGTTAGTTAAGGGAAACCAGACCGTAATAGCAATTGACGGCGATTTGGATGCTGGCTCGTCGGTGCTGCTCGACAGTGCCATCGAAGAGGCGGTTGCCAGCGGACACCGGCATTTGCTGATTGATTGCACAAGGCTGAACTACATTTCATCAGCCGGGCTGGGCGTTTTCATGTCGCGCGTGCAGGATTTTGAAGACCAGCACATACCCATGGTTCTTTTTGGCTTGCAGGCAAAAGTATTCCGCATATTCCAGATATTGGGATTGGATCAATTACTCAAAATAGTGGTTTCCGAAGCGGAAGCCGAAACACTGGCTCACCAATGATTTACCACCACCAATTCTCGTGCGACCGCGAAAACCTGCAAGCGGTGCGCCACTTTGTGACCAAAGTGCTGCGGGAGGAACTGTTTCCGGAGGAGGATATTCCGGCGGTGGTGCTGGCCATTGACGAAGTGTGCGCCAACCTGATTGTGCATTCCCACCAGTCAGACCCCGATGGGATTATTGACCTGCACCTGAAAGTGACCCCGCAAAACGTTGTCTGCGAAATTATTGACCGCGACAGCATTTTCTACGATTTTTCCAACCACCGCAACCCTGACATTGAGCAGATTGTACGCGAAGGCAAAAACGGCGGTGTCGGGCTGATGCTCGTCAAACGCCTCGTGGACAAGATAGAAGTGGAACGCCACGGCACGCAAAGCACTTGGCGGCTCACCAAAGATTCGCTCCGCCCCACATTGCCCGCCTGACGATTTCCCGCCGCGTTCCCGTGGTCGTGTCTGGTTCCCCGTGGCTTGTGTCTTCACGAGCCACCAAGGCGGGTTCGACTCAGGCAATAGAGACCCGGACAAAATAGTATCTTCCAGAAAGCCCAAACCCGCCACCTTTGAATTTGCCCGGAAATAAGGTTAATTTTGGATGTTTGCCGCCGGCTGCCAAACGCCAGCCGTCATGTTTCCGATTTCCATGTTCATTCACGAAGAGAAAATCCGGGTTTGTTACGCCGACACCGACCAGATGGGTTACGTGTATTACGGCAATTACGCCCGTTATTACGAAATAGGGCGCGTGGAGGCGTTGCGGAGTTTAGGGTTCAGCTATAAGGAACTCGAAAATTCGGGCGTTATGCTGCCCGTGTACGAACACACGTCGCGCTACCACCAGCCGGCCAAATACGACGACTTGCTGACAATCAAAGTGTCCATCCGGTCTTTGCCGCACGTGCGGATGATTTTCAATTACGAGATATTCAATGAAGAAGGCGTTTTGCTGAACACCGGCGAGACAACACTGGTATTCGTTGAAAAAGCGAACGACAAGATTTGTCCCGCGCCCTGCGGGTTGGTGCAGAAACTAAAACCTTTCCTGACGTAAGCCGAACGAACAACCCTGATGGGCAGACGCAAGATTCGCTGGTATCGCCGGTTCATGCCCCTCAAACGCCGTTTGTCGCGCATTCATCTGCGCGATGGGAAAACGCCGTTGTGGATGGTAATCAGGAAGTTGATTGTGGAAATACACAAAGACGACATTATCCCGAGTGCCAACGCGGTTGCCTTCAATTTCACGCTGTCGGTTTTTCCGGCCATCATTTTCCTGTTCACGCTGATTCCGTATTTCCCAATCGAAAACCTGGACAAGAAAATCCTGGATTTGATGGGCCAAGTGCTTCCGGGCACCATTTACCGCGAGTTTTCCACCACCATCAACGACATTGTGAGCCGCCCGCGCGGGGGGCTGCTTTCACTGGGCTTTGTGCTGGCGTTTTACGCGGCCACCAATGGCATGATGTCGCTGATGACGGCTTTCAACCGCGCCTACCGCACCCTTGACCGGCGCAGTTTTCTCAAGACCCGCCTCATTGCCACGGCCTTAACCTCGCTGCTGGTTTTTGCCTTGGTGATTGCGGTAGTGGTGGTGATTGTGGGCAACATAGTGCTGGAATGGCTGGTGAAGTACGACATCTGGGGTTTCCTGAACGACGACATCACGTATTTTCTCATTTCCACGCTGCAATACGGGGTCACATTCGCGCTGTTTTTTATCGCGATTTCCATCATTTACTATTGGGCTCCGGCCATCCACAAACGCTGGGGTTTTTTCTCGGTCGGCTCCGTTACCGCTGCCATCCTGTGCATCTTGGTCACGCACTTTTTTTCGTATTACATCAGCAACTTTGCCTCGTACAACCGGCTTTACGGTTCAATCGGCACGTTAATTGGCCTCATGCTGTGGTTTTTCCTGCTGTCGTTCATCATTCTGTTCGGCTTTGAAATCAATGCCTGCATTGACGAGGCCAAACGCGAAACCCTTGCCAAGGCGCGGCGCACGGAGTCTGGCAGAAAGCCACAGGCAAACCTTTCCAGAAAATAGTATGCTTTAAAAATGCCAAACCCGGCAAGGTTGCAATGCTGGCCTGCCGCAATATTTTTCCGCAAGCTATTGCCCGAACCCGCCAAATCCGCTACTTTTACACCCGGAGAGATGGCAGAGCGGTCTAATGCGGCGGTCTTGAAAACCGTTGAAGTGCAAGCTTCCGGGGGTTCGAATCCCTCTCTCTCCGCCCGAAACCCCTTAATTAGCGCAATTAAGGGGTTTTTATTTTTCCGGGGGAAGCAACCGGGGAAAAACCGTTTCAACCTGACACGCCAAACAACCACCTTGCCCATGAACCTTGACTTGCAAGACAAAATCATCCTCGTGACCGGTGGAGCCAAAGGCATTGGCGAGGGAATATGCCAAGTGCTGGCCGCCGAAGGAGCTGTTGCCGTGGTCATTGGCCGCAACGAGGCCGACAACCAACGCGTTGCCGAGGCCATTGCCAATAATGGCGGCAAGGCATACGGCATTGCCGCCGAACTCTCGCAACCCGAAGAATGCGCGAAAGCCGTGCGGTTGGCGGTCGAAAAATTCGGCCGCATTGACGGGCTTGTCAACAATGCCGGCGCCAATGATGGCGTGGGCCTTGCCAATGGCAGCTACGAGGCGTTTGTGGCCTCGCTTCACAAAAACCTCATCCATTATTACCTGATGGCCCACCATGCCCTGCCATATCTGATCGAATCAAAGGGTTCCATTGTCAACATAGGCTCCAAAACCGCCGAAACCGGGCAGGGAGGCACTTCGGCCTATGCCGCCGCCAACGGAGGCCGCAATGCCCTGACCCGTGAATGGGCCGTGGAATTGCTGGGGCACGGCATCCGGGTCAATGCCCTGATTGTGGCCGAGTGCATGACACCGATGTACCAAACCTGGATCAAGACGCTGGGCAACCCCGACGAGAAACTGGCCGAAATAAACAGGAAAATCCCGCTCGGAAACCGCATGACCACCGCCGAAGAAATCGCCAGCATGGTGGCTTTCCTGCTCTCCGAAAGGTCGAGCCACACCACCGGCCAACTCATCCACGTGGATGGCGGATACGTACACCTGGACCGGGCGATTTGACGGGAACCATGCCATTTTCTCCAACCAAAGTAATGCTGCTGTACGAATACGGCGAAGAATGCCTTTTGCCCGATGCCATTGAGCCAGCGGAGTTGAAGCGCCACTTGCGGCAGGTCTGGCAAAACCGCCACGGGCACCACCAGGATTGGCCTTGCCAGAATGCCGACGACCCCGGTGCGGACGGTGCGGGTTTCCAGCCCTACCTGCGGTTCGACGGGCGGTACGTGCAAGCCTTAAACTACACTGGAATCATTCATTTTCAAGGCGTTACGTTTTATTTGCTGCCCAAGGTTTTCCGGACATCCGGCAAAATAGTATCTTTTGAAAGTGCCAAACCCCCGGCAAGCCCAACCGATGTTTTGCGTGTTGTTTTCACGCATCTGGATTTTTACCTTTCCCATTGCAGGCGCATCCGGTTTCCGTTCCAATGGCAAGCCGCACAAGCGGCAATGCCCGAAACCCTGCAAACGTGGATTCGGTTGTTTGCCTCAGCCACGGGCCAACTGCTGGCCGGACAACCGTACCAAACCTACCAGCCGCTCACCGCCGAAACGGCTTTTTTGCGTGGCAAGCTCGCCGTGAACGAATATCTCAGCGGGCAGGTGGCACGCGGGCAGTGGCAGTATTTCCACACCGAGCAGCAGCCATTCACCACCGACAACCGGTTCAACCAGATTGTGAAACACACCGCGCGGCGGCTGCTGAACCTTGGCAACAACGAAAACCGCCTGCTTCTGCAAGCCATTGAATACCAGTTAAATGAGGTAACTGATGCCATGTTCTCGCCGGACGATTGCGATGCGGCGCACCTGAGCCGCCTGCCCGAAAAACACCGGCAAGTGCTGGAAATGTGCCGCTTTTTTCTGGGTGGCGAAACCGGGGTTTCCGGTGGCATGGGCAATCCCAATTTCACCTTCCTGCTGCCGATGGAGCGGGTGTTTGAGGATTTTGTGGCTGGCTTCATCGAAAATCACTTTCCCGGATGGCAGATGGAGCGGCAGCGTACGGTGCGCATGGCCGTTGACAACCACGGGGCGTTTGTGTACGCGAAACCGGATATCTGGCTGCCCAAGCACAACACCGTGCTTGACACAAAATACAAGTTGCTGGATGCCAGCAGGTTGCCACCGCAAATTCCGGCTGCCGACTTGTACCAGCTATTGGCCTATGCCACCGCCTGCCAAATGCAAAACGTGCATCTGCTCTATGTTTCCGCCCGCAAATCGGGCAGTGCCACTGTCAGTTTTGAATTGGCCGGGCAAATGGCACACGTACACGCCCACGCTCTGCCCGTGGTGCTTGAGGAGAGCGGGGATACATTTTCGGCATTAACCTTACGGCTGCAAGAAACGCTGCTGAAAATTGCCGGGACGAAAATGGGATATGCCGAAATTGTAGCCCAAAACCCAACTTGAATATCCCCGAGCCATGAGTATCGAAACCGGACAGAAAGCCCCGAGTACGGAGCAATTGAAAAAGACAATGGAGACGTTGAAGTCTTTGAAAGTCGGGCAGAAAGCCCCCAATTTCACCCTGCCTTCCACCAGCGGGAAAAACTTCACGCTTGACGTTGACATGGTTGGCCGGCCCTGCGTGCTTTACTTTTATTTCAAGGATTTCTCGCCCGGCTGCACCAACGAGGCGTGTGGCTTCCGCGACACGTTTGATGTGTTTGAAGACCTGAGCATCCCGGTGTTGGGCATCAGCCGCGACAATATGGAATCGCATTTGAAATTCAAGAAAATGCTCCAGCTTCCCTTTGATTTGCTGGCCGATGAGAATGTGGCGGTTTCCAAACTCTACGACACCATTCCGCTGCTCATGCCATTCTTCACCAAACGCACCACCTACCTGCTCGACCGGAGCCATAACATCGTGGCCGTGTACGAAAACATACTCTCGTCCAAACACCACATCAAAAGCATGGTGGACAAGGTGAAAACGCTTTCCTCCGGCAAATAAACGCTTCCTGAAATAGTATCCGCCGCAAAGCCCAAACCCGCCATATCTTCATGGGGCGGGAAAGTGGGGAACTGGAATCCGGCCAAAGTTGGTTTACGTAAAACATACTGTTTTGCTGCAATGACCCGGCAAAGTAGTATGTCCCGGAAAGTTGAAAGCCCCGTTTCCGCCTTTAGCGGAACCTTTGGCTTCAGCGGGGGCCAAACCCGCCCCGAACCACACAGTTCCCTCTATCATGGACGAAATCTTTGACGTACTCATCATTGGCGGCGGCCCTTGTGGGTTGGCGGCGGCCATTGAGGCCACCAAAAGCAACCTGAGCCATCTGATTCTGGAAAAGGGCAGCATCACCGAATCCATCCGCCGGTATCCGCGCAAGATGCGGTTTTTCTCCACCGCCGAAAACATTGAAATCGGCGGCATCCCGTTTCCCATTTCCGGGGTCAAGGCCAACCGCGACGAGGCTTTGCAGTATTACCGCAAGGTGGCCGGGTTTTACGGCCTCAACTTCCGGTTGTTTTCGGAAGTTGGTTCGATTGAAAGAAAGTCCGGCCCGGCGGAGAAGAACCCCGTTTTCCACGTCGCCACCACCAAAGGCGAGGTTTTCCGCGCCCGGAATGTGGTCATTGCCACGGGCTATTTCGATTTGCCCCGGAAGCTGGGCGTGCCGGGCGAGGATTTGCCGCACGTATCGCACTACTACGATGAGCCGTTCCGGTATTCGTACAGCAAAGTCGTGATTGTGGGCGGCGGCAACTCAGCGGTGGAGGCGGCCTTGGAACTCTACCGCCACGATGTGGACGTGACGATTGTGCACCGGGGCGACGATTTGCGCCAAACCGTGAAATACTGGCTCATCCCCGATGTGAAAAACCGCATCAAAGAAGGAAAAATCAAGGCCGTCTTCAATGCCGAACTGGCTGCCATCACCCCCGGAAATAGTATCTTCAAAAACACCCAAACCTCCGGGCAAATCCACATTCCAGCGGATTTCGTGTTCCTGCTGGTGGGCTACGTTCCCGATGCCAAGTTGCTGCTGCAAGCCGGTGCGCACCTGAACGAAAACCTCGTGCCGGTTTATGACAAACAAACTTTTGAAACCAACGTGGCCGGACTGTACGTATGCGGAACCGTGCTGGCGGGCATCCACACCGAAAAGGTTTTCATTGAAAATGGCCGCAACCACGCCAAAGCCATCATTGACAGCATTGCGGGCCGCCCGGCGCGAATGGTGGAAGAGTTGATTCTGAGAATGTGACGCATACGGGCAGCCGGGTTACCGCACAGCGGTTTCGTGGGCGATGCCTGCCGGTTGTTGTTCGGCTGGCTTTTGCGGCGGCATCCGGGCTTGTATCTCGCCGATAATCTGGCCTACATACCGTTCGGGCAGCAGTTGCTCGAAGGCTTTCCGGGCCAACCGGCACTTTTGCCGGAAGGCTTCATCAGTGAGTTGGTTGTGGAAATCCTGAATCAATTGGCCGATATTCCGCAACCCGGCAAGCGGCACTACCACCGCAAAATCTCGCCACTCCATGCCGTCCAGCGCGGGAAATTGCAGCTTGGTGTTGATGATGACCGGAATGCGCCCCGCCGACAACACCTCATACGTGCGGTAATCGCCGTTGGTATCGCCCCTAATGCACAGCACGTAGGCGTGTTCCTGAATGCTGCGGATATAGGTTGCCCGTGCCGCCGTTTTCTCTTCGTCGGTAAACGAGAAAAAATTGTCCAGTTCCACCAAATCCGCAACCAAGTTATCCGCCTCCCTGACGTGCCGCACCACGCGCTGGCGCAGCAGCCGGGCAATGCCGAAACGGAAGCGTAAAGCCAGTTTCCGGTTGAGCCAGCGGCTGGAAGCCATCCAATGTATCCACGCATCGGGAACCGCCAACGCCCCCATCAGGTTGCTGATGCGTCCCGAATACTTGGTGTTGCCCCGGAACGTGATGGTGGGTTGGGCGGGCTTGCCAATGGGTGTAACCGACTGCCCCATGTCGAAGAGCCACGAAGGCAGGGGGATGTTTGTTTCGCCGGGAGTCTGATATACAGATGAGGCAAACACGATTTCGCCGGGCTGGGCCTCGTATTCAATGCCCGTTGCAAAGGTGACCACCGTGCGGCCACTCGCCAAAAACCGCCGTATTGCTGATTGAAGCGCCCCCAACGACTTTTTCCATATCCACTCCTTGGCATCATGAGGCACTACCACCAGCGGCCCGGCCTGCTCAATATCGTCAAAATAATGCACGCGCACCAGTTGGGGCAGCCGCTCCCGGAGCGGGTTCCAGAAGCGCGTCTGGGCATCGGTATCCGGCTCGGACAGGTGCATCAGCAGCGGGCACAAGCGGATGTCGGTATCGGAAAACAGCATTTCGCGGCTCACCCAAATATCAAGCGGCGGGGAAGGAGAAGGGTCGGACGGGCTTTGCATCGATTTTCAAAGGTTAAGGGATGGTTTGCTGGTGGGGGAAAAAGTGACGGAACGTCATGTGCTGATGCTCTTGTCCGGAAATCACTATGAAACTTACTAATTAATGTTTGACAAAACCAAGTGTTTTCTCACTTTCCTTTTTACCTCACACTCAATGCCGGCAAAATACAAAACCGGTGCGGGGTCTAAAACCCAAACCGGTTTTTTTCGCTGACTTGTAAAAAAATTAAAAAAATCGTGCCAGCAAACGGCCACAAAAAAACCGGCGACTTGTGGGGTCGCCGGTGTGCGCCAGCCAAATCCGTGTTGGGCGGCATAAAACCTGAAAATGCAAGCCGGGGGTTTATGCTTTTTGAAACATACTATTTTCACGCCTCGCGTTTGCCAACTCAGGGTTGGCGGATGGCTGGGCGGCTTTGCGCTTGATCTCGCCGATTATCTGCCCGATGTAATGGTGGGGCAGCATCCGCTCAAAAGCGGTTTTTGCCAAGTGGCATTTGTGCTGGAAATCATCTTCGGTGAGGCTGTTGTGAAAATCGTCGAGGATTTTGCCAATCCTGTTGATCTGGCCAAAAGGAACTATCACGCTGAAATCCTCCCACTGCATACCCGGCAGCGGCGGCAGCAGCAAATCCGTGTCAATAATGACCGGGATCCGGCCGGCGGCCAGTACTTCGTTGGTGCGGAAATCGGTATTGGCATCGCCCCGCGCGCACAGCAGGTAAGCATTGTCCTGAATGCTTTTCAGGTATTCCTTTCTCAGCCTTATCCTGGTTTCGGGCGACAGGCTGAAGAATTCGCCGCGTTCCCGGATGTGGGCTTGCAGTTGGGGGGCGTTGCGAACTTCGTTCACCACTTTTTTGCGCACCCAGCGGGCAATCACCATCCGCGCTTTCAAAGACAGCGAACGGCAAACCGAACGGCTGATGGCGGTTTTCTGGATAAGCGACTCCGGAAAGTTGAAACGCCCCAGCAGCCGGTTGTACACACCCGGATAAGTGGTGTTGCCGTCGAAGGCGATGGTGGGCTTGGCGGGCTTTGGTATGGGTGTGTGCAACCCGCTGATGTCGAAAATCCAGTTGGGCATCGGGAAAATGCCCGTGTCGCGGCTCCGGTAGATGGATGCGCCAATCACAATCTCGCCCGGCTGGGGTTCGTATTCAAGTCCGCCCGAAAACACCACCACGTGTCGCCCCGTGGCGGCCACCTGCCTGCTGTAACTGCGTATTTGGCGCAACCCGTGGTAATTGCGGATGGCATTGCGGATGATTCTTGCGGCAGCACCCGGCTTTGGCGGGCTTTGTGGGGCAGCGGTCTGTTTTCCGGAGCTGTTCAGGCTTGCCCTTCCCAAATATTCCTTTACTTCATGGGGCACTACCACCAGCGGCCCGGCCTGCTCGATATCGTCAAAGTAATGTACGCGCACCAGTTGGGGCAGCCGCTCCCGGAGCGGGTTCCAGAAGCGCGTTTGGGCATTGGTATCCGGCTCGGACAAGTGCATCAGCAGCGGACACGGGCGGACACCCTCGTGCACAAGCAACAGCGCCTTGCTGACCCAAATATCAAGCGGCCGGGCATCCGCAATTACCGAATCTGATGTGGTGGAAGTCATTTGGAAAACAGGTAGTTAAGGTTTTGTAACGAACAAATGCGTAACCCGTGAGAATGGTCGGTGCAATGCGTTATCTTTAGTGCGCTTTTAAGGTAAATGGTGAACGCCACAAGTGTGAAATAAATGTATGCCCGCGTTGCCGGGGCTTGCAGTCACACACAAGTTAGGCACATTTGCACAAACGAGAAAGAAACATGGACAATTACCGTCTGCTTGCACCCTTATTGATTTCCATGCTGATGGGTTGCAGTGCACCGCAGGCACAAAGGCAGCCCGGAGAAGCAACACTGCCCGCCCCGAAAACTGTCAGTCCGCGATTTGCGGCATCTTCGGGTTTTGCCGCACAAACGGGAAGCTTGCTGCGGGCATACGTTTCCATAAAGGATGCGTTGGTGCAGTCAGACACGGCGGCCACCAACCGCGCCGCCGGTGTTTTCCTTGCCGAACTGGCGGTCGTGGATGCTTCCGCACTTCCGGATACGGCACGCGGCAAGTGGATGGATTACCGGAAAATGCTGGACCGTACAACGGCCACCATGAAAGCCAACAAGAACTTGGACGACAAGCGAACCGGACTGGAAGAATTATCCAAATTGATGTATGCCGCCATCCACGACTTCGGCTTGCAAACCACGGTTTACAAGCAATACTGCCCCATGGCCCTCAACGACAAGGGTGCGTTCTGGCTCAGTGCGCAGCCCGAAATCCGCAACCCGTATTTCGGCGACCAGATGCTGACTTGCGGCGAAGTGCAGGAAGTGCTTTCGGGC
This sequence comes from Sphingobacteriales bacterium, assembly GCA_043789005.1. Lineage (GTDB taxonomy): Bacteria > Bacteroidota > Bacteroidia > Cytophagales > 172606-1 > Xanthocytophaga. Next base: position 38,914 of record JAYWIH010000005.1, read on the forward strand.
AAGTAGTTTTTAATCGGCGGGGTTTCAAAAAAAGCGGTCTGCCAAAATAGTAGGTTTGGAAACGGCCAAACCCGCCAGCACCCCACAACCGTTTTTTCCATGGATTGCGGGCTGCCGACCACAGACTAAAATAGTATCTTTGCGGAATCAAAAACCTCCCCGCTTCCGTGCCCCATCCTCCGCCCGCAGTTGAAGCACAACGATTGTTCACTCCATCGTTTGGCTTGCTCTGCCTGAGTTCGTTCCTGTTTTTTGCCAGTTTCAACATGATGATTCCCGAACTGCCCGACTACCTGACCGGGTTGGGTGGCGCGCAATACAAGGGTTTGATTATTGCGTTATTCACGCTTACCGCACTGATTTCCAGACCATTCAGCGGCAAACTGACCGATACCATCGGGCGGGTCCCGATCATGGCATTCGGCTCGCTGGTGTGTTTTGTGTGCGGGTTCCTGTATCCGGTTTTCCATACCGTTGCCGGGTTTTTGGTGTTGCGCCTCGTACACGGGTTTTCCACGGGCTTCAAGCCCACAGCCACTTCAGCCTACGTAGCCGACCTTGCGCCGCCCAACCGCCTCGGCGAAGCCATGGGTTTGCTGGGCATGAGCGGCACATTGGGTTCGTCTATCGGCCCGGCTATCGGCGATGCGGTAGTCAATAATTTCTCGCGCAATGCCATGTTTTACTCCTCGTCGGGGCTGGCGTTGCTTTCCATTCTCATCCTGATGCGGATGAAGGAAACCCTGCCCGACAAACAGCCTTTCAGTCCGAAGCTGTTGCGCATTTCCATGAAAGACATCTACGAGCCAGCCGTGCTGCCGCCGTCGCTGGTCTATTTCCTGTTTTGCTTTTGCTACGGGGCCATCCTGACGCTGGCTCCGGACTTGAGCAAATACCTCGGCATGAAGAACCGGGGGCTTTTCTTCACTTTTTTCACGCTTTCATCGCTCATCACGCGGTTTGCCGCCGGAAAAATCTCCGACCGGCACGGACGCGAAACGGTGATGAAAGTGGGCCTGCCCATCATGGCTTTTTCCATGCTGCTGATTGGCATGGCCAACACGCCGTTTTTCCTGCTCACGGGGGCGGTGGTGTATGGTGTGGGTTTGGGCATCTGCTCGCCCACAGTGCAGGCGTGGACAATTGACCTCAGCCCGGTGGCCAACCGTGGCCGCGCCGTAGCCACCATGTTCATCGCCTTGGAAGCGGGCATTGGCGGCGGGGCGTTTTTGTCGGCGTGGCTCTACGGAAACAACCCGGCCACGTTCGGGCTGGCTTTCTATGTGATGGGAATCATTGCGCTGCTGGGCTGGGTTTATCTGGCGTTTGTGTACAAAAAGCCCCCAGTCCCAGAGGGGAGTTGAAAAAACAAAAACCCGGATTAAGCGACGACGCTTGAATGCCAGTTGCCGCTACGCCTTTGTAACGCGTGACAATTTGATTCGCCGCCAAATTTGATTTTGGCAATGTTCGCGGCGTTGCTTCTCATCCGGTCGGCGGCGTATGTTTTATCCAATCGCGGCCTTCCTTACGATACCATTGGCCTCCTTTTCGCACGTAAGAAGTGCGCGGAACGGTATCCCACGTCATGTCATCCTTTTTTCGCTCCCCTGATGTACTTTTCGTATTCCTTTCTGTGTCTTTCATGATACGTAGCGTAGCAAGTAACAACTACCGCAAACAAGGTATCGCAGTCGTCGCGCTTTTGCAAGTGAAAAATCGTAAGATAATGTTTCTCTTTGTAAAACGAGATGGCACGCCACTTTGTTCCTTTGCTTCCTACTGGGTCAATGGCCACATCACCCGACAGCAAATGGGCAATATCCTTGAACCTCAGATCGTGAAAACGACTTTTGCCTGCCTTACCCGCGTCAGCCGAATGGTTTTCAGCAAAATGGTCACAGTTAACCGTCTGCCAAAACAGCTCGGCTCGACCCGAAGGAGTAAAGACAGTGGTATTCTTGGGTGAGTGGTTCATGCTTCCACGATGGTTTTCATTTGGGTGTTTAAGGTTTTTTGGCAATCGCTTTTGCAAGTTGCCGCCTCGCATCTGCGGCTCGTTTGGTCAGGAACCAAAAAATACAGCCGCGAAATAGTATCTTTTAAAAAGCCCAAACCCACCCATTTTCTCTGTGGACTATCGGCTATGGACTTAAAAATCATCGTTCATACGCGCCAATGTCGGGTTTGGTGTCGCGGAGTTTGCCGGTGATGTCGCGCAAGACATTGAGTTGGAGGCCCGCGTCAATGAGGGGCGAAAGCGTGTCGGGGCGGAAATCCAAGCGGGAGGGACTGATAAATTTGGGGTTTTTGCCCAAAATGCTGCTGGTGCCACTGCCAAACGTGGCGAGCATTTCGGGTGCCATTTTCAGCAGGTTGTTGTCGGCTTTCCAACTGAAATCACCGCCGGTGGTTTGCAGCAAACCCACTTCTTCGGGCAGCACGCCCCAAACCACCGAGTTTTTCACTTCGCACGAAAGGCCGTTTTGCCTTTTCAGTCCGTTGACACGCACAACATTGGCAAAGAGCAACGCCGGGTTTTCGCGTTGCGACAGATACGGCTCGCCCACCAGCGTGCAATGCAGCAACTGGTAATTGCCACCACCCACACCCGCAAAATGAAACTCGCCGCAGTGCGTAATTTGCGTGTTAACTACTTGAATGTCAGAGTTAATCCCCAATATTCCGGCTTGCCGGGCGTATTGGATCATTGAGTTTTGCACCACCAAATCGGGTTGCGCATTTTCATCGGGAATATCAACATGAACCGCATTGACCGCATTGCGGATTTGCACGAAGTCCAGCGAATTGTTCCGGCTTGGCCCACGGAAACCAATGCCCTGCCACATACCCGGAGCTTCGCGGTACGCGCCGTCCTGCCGGAAACCGGTGAAAATGATCGGGTTTTGGGCAGTGCCGTTGGCGTGCAGCGTGCCTTCCACAACCAAGGCGGCGGCGTTAAAACCGTAAATACGCGTGCCCGGCTGCATGGTCAGTTGGCAGCCCGGCGGCACAACAACCGAATCGTACAGAATGTAAGGCTTGCCCGCCCGCCAGGTTTCATTGCATCGGATGCTTGAATTTTTCACGAAAACCGCATCCTGGCCCCAAGCCAACAGCTTGACATTCTGCAAGGTATCGCGGATTTGGAACAGCAGCGAATCGTACACGATAAAGGCATTGGCCGAATCGCGGGGTGGAATTTTCACCTTGACTAGCACTTGCAGGCTGTCGCCGCCGCGCAACTGAATCGGTGGCATACCGTTGATGGCGCGCCCCCCCACCAGAACTTGATACGGCGATGCAGCCGCGCCGCCCAGACGTACCGATTCAATGAGTACGGCATTTTTATTGGGATTGCGGACGTGAAACTGCTGCGTTACATTGGGCAATGCCGTGAAAACGGTATCGAACACAACCGCGTTTTCAGAAAAAGTGAGCGGCTCAGGGCGGGAAGTCAGGATTTCTTCCTGCGGCTTGCAACCGAAAAACAGCGCCAGCACCGCCCCCCAAAGCAGGGGTTTGGCGTTTTTGAAACATACTGTTTTGCGGCAAGGGTAGCCAGAGTTTCCAAGTCCGGCGGTGCGGCACGGCATTGTCAGTCGCCAAGGCAAGCCACTGGACAAAGCGGGTTTGGCTTTTCCAAAACATACTATTTTGCACCAAGCCAAAGTTGTCATCAATGCTTTCGGGAGAATGGATACGAACCTTACATGGTTCCTTCCTTGAGTTTTTCGGCATTGTCGGCAAACCGGAGTTGCTCGATGAAAGGCAGAATGTCGCCTTCCATTACAGTGGGCAGGTTATAGACCGTAAAACCCACCCGGTGATCAGTAACGCGGCCCTGCGGGTAATTGTACGTGCGGATTTTCTCCGACCGGTCGCCCGTGGAGACCATGCTTTTGCGGTGGCTGGCAATTTCGGCTTCCTGCTTGCGCACTTCCGCCTCGTAGAGCCGGGTACGCATCACCTGCATGGCCTTTTCGCGGTTGCCCAGTTGCGTGCGTTCGGTTTGGCATATCACCACTGTGCCGGTGGGCACGTGCGTGAGCATCACCTTGGTTTCCACTTTGTTCACGTTTTGGCCGCCCGCGCCGCCGCTGCGGGCAAACTGCATTTCAATGTCGCTGTCGCGCAGTTCAAAATCAATCTCTTCGGCCTCGGGCAGCACCGCCACGGTAGCCGCCGATGTATGCACCCGGCCCTGCGTTTCGGTGGCCGGCACGCGCTGCACCCGGTGTACACCCGATTCGTATTTCAGCATTCCGTACACGTCATCGCCTGATACGGTGGCGGTTATCTCCTTGTAGCCGCCCGAACTGCCTTCCGTAAAATCAGCCAAGTCCACTTTCCAGCCGTACCTTTCGGCAAACCGCTGGTACATCCTGAACAAGTCGCCGGCAAAAATCGCGGCTTCGTCGCCACCCGAACCGCCCCTTATTTCCAGCACCACGTTGCGCCCGTCGTTGGGGTCTTTGGGAATCAGCATATTGCGGATTTCCTGTTCCATCTCCTCCTTCCGGGGCACCAGTTCGTCCAGTTCCGTTTTGGCCATCTGGCGGAAATCCTCGTCTTTTTCGGTTTCCAGCACTTGCCGGGCACTGCCGATATTGGCCAGCAGGGTCTGGTAGGCGTGGTATGCTTGCACTATCTTCTCCAAATCCTTGTATTCCTTGCCGAGCCGGGTAAATCGTTGCCGGTCTACAATGACCGAAGGGTCGGTGATTTGCTGCCCAACTTCGTCGAAACGGTTCTTGATGCCTTCCAATTTATCCAACATACGCGGTTATTTTTTCGGGGGGTTTTTTGAGGATGCAAAATTAATCAATAAACCATACTTTACGCGGTTGCTTTCGGCCACATCCGCTGCCATACCTTACGTGGAGGCCGGTTCAATCGCGACCACTTTTCGCCATCCACTGGCATCAAGGGTATGGATTGCGCCAAGCCGGATTCAATAAAAAACGGCAAAATCCATCATGCGTAGGTTGCAAGGGTTATGCACAATCTTTGGCAGTGGCAAACCAGCTATGTTTGCTGGCATTCTTGAACTTGAAATTACTATCACTATGAGAAAGATTTTTCTGCTGTGGGCAATGGCGATTGGTGCTTGTACCACCATCCACGCGCAAGACATGGACTACCGCATCCATTCGGTATTCCTGTACAATTTTACCAAATACGTGCAGTGGCCCGCCGCCGCCCAATCGGGCGACTTCGTGATTGGTGTGGTTGGCGATTCGCCGATTTACGACGAGCTGATGAAAGTCACCAACGGGAAAATGGCCGGAGCGCAAAAGATAGTGGTCAAGAAATTCAAGCCGTCTGATGCGGTTGATGGCTGCCATATGCTTTTTGTACCTTCCAGCGCAAACTTTGATAAGGTGCAAGCCAAGACAGCGGGCAAACCAGTGCTGCTCATTACCGAGAAGGCGGGTTTGTCGCAGAAGGGAAGTGCCATCAATTTCGTGGTGCGCGACAACAAATGGCGTTTTGAACTGAACGAAAACGCCACGCGCAGTGCCGGACTAAAAGTCGCCTCCGAACTCAGCAAGCTGGCCATTGCCGTTTAACCTACGGCAGTTCCCGTTCGTTTTTCCGTTTCGATTCCGATTGGCGCATGGGCATGGCATCAATCACGCCGAAGAGTTTTTCGGTTGCAAGGACATCGGCTTGGCGCAGTTTTTCGCCGCCATCCTTGCCAATCAGAATCACGCAAAACCGGTCGTTGGGCATCCGAAAATCGGTGCGCAGTTGCCGGGTTTGGCCTTTTTGGAGGATACTATTTTTTTCATCCCTGCCACTTTCGGTAAACACACTGACCACCACCAAATCCCTTTCGCGGTAACCGGCGCGGGCTTCGTTTGCCAGTGCGGTTTGCCTCTGGTACAGGCCGTCATGCTCGTCGGGCGCAAAAACCAGCAGGACGCGGTTTTTCCAGCGGTAGTTTTCCAAGGCAAACGATTGTGCGGCAGCCATGCCGGTAGTGAGGACAAGTGTGAAGAGGAGAAACAGGTTTTTCATACCTCACAAACCAAAACGACAAACCCCCGGTTCGCAAGGCCGGGGGTTTGTCGTTTCTGGAAGATACTATTTTGCGAGGCGAATCCTTACACGTGTATTGACTTGGCATACACGGTCTTTAGTGCTGTAAACCAGCGGTTTACATTTGCGGTAGATAAACCAACCCATATTGTACTGTCATGTACCGGAAATCTACCTTGAAAACCTGTGCCTTGTCATTGGCCATAGCCATAGGTACGGGAGCTGCCATTGCGCAGGAAAAGAGCAGCGAGGCCGCTGCCAAAAACGTGTATGAGATGTCGCTGGAAGAACTGATGAACGTTCCGATCCAGTCGGCCTCCAAGAAAAGCGAAACCCTGTTCGACGCGCCTCTGTCGAGTTTTACCGTCACCAAGGCCGACATTGAGAAATCGGGTGTCACCAGCATCATGGAAGCCCTGCGGCTGTCGCCGGGCGTGATTGTGCGCGAGCAGACCAACGGCACTTACGATATCCACATCCGGGGTTTTGACAACCTTCTGCGCTACACCCAGCAGCCCTACACCAAATCAAACGCCACCACGCTGGTCATGATTGACAACCGCCCTGTGTTCAACCACAATGCGGGCGGCACGTTCTGGGAGACACTGCCGGTGGATATCCACGATGTGGAACGCATTGAAATAGTGCGGGGGCCGGCGGCACCCATGTTCGGGCCCAATGCCGTGACGGGCGTGATTAATATCATCACCCGGCGGAATACGGAGGCGGGCAGCTACGCCACCGCTTCGGTACAGTACGGGTCGCAAAACTCCCTGATTGCCAACGGTAGCGTTGGTAGGAATTTCGGCAAAAAATTCAGTTTCATTGTATCCGGAAACCATCAGAACCGCCAGCGGTTCGACAGTGAATACTACCAGATACCGACCGGAAAATTTGTGGAGGCATCCAAACTGGTGGAAAATCCGGGTGTTCTCTTTCCGAATCCGACCCGGTCTATGAACAAACGGGGCGGAAATGCTTTTTTGAGTTACAACCCGGCACAACGGGTATCCCTGGATTTGAGCTTGGGCTTGCAGCAATCGGAAGCGCAGAAGATATTCATCGGGGTGCTGAACACTACACTGTTCAACACCAACCTGTCCGATACCAAATACGCCAACCTGCTGGCAAAAGTACACGGCATACAGGTGCGCAGTTCGTTTGTCGGCGGCCATGAAAACATCGGCGTGGGCACGGCCACGAGTGAGTATGACTACCGGAATTTCGACATCAATGCCGAATATGACATCAAAATTGGCGGAAAGCACACGCTCACGCCCGGCATCAGCTACCAGTCGGTGGCGTACAGCGACGAAAAATACACGGTTGAGAAGTCGCTGACCAGCGGCCTGTTGAATGGCTCCCGGAAAATAAACACGCTGGCGGGCTTTGTGCAGGGCGACCTGAACCTGACCGACCAGTGGCGCATACTGGCTGCCGTGCGGGCCGACCGTTTTTCAAGCCCCGACAAGTTCCGACTGGCTTACGAAGTCGCAACCACCTACAAGATTGCCGGCAAGCACTTGTTGCGAATGGCCGTCACCCGCTCCAACAGCGGCTCGTTCGTTGCCAACAACTTCCTGGATGTGAGGCTCGCGGTGAATCCTTTCCTAACCGTGTACCAGCAAGGCAACCCGGATTTGAACTTGTTGACGGTGCAGATGTACGAGGCCGGTTACCGGGTGCAACTGACCAAAAGCCTCCAATTGGACATGGATGTGTTTCACCAAACCGCCAACAACCTGTCGGCACTGGTGCTGACCGGCTTTGCCCCGACACCGCCGTTTCCACCATTCACGCCGCAAAACATCCGGTTTGAGGACATCCCGACGAAGGCCGTGCAAATAGGGGTCACTTTTTCGCTCAATTACATTCCCAACGACAGGCTGCACATCCGCCCGTTCGTAACGGTTCAGCGCACCCGAACCACCGACCTGCCGGCTGAATTCCTGTCCTTGTCGCTCAATCCGGCACTCCCTTACCTGAGTGGAGAACACAAGAACACACCTTCCGTTTACGGCGGTTATTTCATCAATTACCGGATTGCCAAAAGGTTGGACCTGAACTTGAACGGCTATCATTTCAGCAGGCACAACCAATACGACGTTTCGGATCGCACAGGTGAGGGCGAACAGGGAGTGATCAAGGGCAAATTCCTGCTGAACGCCAAAGTCAATTACGCCATAACGCCCCAACTGAGCGTTTTTGCCAGTGTCCGGAATGCACTGAACAACAACTCCCGCGAGTTTTTCGGGGCCGACCGGATCGGCGGCCTGTACCTGGGCGGCATCGCCTTCCGGCTGAAACCTTGAAGGCGCGGGCGAAACCGTGACACGGCGTGTTCCGGTTTCGGACTTGCAAAAACACCAAACCCCCGGCCTTGCAAAGCCGGGGGTTTGGTGTTTCCAAAAGATACTATTTTTATTTCAACTTGAACGCCTTTTTGATCTTGTCCACGTAATCCAGCTTTTCCCACGTAAACAGTTCAACCTCCTTATTGATCACCTTGCCTTCGGGCGAAGTAAAGGTTTTGGTCACTTTTTGCGGTTCGCGGCCCATGTGCCCGTAGGCGGCGGTTTCGGCGTAAATCGGGTTGCGCAATTTCAGGCGTTTTTCAATGGCGTAAGGCCGCATATCAAACATTTCCTCAATGTGCTTCGCTATTTCGCCATCGGTCATGGTCACTTTTGCCGTGCCGTAGGTGGTGATGTAAATGCCCATGGGCTTGGCCACGCCGATGGCATACGACACCTGCACCAGCACTTCGTCGCAGAGGCCAGCAGCCACCATGTTCTTGGCGATATGGCGCGTGGCGTAAGCCGCACTCCGGTCTACCTTGGATGGATCCTTGCCCGAAAACGCGCCGCCACCGTGCGCACCCTTGCCGCCGTAGGTGTCCACGATGATTTTGCGTCCCGTCAGGCCGGTGTCGCCATGCGGGCCGCCAATCACGAACTTGCCCGTCGGGTTAATGTGGTATTTGATCTCGGCGGTAAACAGTTGCTGCAATTCTGGCTTCAGCTTGGCTTTCACGCGCGGAATCACAATGTCCACGATGTCCTTGCGGATTTTGGCGAGCATTCTTTCATCGGTGTCAAAGTCGTCGTGCTGCGTGGATACCACAATGGCATCAATGCGCTGCGGCTGGTTGTCGTCGGAGTATTCAATGGTTACTTGGCTTTTGGCATCGGGGCGCAGGTAAGGCAGCAAATGCAGTTCGTGGTTGCGGATGTAGCTCATTTCCTGCAATATCTTGTGTGCCATATCCAAGGCCAGCGGCATATAATTGTCGGTTTCCTTGGTGGCATAACCGAACATCATGCCTTGGTCGCCCGCGCCTTGGTCTTCGGGGTTGGCGCGTTCCACGCCTTGGTTAATGTCTGATGACTGTTCGTGGATGGCCGAAAAAATGCCGCACGAGTTGGCCTCAAACATATATTCGCTTTTGGTGTAGCCAATCCGGCGAATAACCTCGCGGGCAATGGACTGCACATCCAAGTACGTTTTGGACTTCACTTCGCCCGCCAGCACCACTTGGCCGGTGGTCACCAGCGTTTCGCAGGCCACCTTGGAAGTGGGGTCGAAAGCCAGGAAATTGTCAATGAGAGCATCGGAAATCTGGTCGGCAACTTTGTCGGGGTGACCTTCGGAAACGGATTCGGACGTAAACAGATAAGGCATGGATTGATTGGGTCGGTTAATGGGTGAATGATTCTACGGGATTTGCCGATGCGGCAGGCAGGCCGGACATTGTAAATCAGGCAAATCTAAAGGTATTTCCGGGAAAAAGAAAAATACCTAACGCAGCATCCGGGCGGCGCGGCGGCGAAGCACATCGGCGGCGGCAACGGTGAAAGGCCACCAAGGCGCGGTAAGCATGACCCTGATTTCGCTTGGAAACCGGGAATGCTCGTCCAAAAAGTCAAAAATCCGCTCAATGTTGTTGTCGCGGTACAGGCCGCTGAAAAATGCCGCGCCTGAGTGGCGTTTCTTAACCAAAACGTTGAGCATCACGCTGTCGTAGAACCGGAAACGCTTGGAAAACCAACTGGCTTCACGTTCCGGCCTGCCGGTTTTTTCCAGATTGTGTACAATCGTTTGCAAATACCGTTGCGTGCGGGCAAACGTGTAGCCCGTGGAAGCCCGCACATACCCGCCCGAGGTGCCGATGCGCACAATATGCGCGCCTTGGCTTTCGGCCACGGGTGCGTCGCTCATCGGGATCACCCCGAATTCTTCCTCATCAATCGTATAATCGGTCAGGCCCAGTTTCTGTTGCACATAGTTTGAGAGTTCGGCATCATACTGCTGCTGGTCAAGGAGTTGCGGAGAAAACAGCGTGTATTCCACCAATGCCTGTGTCGGGCTGAAGGGCAGCAGGTAAAAGAACCGGGCTTCGTCGCCGTACTGCTGCACCTGAAAATCTTGCAGCGTGGCGCAAGCCGGGTCAAAGTGCGGTTGCGGCACGGTCAGCACCCAACCCTTGAAATGTTGCAGCAGCGAGTGGGCGTTTTTATGCGCGAAATCGGGGCGGAAAGTGCTGTCGAAAACGTAATTGGCGGTGAATTTTGTGGTGTCGGTGGTGACTTCCGCACCTTGCGCCGTATCAGCAATGTGCCGGATTTCCTGAAAGGCAAACGTGATGTTCGGATTCTTGCGCAAGTTTTCAGCTATGAACCGGTAGAAGTCAATGCCGCGAATCATTTTGTACACATAATCTTTCAATTCATACCGCTTGGTGAAACCGGTGCCGAAAAAGTCGAGTTTGTGCCACTTGCGGTACACAATCTGCTCCAGCGGGTTGGCTTCACCGCGTTCCCAGAAGCACCAAGTCCGGTCGTTGGCGGTTTTCTGCTCCTTGTCCAGAATCAGTATCTTTTTTTCCCGCAAAACCTCCGATTGGTTCAGGTAATAGGCAAGGCTCAGGCCCGCCATACCGCCACCGGCAATAATATAGTCGTAGTGTTGGTCGGGGTGGGGCATCCGTGTAAAAATAGCATGTCTTTAAAATACAAAACCTCCCCAATCTGACTGTCAGTCTGTTGTTGTCTTTTACTGAAAGCTGGTTGATCCTGAAAGTGTACTTGATTATGTTAACTTATCTTTTGCTGAGTTGGTAGCTCGCCATCATATAGATGCTCCGAGTTGGAGTGGAAAGTGCCGGAAAAGGACTTATGCCATTTCCGAGTTCATACCGGATTTCGCCACTAAGCCTGCCTGAACGTATGCCAGCTCCGCCAATGAGTCCTTGCTCATGTTTGCGTGCTCCACCATTGCTGTACGTCGAAATTATGGTTTCGTCCATTCGGATGGCGAGAGAGTTGGATATTCCCAACTGAAGGTAGGGCCTGAATTTTTGGGTGGGCATAGGGAACTTGTACCGTAGCATGATGTTCAGTCTCAGGTAGTCCACATCCAGATCACGCATATATGCGTTAATGCCATTTGACACTTCTTTTTCATATTGCATTCTCTTCCACAAAATATCCGAATAAATTGACCAAGCCCGACGATTGCGCGTATGAACAAAACTAACTGACAAACCGGCACATGGACTAAATGAGGTGCCGTAGTTTGTTTCCAAATTCTGGGATACCACTCGCAAAGAGGTAAAGGCCACACCAGCCACAACCCCCAATTCTGCTCTTATTGGATCTTTCTTTTTAAGGTAATCAATTGAAATGTTCATGCAATTTTGGTACTTCAAAAGCAAGTTGGAAAGGCTAGGACTCGTGTACTCAATTTTCTTAATATCTGAGGCAAGCGTGTGACAATCAGAAAAAAAATCTCTGATTTGACTTTTGTATAGTTCATATGAACGTATAAACTTCGTTCCATCAGAATTGGCAACAATGTACTTCTGGTCAATAAGTTCAACGATTTCACCTTGTTTTTTTTGAATGAAATAGTGCTTTTTCTCATATTTATCCACATAATAAAACAAACTGACAGAACCCCTTATTAGCACATTCAAAAACAAGGTGTCAGTTTCGTGAAAATCCTTTGCAAAAAACGCAGATTCACTTGAAAATTCGCTCAGGTTGATAGAAGGCAATTTGTCAATCTTTCCAATGTAACTGACGTAATACTCATCGGCAGGTTTGATATATATTCCGGCTACCTTGTCAGCAGTGTAGGTTTCAAATGTTTCCAGATGCAAAGCCTGTTTAAAACGAATGGATTCAGGATTTTTCTCCCAGTTTCTATCATCAATAAATCCTTTCAGCGTATCATTCTGGTGGGTGATTACATAGCCCGCCACATAATTTGTTTGGGCTGCGAGTTCATCAGCGAAAAAGAACAAGAAAAAGCACGGGATTGATTTTAAAAAAAAGTGGCGTTGTTTCATCATATGTGAAAGGTTAACTAATGTTCTGACAGGCAGGAAAGATTATAAAATCGTTCGAAACGCCTAAATATGCCGAAATTACACACATTCAAGCCAAAAACAAATATCATAGGCAGACTGGAAAAATAGTATCTTTTAAAAAGGCAAAACCTCACGGCAGAAGCGTGAGGTTTTTGAAAAGCCAGAATGGAAAATCCGATCAATTTCAAGATTTATCGATTCCAATTCAAATCGGCACGTTCACGTGGCGTTCGGCGTGGTAGCTCGAACGCACCAGCGGGCCCGATTCCACGTATTTCAGGCCGCGCCGCAAGCCTTCTTCCTTGTAATGCGCAAACTGGTCGGGCGTGACGAACTCGATCACCTCGTGGTGCATTTTGGTGGGTTGCAAATACTGCCCCAGCGTCAGGATGTCCAGGCCGTGCGCCGCCATGTCGTCCATGGCGGCGTGTACTTCATTGGTGGTTTCGCCCAAGCCCAGCATCATGCCCGATTTGGTGCGTTTGCCGTATTGCTTCGTGATTTTTATTTGCTCCAGGCTGCGGGCGTAGCGGGCTTGCGGCCGCACGGTGCGGTAAAGCCGCTCCACGGTCTCCATGTTGTGCGACACTACTTCCTGCCCCGCCGAAATCATGCGTTCTAATGCTTCCCAGTTGCCTTTGGTATCGGGAATCAGCGTTTCAATGGTAGTGCTTGGCGAGAGTGCCTTCACCAACTTCACCGTCTGGTGCCATATTTCGGCCCCCCGATCCTTGAGTTCGTCGCGATTTACGGACGTGATCACAGCGTGTTTCACACCCATCAGTTTAATGGCCTCGGCCACGCGGCGCGGCTCGTCGGTGTCGTATTCGGTGGGGCGGCCCGTGGCCACGGCGCAAAACGAGCAACTGCGCGTACACACATTGCCCAGAATCATGAACGTGGCCGTGCCCGCGCCCCAGCATTCGCCCATGTTGGGGCAGTTTCCGCTTTGGCAAATCGTGTGCAGCTTGTGTTCGTCCACGATTTGGCGCACACTCCGGTAGCTTTCGCCAATGGGCAGTTTCACGCGCAGCCAATCGGGCTTGCGGCTTTTTTGGGTGGATGGGATTACGGGCAATTCAATCATAGGGAATCAGCGGTCATGGGTAGGTGGGGCACGGATGAAAGGCAACAAAGGCGGCCTGCGGCAAATCAGGGGGAAGGGGGTTTGGCCTTTTCCCGGGATACTATTTTCGGGGCCGGTGCCCGATTAACGTTTGTTCTTGAAGTAGATATTCAGGTAAACCGAATGGAAAATGCTGCGGTTCTGGGTCAGTGGCATGATCACGACTTTTCGGCTGAAAGCCTCCGTCAAATAACCCACTTCAAAGCCCGTGGCACTGCTGCGGAAACCACCCAGTTCAAAGCCCAACCCCACTTTGGCGTGGATGCCGACGGCCAGTTGGGTGCCGTCGAAGCGGGTCCAGCCCGACGAACCCACAATGCCGCTGTTCTGTCCGCCCGCGCTGCCCCCGTGGATGCCCGGGTCGTATTGTTCTACCCGGATGTCGCCGTTGCCATATTGGTAAGCGATGAAATAGGGCTTTATCACGCCGATGGATGGGCCAACCGCGCCCACGGCACTGATACGCACGCCCTCATCGGGTGCTTTCTGGAACAGCAAAATCTCGCGCCCGTACTGGGGGCGCACGGAAAACAGGTAGTTGCTTTTGCCCGAAACGTATGAGTTGCCGTTGGCCCCGCTTGAAATGCGCAGTTCCTTCGGATTCTTGACATTCACGATTTCCAGCCCGAAAGTCTGGCGCATCTTCGGGTTCATGACCACCGAATACCTGAATACCAGTCCGCCAATCAACCCGGCGTTGGTGTTGAAGTTGATGCCGTACAGGAACTCGGTCTGGTACTCGTCATCGTCGCTTTCTTGTGCCCAACCCGCCACCGGCAACAAGCAGACGGCCACCAAGAATGTTAGTTTTCGCATCACGGCACAAGAGAATTTGATTCTAAAACTACTGTATTTTTACTTCAACACAAAAACCGCTGGTGCGGTTCTGCGCGTATTTGCTAAGAAACTGTCCGGGTTGATTTTATGGAAGCGAAAAGGACGGATTTCCGTGCGAGGCGAGCCGTTTTTGAGGGGCGTAGCCAGCGGCTACGGGCCGATAAAACGGTGAAGCCGCAGCTGGAAAGCCGCCTTTGCAGCCCATAAAATCAACCCGGACAGCTTTTAAACGTTGCGCCGGCAAAAATAGTACCTTTGCAAATGCCCGAACCCGGTTGCGGCCAAAAATGCGGGCCGGGTTTGGTGTTTCGGGAATATACTATTTTCTTGGGGACAAATTTTGGCCGAAACCGATTGGCCGTTCGACCATCCAACCAATTCCAACAACCATGCCCACCGTCATCACCGAATACCAAGGACACCTGCGCACCGAAGCCCGCCACGTGGCTTCGGGCAACACGCTTATCACCGATGCACCCACCGACAACCATGGCCGGGGCGAGGCATTCTCGCCCACCGACCTCACGTGCGCCTCGCTGGGCAGTTGCATGATGACAATCATGGGCATAGTGGCCGAGCGTGACGGCTTGGACTTGGCCGGAACCACCTTTGAGACCACCAAGACCATGGCCGCCGAACCGAGGCGCATCGGCAAGGTGGAAGTGCGTTTCCACATGAAAAGCAACGTGCCGATACCGGAGGCGCAACAGGAAAAACTCAAACGCGCCGCCCATACGTGTCCGGTGGCGTTGAGCCTGCACCCCGACATTGCGCAGGTGGTGACGTTTACATTTCCATAGAGCCGGAAGTAAAACCGTACCAAACCGGTTGCGTTACTTGCTTACCTCGGCCAGTCGTTGCTTGAGGTCGCTGTAACTTATGTCCAAGTGCGAGGCGTTGAAAACACATTCGCCCCCGCGAATCAGCAGCAATTGCGGCGACTGGTGCTCCACGCCAAACACCTGCGCAATGCGGTTGGAAATCAGGCGGTGGGCAATCAAATCCAAATGGTAGGGTTTCACGTCGGCCATTTCACTGTCTTTCCAATGGCGTTCCAAACGGCTCAGGGCAGTGCCGCTGATGGAACACCGGGTGCTGTGCTTGAATAGCACAACTGGTTGCTGGTGTGATAGCCGCACTATTTCCTGTAGTTGTGCTTCTTGGATCAAGGGTGTCCAATTCATGGTTTTCCGGTTTGCTTGCGGTGTTGTTGCGTGTTTGCCAGCCGAGGGCAGGTTTGTGCTTTTTCAAACCTACTATTTTCCGAATAAATTCCCGGCGCGGAAACGGCAAACGGCGGGCAATGCGGAAAAACGGGTTTCCAACAAAAAACGCCTTCCGTAGCCGGAAGGCGTTTTTTGTTGTCGGGCATTCAGTTATTTGCCATCCGCAAACGGCGGGCGGTGTGCGTTAAGCCTATTTGGGTTTGTCCCAAATCTCGCTTTCGCGCGTGTCGTAGCGCGGTTTTTCATCTTTGCGGCGCATGTGTGCCGGAACAATCCGCTTGCCGCCCATTTTCTTGAGTACCCGCTTGCGGTATTTCTCCCGTTTCTCAAACGAACTGTTTTTCATGCCTCCCCGGTATTTCATGTTCGGATAGGAACCCTGCGGACGCTTGCGCACCAGAATATCGCCTTTGTAAGAGGAAATCTCCTTGGATTTTTTCCGGTACATGGTCTTGCGGTCGGGCATGGTCAGCGTTTTGCCATTGCCTTTGAAGTCGGCGAATTGACCGTCGCGCTTCTTCATCATCTTCGTGCGGTAGGCCGGGCTGAGCGTCATCATGCTGCGGGCGTTGGAGTTTGCCTTCAGCGATTGCTTGTACATGGCCATGCCCATGGGGTTGCGGCTGCGGAGCGGCTGCTGGGCGGGCTGTTTGTTCAGGTTTATGTTGCGCGGATTGTTAATGTCCAGCGCATCGCCGGGGCGGCGCACCCGTACCAGCATGGCGCGCGGGTCGGAGTTGCGCTTCAGGCTTTGCCGCGCCATCTGTTTGCCCACGGCATTGTTGCCGGGAGCGGGCGTTGAAACACCTTTCTCCGAACGCTTGCCCGAGTATTCCTTCTGCTTCTGGCGTGTTTCGGCTTTGGTCGGCACGCGTACCAACTGCCCGTAAACGGGCATGATGCAACACAAACCGCACACTATCAAGCAGATGCGCATCCATTGGCTTTTGCCAAGGCCGTGCCGGAAGAGCCGGGAGCTGGGATAAATTTTGTTCAGGTGCATCATAGCTTAACTGCCTTTGTACTCTTTGCGCGGATCGGTGCGCTTGACTTTATTGCGTGCCATCGGCTTTTTGCTGACGATGCCGTTCTTGTCGCGCTTCACGCGCACCATCGGAAATTCGGAAGTGGTCTTCTTGTCGCCCGAACCGGCACTTTCGCCGCTGCCTTCGGCGGGTTTGGTGGCGTTGGTTTCCACTTTCCAGTCTGTCTTGTCGCCGCTGCCCGCCGAACTGCCCGTGCTGGTACCCGATCCTGTTCCTTCCCAATAAATGGGGCAACTGCTTTTGCGGCCGCACGAAGCCAGCAGGAGCAAGGTTGTGGATGCGAAAAATAGTATGTTTTTCAAGGGCGAAACCATGGGTCTGTAAAGTATTGATGGTCAAACGGATAAAGTTACGCTATTCGCTTGTGGGTATAATGGTGCTGGCGGCAAAATATTAAAGGCGGTTGATTTGTCCGCAACCTTAATCCCGGCGATTGCTCTCAAACCGCCCCCCGCCAAATCGGTTGCACCAAACCAATAGCAAGGTAACGGCTGGATTGGTCAATTTCCGTGCCTTTTTGCGGAATTCTTTGTCCGGGTAAGAAAAACCGGTTAAATTAGCCTTATCGGTGCGGCGGATTGGGTGCAAATCCGGGTTTGTTTCGCGCACGTAATTATTGCCGGCCACCAATGCAAGGCGTGCCGCATTCCAAGCAGTTCAGACAACCCGAATGAAACGAATCGTTGAGAAACACCCCTTGGCCATCCGCTGGTTTCACTGGATCAATTTTCCGGTGCTGCTGGTCATGATCTGGAGCGGTATGCTCATTTATTGGGCGTATGACCCGTACAAGATCCAAATCGGCGGCACGGTGCTGGTTTCGTTCTTTCCGGATTGGCTTTACAAGGCTTGGGGAATCCCTTTCCGGCTGGGCGAAGGCATGGCGTGGCACTTTGTTTTCATGTGGATTTTCACCGTCAATGGCATCCTGTACGTGGCCTACACGCTGGTTTCGGGGGAGTGGCGGCTGCTTTTGCCCAACCGGCAATCGTTTAAAGAAGCGTGGCTCGTGCTGCTGCACGACTTGGGTTTGCGCAGGCAAGCACCCGCGCAGCAGAAATACAATGGTGCCCAGCGCATCGCCTACACGGCGGTCATTGTTATGGGTGTTGGCTCGCTGCTCACGGGGCTGGCCATTTATAAGCCCATTCAGGTAGCGTGGCTGACCAATGCTTTGGGCGGCTACCAAGCGGCGCGGCTGGAACACTTTGTGCTGACCATTGGCTACGTGCTGTTTTTTCTGGTTCATGTGGCACAAGTCATCCGGGCGGGCTGGAACAACTTCCGGGGCATGGTGGCCGGGTTCGAAGTGGTGGACGAGCCGCCCGCCGAACCGGTGGCAAAATAGCATGTTTTGAAAAGGCCAAACCTGCTGCCCGAAACATCCGCCCGCGCCGGTTAAATGTCCTCACGGCTTCATTTCACGGTTCCAAATGGGCTTGTTTGCCCGCAATCATGCCAAGCCATCACAAAATCCGCATTTAAAAATAGTATGTTTGAAAACCACCAAACCCGCCCCGCCCATTGCTGGCGCACCGCGAACCCATCGGTTGCGCCTCCCAACCGCCAGGCAAGCCGAAGCTTGGCCGGATTTGCCCGCATCGCGATACGGGTGCGTCGGCCGGCAACCCTGCGTATGCTCCTGCTCATTTGCGTTCTCCTTGGCTTGGCCGCACCCGCGCAGGCACAACAATTTGCGGGTTCCTGGATTTCCACCTCCGCAGATTCACTGACCAAACCCAATACGTGGCACTGCTTCCGCAAAACGGTGCGGATTGGCAAAGTCCCGCCCAATGCCCTGCTGCGGCTGGCCGCCGACAGTAAGTATTGGCTCTATATCAATGGCAAAATGGCGGTGTATGAGGGAAGCCTGAAACGAGGCCCGAACCCCCGCGACACTTACTACGACGAGGTGGACATTGCCCCGTTCCTGAAACGGGGGCGCAATACGGTGGCCGTGCTGGTCTGGTTTTGGGGCGGCAGGGGTTTCACGCACAAAAACAGTGGCCGCTGCGGACTGTACGCCGATTGCGCCGCGCTTGGCCTGGCATCCGGTTCCGACTGGAAAGCACGGCAGAACCCGGCATACCAGCCATCCCAACTGCCCAAGCCTAACTTCCGCCTGTCGGAGCCGAATATCCGCCACGATGCCGGAGTGGACGAAGCCTTTGCCGCAAGTGCAAGGCCGCGTTCAAGGTGGTATGCCAATGCCTATGACGATTCGGCCTGGCCGGTGGCCGTGAAGGCCGGGCCGGTTCCGGTGGCTCCGTGGAACGCCCTGGTCAAGCGGCCGATTCCGATGTTCAAGGACTTCGGGATACACGATTACGTTTCCGTAGTCCGCCGCCCGGGACCGCCGGGAACCGACA
Source organism: Sphingobacteriales bacterium (assembly GCA_043789005.1). GTDB lineage: Bacteria > Bacteroidota > Bacteroidia > Cytophagales > 172606-1 > Xanthocytophaga. The sequence goes on from JAYWIH010000005.1 coordinate 57,933, forward strand.
CACTGGTGTGCAGGCTGCCGTACAGCGGCCATTTTTCGCCGGTGCTGAAAGTGCGGGCAAAAGCGGGGCGGCGCATTTTCATGGGTTCGGACACGTATTATATGGGTGCCCTCAGCCCAACCGACTCGCTGTACACGATTGGGTCGGAGTACATCACCAAAAACGGCGTGCAGACCTATGAGTCGTTCGGATGGATGTCGGGCCACGAAATACGCTATGTGCTGCCCAGCGATGTGCGGGTGGTTTGGGTGCGGTACCGTGAAACGGGTTACAACGCCGCCTTTGCCGGATCATTTTCATGCAGCGACCCATTGCTGACGCGGCTTTGGCAAAAAGCCCAGCGGACACTGTATGTGAATATGCGCGACAATTACATGGACTGCCCCGACCGGGAGCGGGCACAGTGGGCGGGCGATGGGGCATTGGAAATGGCCCAGGCGTTTTATGCCCTTGATACCAACAGTTTCGCCCTGAGCCGGAAACTTTACCTTGACTTGGCAAATTGGCAGCGGCCCGACAGTGTGATCTACAATCCCGTGCCGGAAGACGATTGGAAAAGCGAACTGCCCGCCCACGGCCTGATGCCCCTGAGTGAACTGGAACGGTATTTTCGACACACCCACGATACGGCTACCGTGCGGCACGTATATCCGGCCCTGCGCCGCTATCTGGCGGTTTGGAAACAGCAAACCACCGGGCAACTGGTGTACCGGAAAGGCGGCTGGGACTGGGGCGACTGGGGTGAAAACCAAGACTTGGTGCTGATCCAGCATGGCTGGTATGTGAGAGCCTTGCAGACCGCCCAAGCAATGGCTCGCCTACTGCATTACAATGAAGATGCCGCATGGTACGGCAAAAAAATAGCGGCCATCACCTCGTTTCTGAACGGGCCTGACTGCTGGAACGGCGTTGCCTACCACCATAAAAGCCATACCGGGAAGACCGATGACCGGGCAAACTCCCTGATGGTCTTGGCTGGTGTTGCCGACTCCGCCAAGTGGGGGGCGGTGGCACGGGTGCTGGCACAACAGGAACACGCCAGCCCTTGGATGGAAAAATTCGTGCTGGAAAGCCTATTCCGCATGAAACGCCCGCAACAGGCACTGGACCGCATGAGGCGGCGATACCGGGCCATGACCGAGTCGGCATTTTCGACCCTGTGGGAACTTTGGCGTTACGAACTGAGCGAAGCCCACGGCAACACGGGCTACAACCATGCTTGGGCGGGCGGGCCGCTGGTGCTGATGTCGGAGTACATTGCGGGCGTGTCGCCCAGCAACGAAAAGGAAAACGCCTACTTTGTCTGGCCGCTCCTGACGGATATTACACAAGTGGAGGCAACCGTGCCGACCAAGCAAGGGCCGTTGCGTGTGAACATCACAAGAACCGATGGAAACATTTCGCTGACATTGGATGTGCCGCCAAACACAACGGTTTCGGCAGCCTTGCCCGTGACGGCCGAGCCTTTCGTGTTCCGGTCGCTTGATGGCCGTGAATGGCCGGCGGACAATGCCCGAAAATCGTCCGGAACGGTGGTTGTCGGGTTTGGACGGCACATTTTGCAAGGCCGAACCAAGTGATGGACACCGGCCATTCTTGGTTTTCAGATTACTTTCCGGCTTGAAATATCCGAAAAATATCATGGAACCAGAAACCTCCGAATTGCCCGCCAAACCCCAAACGCCGCTCACCGTTGAGCAGCAGGCCCGCCGCCGCACAATCAAGGCGTTTGCGTGGTTTGGCGCGGCAAGTTTGCTGCCGTTTGGCGTTTGGAAACTGATCAAAAGCCAGCCCCGCGCAGGCGGAATACCCCAATCGCTCAGGAGCGTGCTTGACCGAAACGGACAGTTGGCGAACACGTATTTCAGCAACGCCAAGCTGGCTCCCACATTTCCAGAATCCATGGCCGCCAAGCGGGTGCGTGTCAATGGTCGCGACGGGCTGAAAACGCCGCTGGATAAAGAGGCTTGGCGGCTGGAAATAAACCAGCCGGGCGTGTCGCTGCTGGCACTCACGCTTGACGACATCAAGGCTTTCCCCAAGCATGAAATCGTATTTGAATTCAAGTGCATCGAAGGCTGGAGCCAGATACAACATTGGGGCGGCACGCGGTTTTCAGATTTTGTGCAACGTTACAACCTGGGCACGCGCAACGGAAAAGATGCGCAGCACGATGCCGATTGGTTTGACTATGTGGGAATGCAAACGCCCGACCGCCAGTATTATGTGGGCATTGATATGCGCAGTGCCCTGCACCCGCAAACGCTGCTGTGTTACGAGATGAATGGCAAACCGCTCGACGACGCGCACGGCGCACCGCTCCGGCTGATTATCCCGGTCAAGTACGGCGTGAAGAACCTGAAACGCATCGGCACCATCAGTTTCAGCGACCAGCGTCCGCGCGATTTCTGGGCCGAACGCGGCTATGACTACCACATCGGTTTGTGAAATCCGTAGGGGCGACCCTTGCCCCACTATTTTACCTCACCCCCGGCCCCTCTCCTGCTGAGAGGGGAGCAAAGACTCCTTTTCTTTCTTCTCCCCTCTCAGTAGGAGAGGGGTTGGGGGTGAGGTTTTTAATACTCCAGCAGCAACTTAATCTTCGCCTCCATGCGCTGGCGGGGCAGGAAATCGCGTTCCAAAATTGGCGAAAACGGCACCGCAGTGTCCAAGCTGCCTTCGCGCATGACGGGTGCATCGAGGTGCGCAAAGCAGTTTTCACCGATCCACGCGGCAATTTCGGCACCGATGCCGCCCGTCAGCGTGTCTTCGTGCACCACCAGCACCTTGCCCGTTTTTTTTACGCTGGCGGCCACCGTTTCCTTGTCCCAGGGCAATAATGTTCGTAAGTCAATGATGTCAACGGCGGGTTTGGCCTCCAGCGAAGATACTATTTCCAGTGCCCAATGCACGCACAGGCCGTAAGTCACAATCGTCAGTTCATCGCCTTCGCTCACTAAGACCGCTTTGCCCACCGGAACCGTGTAATATTCTTCCGGCACCGGCCCGGAAACGGAGCGGTACATGAACTTGTGCTCGAAATACAGGTACGGGTTCGGGTCTTCGATGGCCGCATTGAGCAAGCCTTTGGCATCGTAGGGGTTGGACGGATAGACGATTTTCAGGCCCGGCGTGTGGAAAAACCAAGCCTCATTGGATTGCGAGTGGAACGGCCCGGCGGCGGTGTTGGCCCCGGTGGGCATCCGTATTACCACATCGGCGTGCTGCCCCCAGCGGTAGTGGCTCTTGGCCAAGTTGTTGATGATCTGGTTGAAGCCGCACGTCACAAAATCGGCAAACTGCATCTCAACCATTGCCTTGTAGCCTTTGATGGACAAGCCGAATGCCGCCCCGATAATCGCCGATTCGCACAAGGGCGTGTTGCGCACCCGTTCCTTGCCAAATTGCCGCACAAAACCATCGGTGATCTTGAAAACGCCGCCGTATTCGGCAATATCCTGCCCCATCAATATCAAATTCGGATGGCGTTCCATGCTTTGCCGCAGGGCATCGGAAATGGCATCAATGAAGCGGACGGCAGCCCCCCCCGCCCCCAAAGGGGGAGCAAAAACTCCCCTCCCAGCAGAGGAGGGGCTGGGGTTTTGACTGGAGGGGGCCGCTGTTTTATACATATCCTCCAGTTCGCGTTCGGTATTGACTTGGGGTTCGGGTTGCTCGAACGCGGTTGCCAAGCCCTGCTCGATTTCCTTTTTGATTTCCGCCCGAAAACCTTCCATTTGGCTGAAAGTCAACACATTGTTATCCAGCAAATATTTTTCATAATTGCCCAGCGGGTCTTTCTTTTCCCATTCGCCAAACAATTCCTTGGGCACGTATTTTGTGCCGGAAGCTTCTTCGTGGCCGCGCATCCGGAAAGTCATGGCTTCCAATAATACAGGGCGCGGCTGTTTGCGCATGGCGCGTGCCAATTGCGAAACCATATCGTACACTTCCAGAATATTGTTGCCGTCCACTTGGAAGGCCTCCATGCCGTAACCAATGCCTTTGTCAACAAAATTACGGCACCGGAATTGCTCGCGGCTGGGCGTGGAAAGTCCGTAGCCATTGTTCTCAACCACGAAAATAACCGGCAAATCCCAGACGGCGGCTACGTTCAGGGCTTCGTGGAAATCGCCTTCGCTGGTGGCCCCGTCGCCGCTGAACGCCAGCGTGACTTTCGGGTTGCGGGCGATTTTGTCGGCCAGCGCAATGCCGCCGGCCACGGCGAGTTGCGGCCCCAAGTGTGAAATCATGCCTACAATGTGCTGCGCGTGCGTGCCGAAATGAAACGAACGGTCGCGGCCGTTGGTGTAGCCGGTGGCTTTGCCCTGCCACTGCGCAAAAAGCTTGTCGAACGGACAATTGCGGGCCGTGAACACGCCCAGGTTTCGATGCATGGGCAATATGTACTCGTCAGGCTCCAAAGCCAGCGTTGCGCCCACGGCAATGGCTTCCTGCCCGATGCCCGAAAACCACTTGGAAATGCGGTTTTGCCGTAACAAAATCAGCATTTTTTCCTCAATCAGGCGCGGCTTGAGCAGGGCGCGGTAGAATTCAATTAATACGTCGTCGGAATAATGCTTGCGGTCGAAATGCACGTGGGGTTTGGTTTAGGATTGACTGCCGATTTGATTCTTCGGTAATTTTTGTCTGGTCCGGGTTTAGCCTTTTTGAAACATACTATTTTTGCGGCGGCTGAATTGGGCGGCCGCAAGGGCCGCCCCTATAGAATACCGAAACCCGTTTTTCATCGTAAATTGCCGACTGGCGAATGAAACATTTCAGAATCCCGTTTTGTCTTCCATGACAAAGTTGTGGTTATTTCCGAAATTTTAACGGGCAAAAAAGATTTTATCCCAAATCCCACCTTCAAAACATGATTCATTACGAGCATTTTACCCTGGACAATGGCCTGCAAGTGTATGTCCACGAAGACCACACCACGGCCATGGCCGCGTTCAATATCCTGTACAACGTCGGTTCGCGCGATGAGGACGAAAACCGCACGGGTTTTGCGCACTTGTTTGAGCACCTGATGTTTGGCGGCAGCCGCAACATACCCTCTTACGACGAGCCGTTGCAGGGCGTGGGAGGCGAGAACAACGCCTTTACCTCGCCCGACATCACCAACTATTACATCACGCTGCCGGCGGATAATTTGGAAACGGCCTTCTGGCTGGAATCCGACCGGATGATGGGCCTGTCGTTTGACCCGAAGGTGTTGGAAGTGCAGCAGAAAGTGGTGATCGAGGAGTTCAAGCAACGCTACCTGAACCAGCCTTACGGCGATATGTGGCTGCACCTGCGTCCGCTGGCCTACCAGGTGCATCCGTACCGTTGGGCTACCATCGGCAAGGACATCTCGCACATCGAAAACGCCAATCTGGACGATGTGCGGGCGTTTTTTTACAAGTACTACCTGCCCAACAACGCCGTGCTGGTGGTGGCGGGCCACGTGACGCTGGAACAGGTGAAACGGCTGTGCGCAAAATGGTTCGAACCGATTCCGGCGGGTGCGGCTTACGTCCGCCAACTGCCCGCCGAACCCGTGCAAACGCAGGAAAGAAGGCTGGAAATGGAAGCAAAAGTGCCTTTGGACGCATTGTACAAGGCTTTCCACGTGCCGGGCAAAGTGTTGCCGGAGTACTACGCCGCCGATTTGCTGGCCGATATTCTGGGGCGCGGCAAGTCGTCGCGGCTGCACGAGCAATTGGTGAAAAAGCAGCAGCTTTTCAGCAACATCGCCGCTTATGCCATGGGTTCGGAAGAGCCGGGCCTGCTGGTGGTGCAGGGCCAGATCAACAACGGCGTGACGCTGGAACGAGCCGAAAATGCGGTGAACGAACTGCTGGCCGAACTGCTCGAAAACGGCGTGCCGGACGCGGAACTGGAAAAAGTGAAGAACCAATCGGAATCGTCGCTGGTGTTTTCGGAAGTGGAACTGCTGAACCGTGCCATGAACCTGGCCCTTTATGCCAACCTCGGCGATGCCCAGGAAGTGAACCGCGAAACGGAACGCATCCAAGCCATAACCACGGCGGATATGCGCGCCATGGCCGCTACGGTCCTGAATCCGGGTAACTCGTCCACGCTCTGCTACCGGGCAATGAACCAATGACCGGCCAATTTGCCAACCGGGAGGTTTGAGTGTTTTGAAAGATACTATTTTTTAGTGTCGAATTTTGAATGAGGGAATGCAATATGCGAATCAGAATGGTAGAGACGTTGCAGTGCAACGTCTTTGTTTCCAAACACCAGTGACCAGTATTATCAGACGTTGCATTGCAACGTCTCTACCAAAGACCCGATCCCGGTTGCGACAGTTTTTTGTCCCGGAAAAAATTTCCTGTATTTGTTGCAACATTAAATGTATATACATACATTTGTTGCGCTAACCGGAATCATTCACGAGAATAATCCGTTTTACATTCATTCACCCAAAACCATCTTCCAGTCACATGAAAAAGTTAACCCTACTCGCAGCGGCGGTTGCCGTTTTCGCAACCATCAACATTGCCGCAGCCGACAATGGCGGCAAACCCGCCAAAAAAGCTCCGGCAACCTTCAAAGCTGATTTAGCCAAAAGCACAATGGCTTGGAACGGCAAGAAAGTAACCGGCGAACACTCGGGCACCATCAAGTTATCGGATGGCTCGCTGACCGTGGATGGCGGCAAGCTGAAAGGCGGCTCGTTTGACATTGACATGAACAGCATCGTATGCACCGACCTGACGGACAAGGAATACAACGATAAGTTCATCGGGCACATGAAATCCGAGGATTTTTTCAATACCGCCAAATTTCCGAAAGCCAATTTTAAAATCACAAAGGCGACCCCCAAAGGCGGCAACAAGTACGATGTGACCGGAGATTTGACGGTGAAGGGAATCACCAAACCGGTTAGCTTCCCGGCCGTGGTGACCATGAGTGCAGGCCAAGCTGAAGCAACCGGCAAAATCACGATTGACCGCACCAAGTATGACATCCGTTACAACTCGAAAACGTTTTTCGCCAGCATTGGCGACAAGGCGATTTACGATGATTTCACGATTGATTTCAAATTGGTAGCCGCCAAGTAACCAAGTGGGTTTCGCGTTTTTGAAACATACTATTTTGCCTAACAAAAAACCCCGCCGACGCGGGGTTTTTTGTTGGGCCGGGTTGTCCGGAATTTGTAATCCGTGTCGCAAATAAAAGGAAATTCTCAGCTTTCGCGGTGGATGAGCTGCTCCACAAAATCGCGCAGGGGTTGTTTGCGGGCTTCCGGCACGGCGATGTTTTCGAGGCATTGCAAGCCTTTGTCGAAAAAGCCGTTCATTTTGGCTTCGGTTATGTTCCTGATATTTAGGCTGTTGTATATTTCCGTTACGGCACGCACTTTTTCCTGTGGGTCGTAGTCTTGGGCGTTCAGCCAATATTGCAGGGTTTCGGCGGCGGTGCCTTTGGCCAGTTCCAAGGCTTCGATGAGCAGAAACGTCTTTTTGTTGGCCAGAATATCGCCGCCCACCTGCTTGCCAAACTTGGCTTGTTCGCCAAACACGTCCAGCAAGTCATCTTTCAGTTGGAAACCCGTACCGATATTCACGCCCATTTCGCAGAGCCAACCGGTCTGGCTGGCATCGGCACCGGCCAGCATTCCGCCCAACTCAAGACTGAAACCGAGTAGAACCGCCGTTTTCAGCCGGATCATGTTCAGGTAATCGGCTTCGGAAACGGTGGGCAATTGTTCAAAATTCATGTCCAGTTGCTGGCCTTCGCACACGTCGGCAGCGCAGCGGTTGAATTTTTTCAGTACGGCGGGCAGTTTGGCAGGGCCGGCTTCGAGCAGCAGGTCGTAGGCGCACACCAGCATCACATCGCCCGACAGGATGGCCACGTTCGGGTTCCAGCGGTGATGCACCGTGGGCTGGCCGCGCCTGAGCGGAGCCGCGTCCATGATGTCGTCGTGCATGAGCGTGAAATTATGGAACACCTCCACGGCAATGGCGGGCTTCACAAACGGCTGCCAGTGGTCGGTGAAAAGCTGGCCGCCCAGCAGCGTTAATGCGGGCCGCAACCGCTTGCCTCCCAGCGACATGATGTACCGGATCGGTTCGTAAAGTTCGGGCGGGTGCTGGCCGTATTGCTGGCGGGAAATTTCTTGGTTAAGGCTTTCCAGAATTTGCTGAATCATAAGTATTTATAGGCAAAGGCTTGGGTGCTTGAGGGGTTTGGCATTTCAAAAACATACTATTCCCGGCGGCCAAAAACAAACCCTGTAAAAACCCCGGCGGTTCTTACAGGGTGCAAGCAGGTTTGGGCATTGGGAAAGGCACTATTTCGCGTAACTCACCGAACGCATTTCGCGGATGACGGTGACCTTGATTTGGCCCGGATACTGCATATCCTTTTCAATTTTCTGCGCTATTTCAAACGACAGGTTGTTGGCCTTGTCGTCGGTCACGTTTTCAGCATCCACCATCACGCGCAGTTCGCGGCCCGCTTGGATGGCAAAGCATTTCTGCACGCCATCGAAGCTCACGGCCAGTTCCTCCAGTTCCTTGAGGCGTTTGATGTAGCTTTCCATCACTTCGCGCCGCGCACCGGGCCGCGAACCCGAAATGGCATCGCACGCCTGGATGATTGGCGAGATCATGAACGTCATCTCAATCTCGTCGTGGTGCGCACCGATGGCGTTGCACACTTCGGCGTTTTCCTTGTATTTCTGCGCCAGTTCCATGCCCAAAATCGCGTGGGGCAATTCGGGTTCTTCGGGCCACACCTTGCCAATGTCGTGCAGCAGGCCGGCGCGTTTAGCGAGCTTAGAATTCAATCCCAGTTCGGCGGCCATGGTGGCGCAGAGCTTGGCCACCTCGCGGGAGTGCTGGAGCAGGTTTTGCCCGTACGATGACCGGAAACGCATCCGCCCGATGAGCCGGATCAGTTCGGGGTGCAGGCCGTGGATACCCAGATCAATGGCCGTGCGTTCGCCGATTTCAATGATTTCGTCTTCAATGCCCTTGGTGGTTTTGGCCACGATTTCCTCGATGCGGGCCGGGTGGATGCGGCCATCCTGCACGAGCCGGTGCAGCGACAGCCGGGCGATTTCGCGGCGTACCGGGTCGAAACCCGAGATGATGATGGCCTCGGGCGTGTCGTCAACGATGATTTCCACGCCGGTGGCGGCTTCCAACGCCCGGATGTTTCGCCCTTCGCGCCCGATGATCTTGCCTTTTATATCGTCCGATTCGATGTTGAAAATGGACACCGCGTTTTCAATGGCGTGTTCGGCGGCGGTGCGCTGGATGGTTTCGATCACGATCTTCTTGGCATCCTTGGTGGCCGTGAGCTTGGCCTCGTCCACGATGTTCTTGATGTACGTGGAGGCCCGCGATTCGGCTTCCTCCTTGAGCGTTTCAATCAATTGGTTGCGGGCATCGTCGGCGCGCAGGTTGGCTATTTTTTCAAGCTGCTCAATCTGCGAGTTGCGCATTTTTTCGGCTTCCTCGCGTTTGCGGGCGGCGGTTTCCAATTGGTCGGCCAAGTCTTTTTTCACATCGTCCACTTCGGCTTCCTTGCGCTTGGCCTGCTCCAGCGATTTGGCGGCGGTTTGCTCGCGTTGCTGCAAGTTTTGTTCGCGTTGCAGCAGGCTCTGTTCGCGCTGCTTGATTTTGGCTTCGTTGGCAATGATGATTTCCTTTTTCTTGCTCGAATTGTCCTCAAATTCGGTCTTGAGTTTCAGGAAATGCTCCCGCGCCTCCACTGCCTTGTCTTTCTTAATGTTTTCGGCCTGCAGTTCTGCTTCCCGGACAATGAGACTGGCCTTGTCTTCGGCGGCGGTGCTTTTCCGGCGGTTCAGGTAACGGAATATCACAAACCCGATCACAACCGCCAGCACCGCCTCGATGATGGTGGATAGGGCAACAATGGTGGTGGTGGACATTTTTTCTGTATGTTAAGGTGAATTGACAAAGGTGTGCGGCGCGGCGCGGACGCAGCAAACCGGCACAACCTTAACGCGACAGAATACGCGAGAAAACGGGAATTGGGGAGGGGAAAAGGTATTACGACAGATTGAGCAAATCCGTCAGGCGCGACATTTTTCGGACAAGCACCTCATCCAAGGTGCTTTTTTCATCTTTCAGTTTCAAATTCTCCACCGCCATCACAAACGCCACCAGCGATAACAAGTCCTGCTTGTCGGCGCGGCTTCCGTAGGTTTCGCGCAGTTGGCGCAGGCGTTCGTTCAGTTCCTTGCCTGCCTGGCGGTACGTTTCTTCTTCGGCCGCCGGAATGCGCGAGGGATATTCCTTGTCTAAAATCTTGATTTTAATGGAAATCTCATCCGCCATGCCTGATTATGGTTGACTCAAAAACATGATGCACCGGTCAATATCCTGAATGTATGCCTCTATTTTCCCCTTCAATTCGGCAGTTCCTTTCGCATCTGCACTGATTGAATTTACAATTTTACTGATATTATGTTGCTTTTGAAAATTATTTTGCAATGTTTCCTGCTTCTTTTGCATTTTTCTGATTGTGTCGGCTTGTTGTTTCACCTGTTGCCGCAGCCGCTCCCGCTCCTCTTCCGAGGTTGCCAGTTGGCGGCGCGCATCCTCCCGCTCGGCCAGTAATTCCAATAGCCGCCGCTCCACACCATCAAAATGTTCCAGCAAGTCCTTGGGTTCCATACCTGAAAATCGAATTTGACCTTTCTGAAACCCGTCTGCCGGTTTATCCGCCCCTGCCCAATCCGTTGGACTTGGAAAGTCCAACTACGCTTTTCAAAATAGTATCTTCGCAAAACACCAAACCTACCCCACCAACCGCCGGAAACTGTGTAGGGCCGCGCCGCTGGCAAGGCTGGCTTGAGCCGTTTCAACGGCTTCGGTCAGCGACAGGTTTGGCCGGGCGGTGTGCAGCGCCACGGCGGCATTGGCTACCACGGCTTGGTGCTGGGCGGGGCTGGCTTGGTTTTGCAGCACATCCATGAATATTTTTGCCGAATCCTGCACGGTGTCGCCACCCAGAATCTCGTCGGCCCGCAGCATTTCCATGCCCAAGTCGGCGGGTGCGAAAACCTGCTCGGCGTGGTTGGATATGAGTTTGAAACTTCCCGTCAGCGAAATCTCGTCGTAGCCGTCCAGCGCGTGTACAATGGTAAACTGCTTGTCGGTCTGCTGGTACAGGTAGGCATACAGCCGCGCCAGTTCTAGGCTGAACACGCCCACCATCTGCTTGCGCGGAAAAGCCGGATTGACCATGGGGCCGAGCATATTGAAAAACGTTTTCACGCCCAGTTCCTTGCGCACCGGAGCCACGTTTTTCATGGCCGGATGAAACAGCGGTGCGTGCAGGAAACAGATGTTGGCTTGTTCCAAGTTCTTGTGTATCAGGCTCTTGTCGTTGGTGAACGTGTAGCCCAAGTATTCCATCACCGTTGAGCTGCCGCACAACGATGACACGCCGTAGTTGCCGTGCTTCACCACGGCCTGCCCCGCCCCGGCCACCACAAACGCCGACAGCGTGGAAATGTTAAACGTATCCTTGCCATCGCCGCCGGTGCCGCACACATCCATCGGGTCAAAATCGGCCACATCCAGCGCAACGCACAGTTCCAGCATGGCATCGCGGAAACCTTCCAGTTCATCAACGGTAATGCTGCGCATCATGTACACCGTCAGGAAGGCGGCAATTTGCACGGGCGTGTATTGCCCCTGCCCAATGGCCACCAGAACGGATTTGGCTTGGTCTTTCGAGAGCGTCCTATGCGCCAGCAAATGGTTGAGCGTTTCTTTCATAGCTGAAGATGATGAGGAATGGCGTGCAAATCGTTTGGCGTTGAAATTCGTAGAGACGTTGCACGGCAACGTCTCCGGAGCAGCATCTGCGGCTGCAACGCCTTGTCACACCGACAGAGCCAATAAGTAAATGAGCAAATGAATGGATAAGCGAATAAGCAACTGGTAATCAATGGCTTGCATTATCCCATGACCCAAGGTAATGCTGCCCGGATACCTATTTTCAATGCCAATATTGACTTTACGCATGAGACGTTGCGGTGCAACGTCTCTACCCGTACCGCCCCGCTAAAATAGTATGTTTCAAAAAGGCCAAACCCGGCTTATTTCAGCATTCCCGCGATTTCGGTGACCAGCGCGGCGGAGTTCCGGGCGGCAGTCTTGTAAAACGCCATCATGTCGCCACGGGCGTTCTCGTCGGCCTTGTCGCTCAGGCTGCGGATCACGAGGCACGGCGTGTGCAGTTGCCAGCACACCTGCGCCACGGCTGCCCCTTCCATTTCGGTGGCATCGGCATTGAAGTCGCGACGCAGTTGCTGCACTTTTTCGGACGAAGAAACGAACACATCGCCCGTCACCACAATGCCCGTGGTTACTTGCGGCAGGCGGTTTACGGCAATGGGTTTTTCAAAACGCGTGGTTTTGGCGGCTTGGATGGCTTTGCGTAACAGCACCGAATCGGCGGGAAAATACTGCGGGTTCAATTGTGCGGTAACCGGATTTGTCGTTTGCCGGGTCGGTTGGTTGTTGAACGTGATGGAACTGTAATCGTGGTGGGCCACCTGGCGGGCAATCACCATGTCGCCGGGCATCAGGTCGGGATTCACGCCCCCGGCAATACCCGAAAACAGCACCTCGCGCGGGGCAAAAACCTGCACTACCAGCGCGGTGGTCATGGCCGCGTTTACTTTACCGATGCCCGTTTCAGCCACCACCACGCGCCGCCCGTTGAGCGTGCCGGTCACAAACAGCAAGCCTCGGATTTTCTGCTCTTGCCGGTCATTTAAAGATGCCTGCAAAATGCGCACTTCCTCATGGAATGCGCCCAAAATAGCGGTAATTGGCTGTTTTTCAGATGCTTGCGCAAAAACACTGGCCGAAAAAAGTAGAAGAGCGAAAGAAAAAAAAACGGGACGAGGCATGGGTTTGGGGTTTTTGAAAGATACTATTTTCGAAAAGGGTAGCCGGACTTTCCAAGTCCGGCGGCACAGCGGCTTCGCATCCGGAGATTTCAAAATCCTGTCCAAACCCGTAGGGTTTTAAAAACCCCACGGGTTTTCTGGGGCAGGTTTAGCCTTTCCGGAAGATACTATTTTGGCATTTGCCATTGCCTGAACTTACGCAACAGTTTTCCGGTGGCTTGTCCAGCCGATCAGCAAGTAGAAGAGAACTGCCGCTAGGCAAATGCCCAATCCGGCACTTTCGCGGGCCAGTTCCTGATTCATGCTTTTCATGGCCAAGCCCGATCCTTCGGTAAAAAAGCCTTCCCAAGCCGTTATTTGCAGCCAAGCATTGAGCGTTCCCGCGGCATAAAGAACTGCCAAGACCGCCAGCAGTTCAAGGTTGAACCGGCCCATGAACGCCCGGTATGAACAATAGGCGGCAACCAGATAAATGGTGACCCACCATACCGGATCGGGATCGTTGAATTGCCAGTAAGCGAAAAGCAGGAAAAGAAGGCCGAAAAGCAAGGCGATGTAGCGCATGGTTGAGGTTGGTGGTTTAGAAACGCTGTCTGACGGTTACTTGCTGACGATTATTTGGATACCCGCCGGAGCCTTGTATTCGGTCTCGACCCGGCCGCCGGCCACCTTTCGGTGCGATACGCTGACCACGCCTTTCGGAGTCGGAAAAGTGCCTTCGGCCCAAGTCAGGTCTCCCAAGTTGGGCGATAGCCGGATGACCTTGCATCCGGGTTCCATGATCCTGATGCCCAGCACGTGTTCGGTCAGCCAAGGCGTGGGGCCCGAAGCCCAGCCGTGGCAAAGGCTGTGCCGGAACCCGATGTAGCAATATTCGCCACAATCGCCGTGAATGTCTGTTTTGCCGGGCGGCACAGCCTTGTCTATGCCACCGGCGTTGGGCAGGTCTTCGGTTTGCAAATCTTCCCAGAAAGTGGTGGCCCCCAGTTTCAGCATCGCGCCCCAGTAATACCTGATGAAATCCAAGGATGTCCGGTAGTCGTTGGCAAGCGCCTTGTTTTGCAAAATGTAATAGCCCATGAACGGCGATATGCCATTATAATCCGTGTTTTTGAAATACGTCTTGTTTATGTAGTCCGGCTTTTTCAGGCCAGCCAAGCCCATCATCGCCGCTGCCTGCAACGACTTGTTGGGGTCGGGCACGTGCGTGCGCAGCCTGGCAACCGCCCGGTCGCAGGTGGTTTGCATGGCGGTGTTGTGCAGGTGGCCGAAGATCCGGGAGGAAGATTCCAGCGAGATGACCATCAGCGACTGCAGCCCGGCGTGGATGGCCGGCTTGTTGGTTGATGAAGGCCAGTCGAAGAAGCGGCTGGGCAGGTTTTCCTCACCATTTTCCTTGATGTAGCTTGTCATTTGGTTCACCAGTCCGGTAAGGTACGGCTCCTGTTGCTTCAGGTACGCCAAATCGCCGCCGTGCATATACAGGTTGTGCTGGATGTAGGGCCACCACAGCGAAAACGAACTCAGCGTGTTCATCCATTGGGGCAATGGCGTTTCGTTGCGTATTAGATCCAGTGTGCGGGGCACTATCTCGTGGTTGCCGAAAACGGTGAATACGGTTTTGGTTTCCAAGCTCATGTCGCCCATCCAGGCGAGCTGGTCCCTTTTGATGCCGTCCCAGAGGTGGGTCTGCATATTCAGGTGTACCGTGTAGGCTCCCGTTTCCCAGATTTTGTTCAGCAGCGTGTCGTTGCACTTGAAAGAACCGGCGTAGGGAATATCCCGAAAGGTGAAGGCGGCGGCTATCTCCTTGATGAACACCACTTTCTGCGTGTCGAGCAGGTCTATCCTGACAAACCGGAAGCCCGTGTTCCCGACTTCCAAGCTGCCCAGCCAGGGAATGTGAGTCGAGAAATCGCGCATGGCGTGGTCGTTGGTGGCGCGTTTGTCGTTGGTTACATCAGACATGGCTTCGCTGTACGACTCACCGAAGCGGATCCGCACCGCCGCCGGGGTGTTTTCGGCATAATATCCGGTAATGATCTTGATGCCGCCAAAAATCTCCCGACCGAAATCCAGCAGGATGGATGCCTGTTTCCCCGGCAAACTCTTGAGCCTGCAATAGTTGGTATCCACCAGCGATGCCTGTCCGTTGCCCACGGCCAGCAATATCCGTTCGTTGGCAATCAGTTCGCCCGAACCATCCGACTGCCACGCTATCGCTTGGGGGTAAATGTACCGTTTCACCAAGGTGCTGTCGGCCGGCTGCACCTTGCCGCTTCGCTGCCACACACGCGGCAGTTGGGCATTGCAAGCCAAGCATATTCCGACTAAGAATGTCAAGGCAATTGTTTTTTTCACGGTCAGGTTGTTTGGCATTGTGTGTCTGGATGTTTCCGTGAAAGGCAAAATAGTATGTTTTGAAATGGCCAAACCCCCGCCGCAAACAGTTTCAAAAAGTCATGCGGCTGAACCGCCAGCCCAAGTCCGGGCAGGATTGAAATGGCGGCGGTGATGTTTCAATGCCCCCAAACCAAAGCCGCCACCGCAAAAATATTAATTATTACCAAAGCAACCGACACCTCGCGCGTTTTGCCGACCGCGAGCTTGATTACCGTCCAACTCAAAAAACCCCAAATGATTCCCTGCGTGATGGAATACGTAAGCGGAATCAGCACCATGGCCAGAAACGCCGGAATGGCATCGTCGAGTTGCGTCCAGTTGATTTGTGCCACGGGCCGCATCATGAACACGCCCACCAGCACCAACGCCGGAGCCGTGGCAATGGCCGGCACCACCGACAGCAACGGCGACAAAAACAGGAACGGCAGAAACAGCAACCCCGCCACCACCGCCACCAAGCCCGTGCGTCCGCCCTGCGCCACGCCCACCGCTGACTCAATGTAGGCCGTGCCGGGGCTGGTTCCCAGCAGGCCGGCCAGGGTTGTGGCCACGGCATCGGTTAGCAACGATTGTTTGAGGTTGCGCGGTTGGCCGTCAGTGTCCTGCAAACCGGCGGCTTCGGCCACGCCCACAAACGTGGAAATACTGTCGAACAGGTCGGTGAAGGCAAAGGCGAAGATGACCGGAAACAGCGAGAATTTTAGCGAACCCGCAAAATCCAACTGGAAAAGCAGGCTGAAATCGGGCGGCGCAAATACGCCTTTCCAAACCACAAGCGGCTTGCCCGGCCAAAACCTGCCAGCCAAAACCGCCAGCAAAGTGGTCAGGACAATGCCGATAATGATAGCCCCGGCCACGCGCCGGGCCACCAAAACCGCCGTGAGCAAAAGCCCGGCCACAAACATGAGTAGTTCGGGACTGCCCAAATCGCCGATGCCCACCATCGTGGCCGGATTTGGCACAATAAACTTGGCGTTGGCAAAGCCGATGAACGTGATGAACAAGCCAATGCCCGCCGAAACCGCGTAGCGCAATTGCTTCGGGATGGCCGCCACAATGTGGCTGCGGATATTGAAAACCGACAGCAGCAAAAACAAAATGCCCGCCCAAAACACCGCTCCCAATGCCGTTTGGTACGGGATGCCCATGCCCTTGACGGCGGCAAACGTGAAAAAGGCGTTCAGCCCCATGCCCGGAGCCACCACAATCGGGTTGCGGGCATACAGGCCCATCATCAGGCTGCAAAAGCACGACAGCACCA
>JAYWIH010000006.1:0-5465 GCA_043789005.1 Sphingobacteriales bacterium
TGAAAGGCGGTGACCCGTTTGTGTTTGGCCGGGCCACGGAAGAAATTGACATGGCGCGGGCGTATGGCATTGAGGTGGAAGTGGTGCCGGGCGTATCGAGTTGTGTGGCGGTGGCGGCTTCGCAAATGGTTCCAGTCACTTCGCGCGGCATCAGCGAAAGTTTCTGGGTCACCACGGGCACCACCCGCACGGGCGGTATTTCGGGCGATGTGACACTGGCCGCCCAATCCACGGCCACGGTGGTGATTCTGATGGCCATGAGCAAACTGAAGGAAATCACGGAATTGTTCGGCAGCCACGGCAAAGGCGAAACGCCGATGATGATTGTGCAGGACGGCTGCACGCCCCGCGAGAAGTGCGTGGTAGGCACGGTAAACAGTATCTTTCAAAAAGCCCAAACCGCCGGTCTCGGCAACCCGGCCATCATGGTTATCGGTGAGGTGGTGGGCTTGCACGTGGCGTTTGCCGGTCGGATTGCCAACCGGTATGTGGCGGAACGGAAGGAAGACTACTGATACCCCAACGTACAATCTTAAAAATTGAAACAACAGCCCGAAGCCGATTGTGAATCTGCCTGCCATTCTACATTCCAAGAAAATAGTATCTCCCCAAAAGCAAAAACCCCCGCTTCTCCCGAACGATGATTGTATGTCGTTTTGAAAAACATCTAACAAGTATGACAGATACAATATAATATTCAAAAAGCACCAAAAAATACAAAAAGCATACGACAAAACTTTCGTATATTTGGGAGTTAGCTGTCATGCTATAACAACACTCAAACTGATAATGAGAATAAGACAAATACAAATAACTGACTTCAAAAGGTTTACAAATTTACGAATCACCAGTTTGCCAAACACTGCAAAACTGGTCGTTTTAGTTGGACCAAATGGAAGTGGGAAAACCTCATTATTTGAAGCATTCAATCACTATTATAGATTAAGTGGTTTTAGAACAATTGGAAAGGAAGATTACTTCTCAAAAAAAGATTCCCCAACTAATGCCCAAGCTTGGTATACAAACAAAGTACAAATAGACTTTCACGAAACTTTTGATGAAGCTCAAATAAAAGATAAGTTCTATTTTAGAACAGCATACAGAAACGAACCTGACTTCACCATTAATAACCTTCAAAATCAGAAAGACCCGACAGAAAGTTCTAAATTTGAAACGCTGAGTGGCAATGATTTAACTGTTTCCGAAAACTATCAAAGACTAATATCACAAACACTTGCTGGAGTATTTAATTCAACAAACAACGGCAAATCTATTGAACAATTTAGAGAAGAATTAATTGGCGAAATAAAACAATCTTTGAAAAATGTTTTTGATGACTTAACATTAAGTTCAATTGGCGATCCACTTTCAAATGGAAGTTTTTATTTTGAAAAAGGCAATTCAAAAGACTTTCATTATAAAAATTCATCGGCTGGCGAAAAATCAGCATTTGATTTACTCTTGGATTTAATAATTAAATCTAAATACTACCCAAATACTATCTTTTGCATTGATGAGCCAGAAGCTCATATGCACACACGACTACAATCAAAGTTGCTATCAGAATTATATAGGTTGATTCCAGACCATTCGCAACTTTGGATTTCTACACATTCTATTGGAATGCTTAAACAGGCTGAAGAACTAGAGATATCGAAGCCCAATAGTGTAACATTTTTAGATTTTGACAACAAAGATTTTGATTCAGAAGAAATAATTATACCAACTAAAATTTCAAAATCTATTTGGAGTAGGTTTTTTGAGTTAGCTTTATCTGACTTTTCTAAATTAATTTCACCAAAACAAATTGTGTTTTGTGAAGGAACACAACAAGGAAGAAAATGTCAAAATTTTGACGCGCAGATTTACAGCAAAATATTTGAACAAAAATATTATGATACTTTATTTATTTCACTTGGCTCATGCAATGAAATCGAAGATTCAGAAAATCAATCTATTAAATTGGTTTCTAATATTTTAAAAGCTTCGACTATTATAAAATTTGTTGATAGAGATGATAAAAGTGAAGCAGAAGTAAGTGAATTACTTGCGAAAAACATCAAAACTCTCGAAAGGAGACACATTGAAAATTATCTGTTGGACGATGAAATCATTTCAAAACTGTGTGTTTCAAGTGGACAAGAAGATAAAGTTGAATTGTGTCTGAAAGCCAAACAAGATGCAATTACTGAAAGCATTAGTAGAAATAATCCAACTGACGATGTTAAATCTGCAAGCGGGAAAATTTATACGGAATTGAAAAAAATATTGAGTTTAACACAATGTGGAAATAATACGATTTCGTTTTTAAGGGACACAATGTCAACACTTATAACAGATGAAACAAATATTTATAAAGAACTTGAAAGACAAATATTCACTCCAAAAAGCACGAACAGCTAACATCGGTTTGGCAATATGGCAGATGACGTACTTCGCAGAAAATTTTGTACAAAGTTCAACATTTGTGCTTCGTATGAACATTAGTGCTAAAAATCCCCCACAGCGCAATTAAAAGCACCTCAACCACGCCGTAATTCCTCACTAAAACAGATCAAAACCAATTCGTGGTCAATTTGGGTCCGGAATCCGCCGGGCGGATTGTTAACCGGTATGTGGCCGTCGGCAAGCAGCCATGACCCACCCAAACCAGACGGATGCCCCGCAATCCACGGCCTCCGTTTGAACATTCGGCAAAACGGTTTGCCTTGGCCGCAAAACAGTATCCTCCGGAAACGCCAAACCCCTCATCCACGGTTTCAAATCCAACGGAACATTTGCCACCATTCGCCCAAGGTCGGCTCCGCATTGCCCGCAAAACGGCCCTTCAAAATAGTATCTTCCCAAACGCCCGAACCCGGCTCTGCGCCGGGTTTAGCAGTGTGCCGCACACCGTGACCCGGAAGCCACCCACCCGGTCCGGGCAGGCATACTTGTTGCTGTGAATCAGGAAAAATAAAGCCATTTTGCCAGAAACCGCGCCCATTGTACATTATGATGGCTGCAATGCGTAAGTTTGCCCGAAAACCGTTTCCACAACCACCCAAACCCACACAACCATGTTCCGTTCCGGCAAAACCCGCCTGCTCATCGCCTTGGCCATCGCCGCCTTTTCGGTCATCTCGTATTTCATGAAAAGCCAAGACAACCCGATTACGGGCGAGGCGCAGAAAGTGGACATGACCGTGGAACAGGAAATAGCATTGGGCCTGCAATCGGCCCCGCAGATGATAAGCCAGTACGGCGGCCAGTACCCCGACGCGCAAGCGCAAGCCTTGGTGGACAAAGTGGGGCAGAAATTGGTGGCCGCCGCCCTGCCCGGCAACCAGCCCTACCGTTTTGATTTCCACTTGCTCAACGACTCTAAGACGCTAAACGCTTTCGCGCTGCCGGGCGGTCAGGTTTTCATCACCTACGCGTTGCTCAGCAAGTTGCAGGGCGAAGACCAGTTGGCGGGTGTGCTGGGCCACGAAATCGCGCACGTGGTGGAGCGTCATTCGGCACAGCACGTGGCCAAGCAGCAACTCACGCAGGGTTTGACCGGTGCAGCCGTGATTGCCAGCTACGACCCCAACAACCCGACGGCCAGCGTGGGCCGGGCCGCCATGGCCGCCATGATCGGTAATCTGGTAAACATGAAATACGGCCGCAGCGACGAACTGGAATCGGACAAGGGCGGCCTGTATTACATGGCCAAGGCAGGCTACAACCCGGAGGCGATGGTGGGCGTGATGGAGGTCTTGGCGGCGGGCGGCGGCGCGGGGCGGCAGGCTGAGTTTTTCAGTACGCACCCGAACCCTGAGAACCGCGTTGCCAGAATCCGCGAGACCATTGCCCTGATGCGGCAGAATGGCGAACTGCCATAGCCGCACCCCGGCTTTTCGGCACTCCCCTTCCGCCACCCGTTTCCACCCCGTTTTCACGGATCGGTGTTGCAAGCGTTTGCCCCGAACACCCGTATCCGGCTTGCAAAATAGTATCCCTGCAAAACGCCAAACCCAACCTTCCGTTGAAGGGTGCGTACTCCTGTTTTACCGCTCCGAACGCTGGCGCAAGGCGGGTTTTCCGGTAAGATTGCGCCCCGAAACCCGCCTTCTTTCTTCCAAAACCGTGTTACCTAATTGTAAAGCCAACATTAAGCGGCTGTGTATTTGGGCCGTGCGCAAGTTTGATGCCGTGCCGAAATCACGAATGAAATTTACAAAAAAATATTTTCATAATCAACTGATTTTCAGTATTTTAAAATCAAATAAGGATTCTTATGTGTAATAGGAAGAGGACGAAAAAACATATTTTATTTATTTTTTTGTTCGTCGTTTTTTCCCCAATTTTGTCACCCTTGTTTTAAAAACCGCCCACCAAGCAACCACTTAAAGCCTTGATTGCAGGAGTATCGAAAGATAGCAAAACCGTATGGAGCAACTGCCTTGCCATTATCAGGGAAAATGTGTCCGAGAAAGATTTCAGGACTTGGTTTGAGCCGATTGTTGCCCTGCGCCTCATTAACAATGTCCTCACAATCCAAGTGCCGACGCTGTACGTGCACGAACACTTGGAAAACAATTTCGTGTACCTGCTGCGCAAAGCCATTGACTCGGAACTCGGGCCCGAAGGCCGGCTGGAATACCAAGTGGTGATAGACAAGGGAAATGAAAAAAACCGTCCGTACGTAATCAACATACCCACCAACAAGGCTCCGCAAAACCGCGACCCGAAGGTGGACATCCACGCCGAGAAGTACAAAAGCCCGTTTGACCTGTATGAACTGGAAGGCAACGGCTATGCCTCGTACCTGAACCCGATTTACACGTTCGACAATTTCATCGAGGGCGACTGCAACCGGCTGGGCCGTTCGGCGGGCATGGCCGTGGCGCAAAAGCCGGGCATCACCTCGTTCAACCCGCTGCTGCTGTACGGTGGCGTGGGGCTGGGCAAAACCCACTTGGTGCAGGCCATCGGCAATTTCATCAAGCAGCACGACAGCAGCCGGTTTGTGCTGTACGTTTCGTGCGAGAAATTCACCAACCAGTTCATCGAAGCCGTGCGCAACAACAATATGCAGGGCTTCATGAATTTCTACCTGCAAGTAGACGTGCTGGTACTCGACGACGTGCAGTTTCTATCGGGCAAGGAAAAGACGCAGGAATGCTTCTTCCACATTTTCAACCATTTGCACCAAGCTGGCAAACAGGTCATCATGACCACCGACCGGTCGCCGCGCGAATTGGTGGGCTTTGAAGACCGCCTGCTTTCGCGCTTCAAGTGGGGCCTGAGTGCCGATTTGCAGCAGCCCGACCTGGAAACGCGCACCGCCATCATCCAGAAAAAGCTGCAAGCCGAGGGCATCATGATGGACATGGACGTGATCGAGTACATTGCCCACAGCATTGACACCAACGTGCGCGAACTGGAAGGCGTGATTGTGTCGCTGATGGCGCAGGCTTCGCTGAACCGCCGCGAAATTG
>JAYWIH010000007.1:0-5453 GCA_043789005.1 Sphingobacteriales bacterium
TCTTTTTCATGGGGCAAAGGTACGAAGCCTGCAATTGCGGAGCGGTTAAATTGTCGGGTCGGTTTCCCGGAATTTGTAATCCAATCCCAAAAACCGCCATTCCGAAATAGTATCTTCCGGAAAGGCAAAACCCCCGACAGCGGCAATCTGTTCAAATTCCGCGCCAAGCCGGCAGCCGGTTTTTCGTTGCCGAATGGTTGAACCTTGGGGGTTTATCGCTAAACTTGAACTTAAAAAGACAACCATGCGCGATATTCTGGCCCGGCTCCGCAAATACCAGATCCGCATCCGCAAGGCGGTGACCACGCAGATGCACGGCGACTTCCATTCGGTTTTCAAGGGCAATGGCTTGGAATTCAGCGATTTGCGGGCCTACCAATACGGCGACGATGTGCGCACCATTGACTGGAGCAGCAGTGCCAAGGGCCACGGCACGTTTGTGAAACTGTTCCGTGAAGAACGCGAGCAAACGGTTTTTTTCCTGGTGGATGTCAGTGCCTCGCAGCAAGTGGGCCGCCGGGGACAGGCGAAAATAGACTTGGCAAAGGAGCTTTGCGGCGTGCTGGCCCTGTCGGCCTTGCAGGAAAAAAGCCAAGTGGGCCTAGTATGTTTCAGCGACCAGAAAGAAAAATACGTGCCGCCCGGCAAGGGCTTGCAACAAGGCTACCTGCTGGTTTCCACGCTGTTCAAAGTGGAGCCACAATCGCTGCAAACCGACCTGAAAAGCGCCATCGGCTTCGTGCTCAACCTGTTGCGGCGGCGCAGCGTGGTGGTGGTCATCTCCGATTTCATTGACAGGGACTACGAACCGACCCTGAAAGCAATGGCCAAAAAACACGACTTGGTGGTGATACACCTGCTCGACAAGCGCGAAACCGCACTGCCGCGCCTGGGCATCATTCCGGTGTTGGATCAGGAATCGGGGCGCATGGTGTGGCGCAACACGTCGTCGCCCCATTTCCAGCGGCGCATGAAAATGGCGTTTCAGACCAAACAGACGGATTTGGAACGCCTTTGCCGCCGCAACGAAGCCAACTACTTGGCCATCCACGCCGAAGAGGATTTTGTGCCGCTGCTGGTCAAGCTGTTCCGGGTGCGCAATGCGTGAGAAGCCTCCCCCAACCCCCTCCGAAGGAGGGGGCTTTTTGGCTCTTCCTTCGGAGGGGGAAAAATAGTATCTTTTCAAACAGCCAAACCCGCCGGTCAAAATTTTCCCTTTTGGAAAATGGCGGACATCTGACTTGCAATGGCATACGGCAAAAAAAACATCCGGCACATTCTCCGTCTCGCACGCATCGCCGTGCTTGGCCTGTGGCCTTTTTGCGCCGCGCCGGGTCAGGAACTCAAGCCGCAAGGCGGGTTTTTGTCCGACAGCCTCAAAATCGGGTTGCCTGTCCAATATACGCTCAGTTTGCGGCACCCGGCTGAACTGCAGGTTGTTTTCCCCGACTCCGGCTACCGTTTCGCTCCTTTCGAGTGGGTGGGCAAGCGGTATTTCCCCACCCGCACCGACAGCCGGGGCAGCTTAGACAGCGTGGTTTATACGCTGTCCACGTTCAACATAAACCCCGTGCAACGGCTGCGGCTGCCGGTTTTCATTGTCAGCCAAAAGGATTGCACCGCGATTTACGCTGAAACGGATTCGGTTTTTGTGCGGCAAATGATCACGCAGCCGCCAAAATTTTTGCCGCCCCGCGTCAATTTGCAGTACGTTCCCGTGCGGCCCACGTTCGATTATGTGTTCTGGGCGGCCGTCACGCTCACCAGCGGATTGTTGCTGCTGCTCATTTACGCCGCGTTTGGCAAAGGAATCAAACGGCAATTCAGGCGTTACCGCTTGTGGCGCGCACACCGCAATTTTGTGGGGGCTTATGAGAAACTGCGCCGCCGCGTGCGGCAGCAAAAGGAACCGGTTGCCGTTGAAAACACCGTGACTCTCTGGAAGCGGTACATGGAGGGCCTGCACGGGAAGCCGTACAGCTCGTACACTACCAAGGAAATAGTGGAGATAATCCCTGACCCACAACTGGCCGACTCGCTGCAAACTGCCGACCGCGCCATTTACGGAAACCTGATTCCGGAGGAGATTTACGGAGCCTTGCGCACCCTGCAATCCATTGCGGGCATTTTCTACCGGCGCAAGCAAGCGGAAGTCGGCGGGCCGGTGTAAAAAAAACCACCAACCTCAAAACCTCACCCCCGGCCCCTCTCCTACTGAGAGGGGTGAAAAAAAAGGATCTTTTGCTCCCCTCTCAGTAGGAGAGGGGGCGGGGGTGAGGTATCGGGCAAAATTCATCCCGGCAAAATAGTATCTTTGCAAAACCGCAAACCCGTGGTCGTCCTCGACAACCAACTATCCAAAACAGTTGACAACCGAATGAATTACCTATCCGCCGAAACCATTTCCAAAGCCTTCAGCGACCGCTGGCTGTTCCGCAACATCTCCTTTGGTGTGAGCAAGGGCGAAAAAGTCGCCATTGTGGGGCCCAATGGCGTGGGCAAAAGCACGCTGCTCAACATTCTGGCCGGTTCGCTGACTCCCGACGAAGGGCGCGTGAGCACGCGCAAGGAAATCACCTTGGGCTTCCTGTCGCAAAACCCTGATTTTGACCTGAACCTGACTATTCTGGACACGCTTTTCTCCACGCAGCACCCGGCGTTGAGGGCCATTAAAAGCTACGAGCACGCCATGGCGCACCCCGAAGATATGGACTTGCTTGAAACCGCCATCACCCAAATGGATGCCACCAAGGCCTGGGATTACGAAACGCAGGTGAAGCAAATGCTGGGTGCGCTGGACATCCATGACTTGGACAAGACCGTCGGGCAGCTTTCGGGCGGGCAGCGCAAACGCGTGGCTTTGGCGCGGGTATTGATTGAACAGCCGGACCTGATAATCCTTGACGAACCGACCAACCACTTGGACCTGCAAGCCATTGAGTGGCTCGAAGACCATTTGTCGTCGCAGAATATGACGCTGCTGCTCATCACCCACGACCGGTATTTCCTGGATGCGGTGACCAACGTGATTGTCGAGATTGACCAAGGGCAGCTTTACCGCTACCAGGGCAACTACGGTTATTTCCTGGAGAAAAAAGGCGAACGCGAAGCCCAGCAGACCGCCGAAACCGAAAAGGCCCGCAACCTGATGCGCAAGGAACTGGAATGGATGCGCCGGATGCCCAAGGCACGCGGCACCAAGGCCAAATACCGCGTGGATGCGTTTTATGACCTGCAAGCCAAAGCCGCCGGCACCAAGGCCGCCGCCCAAATGGAACTGAGCGTGCAGACCAAACGCCTCGGCGGCAAGATCATAGAACTGGAAAATGTTTCCAAATCGTTCGACGGCAAGGTGCTTGTCCGCGATTTTTCGCACGTGTTCAAGAAGCAAGACCGCATCGGGATTGTGGGCCGCAACGGCGTGGGCAAAACCACGTTTCTGAATATGCTCACCGGCAGCCTGCTGCCCGACAGCGGAACCATAGACCGGGGCGAAACCATGCAATTCGGCTACTACACGCAGCAGGAACTGGTGTACAAGGAAAACCAGCGCGTGATAGAACTGGTGCAGGAAATTGCCGAAGTGATAACCGTGGCGGGCGGCCAGACCATGACGGCCTCGCAGTTCCTGAACCTGTTCCTGTTTCCGCCCGCCAAACAATGGGATTTGGTAGCCAAACTCAGCGGTGGCGAAAAACGCCGCCTGCAACTGCTGCGCGTGCTGATAAAAAACCCGAATTTCCTGATCCTTGACGAGCCGACCAACGACCTTGACCTGGCCACGCTGAACGTGTTGGAAGAGTTTCTGGACAATTTCGGCGGCTGCCTGATCCTGGTCTCGCACGACCGGTATTTCATGGACCGGCTTGTGGAGCATTTGTTCGTGTTCGAGGGCGAAGGACAAATCCGCGACTTTCCGGGCAACTACACCGACTACCGCGAATGGCTGGAAGAGAAGGAAGCCGAAGAAAAAGCGCAGGAGAAAAAAATAGTATCT
Source organism: Sphingobacteriales bacterium (assembly GCA_043789005.1). GTDB lineage: Bacteria > Bacteroidota > Bacteroidia > Cytophagales > 172606-1 > Xanthocytophaga. The sequence goes on from JAYWIH010000007.1 coordinate 3,998, forward strand.
TCCAAAACAGCCAAACCCGTTGAGGCAAACCGCCAGACAACAACCATTGCCGTGGAAACGCCGAAGCGAAAATTGTCGTTCAAGGAGCAGAAGGAATACGAGACGCTGGAAAAGGAAATAGCCGAACTGGAACGGCAAAAAGCGGAACTGCTGGTCAAAATGACGGCGGGCAGCAGCAACCACGCCGAACTGTCGGCGTGGGGCAAGGAGAACCAGACGATTGAACGCCAGTTGGAAACCAAATCGGGCCGTTGGCTGGAACTGGGCGAATTTGTGTAGAGTTATGACCTTGGCCAAACCCGGAACTCTGCCCGAGTTCCGGGTTTGGCGTTTTTAAGGGATACTATTTTTTTGCTTTCTTTTCGGGATTGTCCGGAATCTGGAATCACGCACTTGGAGCCTTCGGGTCTGCCATGCGCCCGGCAAAACCTTCGGTTTTGGCACAAGCTGAAGCGTGTGCTACTGCCGTTGTCCGGACTTCACATTTCCTCGCGGTAGCGTTCCATGATGGTGCGGAACAGTTCGGAGGTGGCGGGCGGAGTCCAACTGATGGCGTTGGCTCCGGCCTCGATCACGTCCATGATGTTCTTGTCGTCCCGCCCGCCGGTGGCGATGATGGGTATGTCGGGATTGATTTCCCTGATTTTGCGCACAATGTTTGCCGTTTGCTGCGCCCCCGACACATTGAAAATATCCACTCCCGCCAACATTCGCCCTTTAAAGTCGTCGTTTTCGGACACTACTGTAATGATGATCGGGATGTCGAGTTTGGATTTCAGTTCCTCAATCAGCCGGTTTGGTGTGGGTTTGTTCAGCACCACGCCAATCGCGCCCTGGTGTTCGGCGTGGATGGCAATTTCCACGGCCCGGTCGCCGGAGGTCAGGCCGCCGCCCACGCCACAAAAAACCGGCACGTCGGCGGTGGCAATTACGGCCTGCGAGATAATGGGCTGGGGCGTGAACGGATACACCGCCAGAATGGAATCAGCGTTGTGGTTGCGGATGATGGCCACATCGGTGGTGAAAAGCGTGGACTTGATTTTCTTGCCCAAGATGATGATGCCCGAAGCCTGACTGATGACTTCAGGCACCTTGATGACGCTTTTCCGCAGGATTCCGGAAAATTCGGGTGCTTTGCGCTGCATGGCCGGTGACTGGTGAATATCCGCAAATGTAAACGGATTTTCGGTTTCGGATGCTTAAATGCAAAAGCCAAACAGTATGTTTTAAAAAGGCCAAACCTGCCGGACTGTCATTGCAGCAGCCGCGTTTCAGTCGTTTCAACGACTTTTTCGCGTGCGGTGGCGGTTGAAAACCTTGTGCCGATTGTTATATTTGTAAAAAACGGAATCTTATGGAATACATGGAAAAAGTGGTGCTGCACTACGCCGAAGATTTGCGCCTGAACGACGAGGAGTTTTTCCGGTTCTGCCAGGACAACCCCGAACTCAAATTT
>JAYWIH010000008.1:0-21319 GCA_043789005.1 Sphingobacteriales bacterium
AATCCAATGATTTCCAGACACTCACCGCATCGCCCGAAAAGCCGATCGGGTAGCGGTGGTTGCCCAAACCGCCCCACCGGTGAAAAATCAGGGGGCGCACTTTGCCCTGCCGCTCCATGTCGGTGTAATGCACATAATTGAGCCACATGGTCGGGTTCATGCCGGGAATGGTGGTGGTGCTCCATTGCTGCCAGTCGAGCCACCAGAAATCCACGCCCTGCTCTTCCAATGGGCGCAACACCAGATTCAGGTAATTCTCGGCAAATTGCCTGTTCACGATATCAAATGGCACGTAGGCTTGCGTTTCGGGGTCAATGCCCATGGCACGCGCCACCGCCGCATACGATTCCTCCTGCGGCTGGATGCCCGAAGCCGGGTGCAGGTTCAGCGTGATTTTCAGGTTTTTGCGTTTGGTCCAGTCCAGAAAGGCCTTCGGGTCGGGAAACAGGTTCTTGTTCCACGTAAAGCCGGTCCAGCCCTTGCGTTCGCCGGCCTGGTCTTTTTCCTTTTTCCACCAGTCCTTCAAAAATGTCGTGTGCCAGTCCATATCCACGACCAACACATCGAGCGGTACGCTGTGGAGTTCAAATTCCTCCACCAAACCGCGCATTTCCTCCTCGGTGTAAGGCCAATAGCGCGACCACCAGAAGCCGAACACAAAACGCGGCGGCATGGGTATTTTTCCGGCAACGGATGTGTAATCGCGCAGGGCCTGCCGGTAGTCGTGCCCGTGGCCGAAAAAATACCAGTCTTGCCTAGTTCCTGACGGGCGGGCCTTGATCCAGTCCCAACCGCCGTCTTCGGCCAATAATGGCCGTTCCGAATCGTCAACCAATGCCCAGCCGCTGCGCGACACGATGCCCGGCTCAATCTCCACCGCACCTTCGGCTCGATCCAGCGTGCGGTTGGTGCCGCGCAGGTTTCCGGTAGCTTCCAAGCCGGGCTGCCACGCCACGATTTTTTGGTTCAATGCAAACGTAACCAGTAGGTTATCGGCTTTGAAATCACCACTATTGACCCGATATTTCAGCGTCAGCTTGTCGGTTTTTATCGTAAGCCAATCTTGCTCGACCGTTGTGGAATACTTCGGAACGGGCAGGTTCCGGTTGAGGAACACAAACGAGGCGCGGTCTTCAAAATTGCCCTCCGGCGACCATTCCATGCGAACCATTTGCGGCGTGAGAAGGGTGAAACGGGCTTCGCCGCTGGTTACGATGGCCGCCGGATTTGCCAGCGGATTGAGGGTTTGCGCCGGAACGTGGGAGGTTGCAAGCATGGGAAAGAGGGTTGGCAAGCCGTAAAAATATTCATTTTTGCCCGGCACGCCAAGCGCAATTGCCGGATGCGCGGAACAAAACCGGCGGATTACGGCTTTCCAAGGCGGGGCGGTTTTGGTTTTGGAAAATAGTATCTTTTGGAAAGCCCAAACCCTCCTTTGTCATTCCGACGAAGGAGGAATCCGGCACTTACTTGCGCAGAAGCTTGGACTTGCCAGCAAGTGCAAGCCCGATTCCTCCTTCGTCGGAATGACAGAAACGTTTTTTCCGTGGATTATTGACTGTTGACCGTGAACTGAAATAGTATCTTTTCAAAAGCCCGAACCCGCCAAAACCATCCGGCCATTTGAACATTTAGCCATTCTGACAATGACCAAACTTTCCGTCAACATTAACAAGATTGCCACGCTGCGCAACTCGCGCGGGGGCAGCAACCCGAACGTGGTGCGCGTGGCGCAGGATTGCGAACGATTTGGCGCACAAGGCATTACCGTGCATCCGCGCCCCGACGAGCGGCACATCCGCTATCAGGACGCGCTGGACTTGCCCTTGGCTATCACCACCGAATTCAACATTGAGGGCTACCCGGATGCGCGTTACATGGAACTCGTGCGCCAAGTGCGGCCCGCCCAAGCAACGCTGGTTCCCGACCCGCCCGGCGCGCTGACTTCCAGTTTCGGCTGGGACACGGTGGCGCACCAAAGCCTGCTGCAAGACCTGATCGGCGAACTCAAAAGCCTCGGCATCCGCACGTCCATATTCGTGGATCCGGTGGAAAAGATGGTGGAGGAAGCCGCCCGAACCGGCACCGACCGCATTGAACTGTACACCGAAAGCTACGCCAGCCAGTATGCGCACAACCGCGAAGCCGCTGTGGCCCCGTATGTCCGCGCCGCCCACGTGGCCTCTGAAGCTGGCTTGGGCATCAATGCCGGCCATGATTTGGATTTGAACAACCTGCGCTACCTGACGCTGCAAATTCCGGGATTGCTGGAGGTTTCCATCGGCCACGCCTTGGTGTGCGACGCGCTGTATTTCGGCTTGGAAAACACGATTCAGATGTATTTGCGGGAGTTGGGGCAGTAGAAAAAAAGCCCCCGGCTCCAAAGGGGCGCAAAAAATAGTATCTTTTGGAAAAGGCAAAACCCTGCCTGTTGCGGCAAGGATTTCGTGTTTGTGAGGCTTGGGCTAAACCCGACGGCAAGCCGCAGCCTTTCGCCAATCGCCACCACAAGTTGCACTTCGCCAGACTTGCGGCAGGTCGAGGAACGTCGGAGAAAGATTTTTTCACAAGCGGGTTTTCCACGCATCGGAGCTGCGCCCTTCGTGCAACACACCGATTACTTTCACATCCGGACCAGCAATGGTGTAAATCACATGATAGGCAAACGGCTTGATTTTGGCCGAACGGATGCCGTCTTGCTTGATAGCGAACAGGTAGGGATTGGTTTCCAGCAAGAACAGGATTTCACTTGCCGCCGCCAAGAAATCGCCGCCCAATCCTTGCCGCTGGCTGGCATAGTACAAAGTCGCATCTTCAATGTCCGATTCGGCAATTGAGTTGATTGTCAGGTTGTAGGTCATGGACGATTGCGAAGGTCAGGCTGATTTCCTGTCGGATGCCAGACGGCTTTCTTCGATTTTGTTCTGAATGCGGGCCTTTACATTCGGCCAACTGTCGCCTTCTTCGGGATGGGCTTTGTGATGGGCAATGCGTTCATCAAGCATTTTGCGGGTCGCTTCATCCAATGCCCATTCGCCGGTGGCGGATTTTGGTTCGGACTTCGCCTGCAATAACAGTGTATGCACGGCTTCTAAGAGTTGATTGTCTGCAATGCGTTCAATCAACTCGTGCAGGCTTTGTTTCAGTTGCAGCGTTTCCATGTTCGACAAATATTTGACAGGTTTCGACTTTTGTAAAGATACTATTTCCCTCTGGCTATCCCAACGGATTAACCGGGCAAACGGAATCTGTTCAGACTATCCACCGCTCACCCAGGTTTGTAATCGGGGTGGAATGGACTCACGTCTGTGACGCGCAAAGCGGCCGCAAAAAGCAAAATAGTATCTCCCAAAAAGGCCAAACCCACACGGAAACTGTCCGTGCGGGTTTGGCCTTTCAAAAAAACGGAAATCCTACCGGGCCGTGCTGTCGGCTTGGCTGCGGGCATCGCGTTTGGCCTTTTTGCGGAAATAGCCACGCAGCAGGAAATTGTGTTGCAGGGCCTCCATGTTCTGGTCCAGTTTGCGGCTGCTGGTTTCCAGGTGCTGCATGGTGCTTCTAAGTTTTCCGGCAAAGGCGGTGTCTTTCAGGGCCACGCCCAGCGCGTTGTCGTTGCGGTTGAGCCGGTCGCTGGCCTGCTTTATATTCTCGGTGACCACGGAGGCCGAGTTGGCGGTGCGTTGCAGTTGGACAACGGAGGTTTTAAGCCGCGCAAAAACCACCGTATCGGTCATCAGTTGGTTGGCAAGGCCCTTTTCGGTATTCAACTTGGCCGTGAACTGCGAGAGGGCGGCCGTGGCGCGGGCGGTGGTGACTGAGGCCTGCCGCAGGTTTTCGGCGGCGGCGCGGAAATTCTTGGCCATGAGCGAATCGGTGAGCAAGGCCCCGGCCGTACCTTCGCCCTTGGCGATCTTGGCGCTCACGCTTTTGAAATCGGTGGTGATGGCCAGCAGGTTCTTGTTGTTTTCCTGCAAGGTTTTCATGATGGCATCGCTGCCTTCGGCGAGTTGGCTTTGCAGCCGACCACCATCCTGCACCGGCTCGGAGGCGGGGCTGCCACCGATAATTTCAATGAGCTTGCTGCCAATCAGGCTTTCGGCCCCGATCCGCGCCTTGGCATCCTGCTTAATGTATTTTTGGGCGGATTCCTCGATTTTCATCTCCACGGCCACCTGCGAGGTTCCGTAGAAGCTCATCTTGGTGACCAAGCCGATTTTCACGCCAGAGAACCAGACGTTGCCGCCCGCCTTCAGGCCCGAAACATCGTCGAACACGGTGGTTACGCGCAGGGTTTTGGTGAAACGCTTCTGCTTGCCGCCGAGGATGAAAATGCCGGCCACGAGTATCGCAATGGCGAGAAGCACGAAGATTCCCACGGTAACCGAACGTTTATTGTCTGTTGTAGCCATTTGTGTGTTTGTATGATTGGTTGGGTTTGGCGATTTGAAAAGATACTATTCTGGAAATGCGGAGTACGGAGTTTGGAATGCGGATTCGGTGATTGTCTGACATTTCATGTTTCGCTGTCCTTCTGGAAGAACCTTGTGACAAACAGTGACACGCCCGGATTTGAAAGCCGTCGGACTTGCCACAAAATTCTTACAGAAGGACAAAACGGAGCCTGAAAATAGTATGTTTCAAAAACCCCAAACCTGCTTGAAAAGCAATCTCAGGTGATTATCCGGGAATACGGCGGCCCATGCAATCACTCAATGAAATTGTAATCGTAAAACGACCGGACCCGAGCATCGTCCGTGTCGAAAACCTCGTCAAACGTGCCTTGCCGCTGGAACTGCCCGTCGAGCAGCACCGCTATCCGGTCGCCGGTGATTTTGGCGCACGTCAGGTCATGGGTAATGATGATGGACGAGGTTTTGAACCGCTCCTGCACTTCGTTGATCAGGTTGTCAATGTCCATGCTCGTGGTCGGGTCAAGGCCGGCCGTTGGCTCATCGTAAAGCATTATTTCCGGCTTGAGTATCAGCGTCCGCGCAATTCCGATCCGTTTGCGCTGCCCGCCCGACAGCTCGGAGGGCATCTGGTCGGTAGCCTGCGCCAAGCCGACGGCTTCCAGCATTTCGCCCACCGAGTGGTCAATGTCGGCCCGGCTCAAGTGCCGCAAGTGCCGCACCAGCGGAAACTCCAGGTTTTCGCGGACGGTCATGCTGTCGTATAGGGCACTGTTCTGGAATGAGAAGCCGATTTTCAGGCGCAACTCATCCCATTCCTTGGCCGAGAGTCCGCCGATTTCGCGTCCCAGCACTTCAATCGTTCCCGAATCGGCTTTGAGCAGGTTGGCAATAATTTTAATCAGCACTGACTTGCCCGTACCCGAACGCCCCAGCACCACCAGGTTTTCGCCTTGGTACAGCTCCAAATCTACGCCCCTGAGCACCTCGAAATCGTCGAAGGCTTTGGTCAGCCCCTTGATGGTGATAACGGCATTGGTCTTGTCTATGTGCGGGCTTTGCTTTTTCATGTGGATACGTTTGTGCCGTTAAACCCGGAATGCGTTGATGACCTGCAAGGCAAGCAGCTCCTCGATGAAAATCAGGAACATGGAAGCCACCACCGAAGCATTGGCCGCCTTGCCCACGCCCTCCGTCCCCTTTGATGAATTGTAGCCTTGGTAGCAGCCCACCACGCCAATGGTAAAGCCGAAAATGAAACTCTTGATGATGGAGGAGAAAAGGTCAAGAAAGGAAATGGTCTCGAAAACCTGGTCGAAAAAACTCCGGAAAGTGGTCAATTCGTTCTGGTGTACGTTCACGTAGCTGCCCAGCAGCGCCACCAGCATCATGTACATCATCAGCGTGGGCATCATCAGCGTGCAGGCCACGATGCGGCTCACCACCAAGAATTTGAACGGGTTGATGGCCGACACCTCCATGGCATCAATCTGCTCGGTAACCTTCATGGAACCCAGTTCGGCGCCGATATTGGAACCCACGCGGCCGGCGGCAATCAGCGCGGTGACCAACGGAGCCAACGCCCGCACCACCGCCACCGCCACTAATGCGGGCAGCAGGGCCGTGGCTCCGAGGTCGGACAGCGAGGGGCGCGACTGGTTGGTGAAAACGATGCCGATAATGAAGCCCGTGAGCGTGATGAGCGGCAGCGAACGGAAGCCAACCTCGTAACACTGGTTGATGATTGCGCGCCATTCGTAGGGCGGCACGAAAACCTCCCTGAAAAAACGGGCGATGAACCGGTAGTTAGCACTCAGGCTGATGAACATACGGTCGAGCCTGCGGGTCAGCACGTAGCGGGTTGCCCGGTCGCGTTCGGCTTTTTCGGGGGTTGAGTTCATATACTGTATAAAGGTGACAGAAAGATTGTGGTCCGGGTGGCGTTCGCAAACGCCAAAAGCAGACACAATTGCTTCTAAAAAACCGTGCCTCGGCTTCCGATACGGAGTTTGCCCGGCGTTGAGGGTGTTTGCCGGAACCGTTTTTATTGCCCATTTTGCGGGAACGATTCCTTAAATCCAAACTAAGTCTAAAAATCCAAACCAAGTCCAACTTTCATGAAAAAACCTTGCCGCCCCAGTGTTGCCCTGCAAAACAGTATCCTGCAAAAAGCTGAAAGCCCCGTCTTTAGCGGGGGCCGAACCTCCGGCTTTTCCCTGCTGTTGTTTCTTTTCTCTTTCGTTTGCCTGGCCCAGAAAGCACCCACACCCGAAAGTTTTCTGGGCTACCGGCTCGGTGAGCAATTCACCACGCACGACCGGATGGTGCGGTACTTTGAAACCGTGGCCACCCAAGCCGCCGACCGCTGCCAACTGATTCCGTACGGGCAGACCTACGAAGGCCGCCCGTTGGTGGTGATGGCCGTGGCATCGCCCGAAAACCTGAAGCGGCTGGAAGAAATAAGAACCAACAACCTCAGCATCACGGGATTGGCCGATGGCTCGCCCACGGCAAACCAACCGGCCATTGTTTGGCTGAGCTACAATGTACACGGCAATGAGGCCGTTTCGTCGGAAGCGGTGATGCAGGTGCTACACGACTTGGTGGACGCTGGCAATGCCCAAACCCAAGGCTGGCTCAAGAACGTGGTTGTGCTGATTGACCCGTGTCTGAATCCCGACGGACACGAACGCTACGTGCAATGGTACAAACAGGTGGCAAACCATCCTTACCAGCCGCTCAAATACTCGCGCGAACACCAGGAACCGTGGCCCGGCGGACGGTTCAACCATTACTTGTTCGACCTGAACCGCGACTGGGCTTGGCAGACCCAGCAGGAAACCCGGCAACGGCTCACGTTGTATAACCGCTGGATGCCGCACCTGCACGCCGATTTCCACGAAATGGGCCCTGAGTCGCCGTATTATTTCGCGCCGTCGGCCAAGCCTTACCATGCCGCCCTCACCCCTTGGCAGCGGCAGTTCCAGCAGCGCATCGGTGAGGCAAACCGCCAGTATTTTGACAAGAACTATTGGCTCTACTACACCCGCGAACGGTTCGACTTGTTTTATCCGAGCTTCGGCGACACGTGGCCCAGCTTCAACGGGGCCATCGCCATGACCTATGAGCAGGGCGGCGGCGGACAGGCGGGCTTGGGCATTTTGCGTTCGGAAGGCGACACGCTGACCCTGACCCAGCGCATTGCGCACCACGTGGCGGCCAGCTACGCCAGCATCGAGGTTGTGGCCGCCCAGCCCGACCAAGTGGTGAAGGAATTCAGGAACTACTTCGACCAGTCGCGCAATAATCCGCAGGGCGGTTACAAAAGCTACGTTGTGAAAGCAAAAGGTGCGGAAGGGAAAGTGAAAGCCTTGGCCGAACTGCTCGACCGCAACGGAATCCGGTACGGCTATGCCAGCGGAAATGCCGCCATCAACGGATTCGGGTATGCGGCTGGCAAGAGCGAATCGGCAAAAGCGGAAGAAAACGACTTGGTTATCAGCGCATTCCAACCCAAGTCGGCCTTGCTGCGCGTGCTGTTCGACCCCAATCCGGTAATGGAAGACACGCTGACTTACGACATTACTTCGTGGGCCATTCCGTATGCCTACGGCCTGCAAGCCTACGGACTTGCCAACCGCTTCCCGGAAAATAGTATCTCCGCAAAACCCAAAACCCCCACCGCATCGCCAGCCAAACCCATCGAAAAGCCCTATGCCTACCTTGCCGAATGGAAAGACCTGCGCGACGTGCAATTTCTGGCGGCCTTGCTGCAAAACAAAATCAAAGTCCGCAATGCCGAAACCGAATTCACGCTTGGCGGCAAAACCTTTGCGCCCGGCACGCTACTCATCACCCGCACCGGCAACGAAGCCATGGGCGCGGCCTTCGACAAAACCGTGACCGAACAAGCCGCCGCCCTCGGCATCACGCTGACGGCTGCCGCCACCGGATTTGTGGACAAGGGGTCGGATTTCGGCTCGGATTATGTGCATTTCATCAAGGCCCCGCGCATTGCGGTGGTGGGCGGCAGCGGTGTCAGCACGGACGGGTTCGGTTCGGCTTGGCATTTCTTTGAGCGGCAGCTCAACTATCCCGTCAGTGTGCTGGATGCCAGCCGGTTGGGCAGTACGCCGCTCCAAAACTTCGACCTTTTGGTATTGCCTTCGGGCAGCTACAGTGGCGTGTGGAACGACCGGACAGTGCAAAAAGTGAAGGATTGGGTGCAGGAGGGCGGCCGCGTGATTGCCGTGGAAAACGCCGCCGAAATACTGGGCGAAAAGACGGATTTTGAATGGGAAAAGAAACCGGATCCCAAACCCGCCAAAAAAACCGCCGCCCCCACCGACACGCTGAAAACCTACGCCGAACGCGAACGCGAACCGCTGACCGAGGAAGTGCAGGGCAGCATTTACCGCGTGACACTCGACGCATCGCACCCGCTGGCTTTTGGCTGCGGCGGCACGTATTTCTCGCTGCTGCGCAACAACGCGACGTACGAACTGCTGAAAAAAGGCTGGAATGCAGGTTATTTGAAGCCAAACGCGTACGTAGCCGGCCACGTGGGCCACAAGCTGAAACCCAAGTTGCAGAATTCCGCCATTTTCGGCGTGCAGGAGCTGGGGCGCGGACAGGTGATATACATGGCCGAAAATCCGCTTTTCCGTGCTTTCTGGCACAGCGGCAAACTGCTTTTCGGCAATGCGGTGTTCTTGGTGGGGCAAGGGCAGTAGGGGAAGAGCCTCCCCCCAACCCCCCTCCGATGGAGGGGGAGCAAAAAAATAGTATCTTTTGAAAACACTAAACCCGTTCGGTTTGAAAGTCCCCTCTTTCGGAGGGGATTTAGGGGAGGCCTTAGGTTTGGGCTTTTGGAAACATACTATTTCCGGTTTGCCCATTTAATGCCTATTTTTGCGCGTCTATCGTTGTCAGCCTTGGGAATTTGAAAATTCCAAGTCTTTAATCTTAACATTTGGTCGGAAGTGAAATATCTGAAATATTTTCTGCTCAGTCTGGCAATCATTGCCTTGGATCAGGCAGTCAAGCTGGTTGTGCACCGCAATATGTACTTGGGCGAGGAGTTTCCGGTTATTGGCGACTGGTTCAAGATACACTACACGCGCAATCCGGGCATGGCTTTCGGCATTGAACTTGACTGGAAATATGGCAAACTCGTGCTCAGCGTGTTTAGGTTGCTGGCCATGGTCGGCATTGGTTATTACCTGTACCAACTGGCCAAAAAAGCCGTGCCGCAAGGTTTGCTCTGGTGTACGGCGTTGATTTTGGGCGGAGCCGTCGGCAATGTGATTGACAGCACATTTTACGGTGTGCTGTTTAATCTGGCTACCGAAAACGCCCCCACCCGCTGGTTTCACGGTGAGGTAGTGGATATGTTTTATTTGGATATCTGGAAGGGCTACCTGCCGCAGTGGCTGCCGGGCATGGGTGGCGAGTACTACTCGCTGTGGCCTATTTTCAACATCGCCGATGCCTCCATTTTTGTCGGCGTGGCGGTTATCTTGGTCATGCAACGCAAATATTTCGCCCACCGCGACCTTGAAAATGCCGTGCCAAATGAAAATGCCGTTCCGGAAAATGATTCTGCCGGGGCACAAACCGAAGCGGCTACCGGTTTCAAGCCTGACGAACCCCACGTGACCGATGCGCAGGGGCCGCAACTCGGCAATGACAGGCAGCCAACCCAAATACCTTGAAGCAAAAACCCCGGCACATCCGGGGTTTTTGCTTTTCGGGAGATACTGTTTTTTATTCTGGCTTGTAATCCTGCCACAAAGCCGTTACAACTACTGAAAAAACCGCAGCCATTTTATCCACGGTTGCGCAACCACGGGCTAGTACTGAAGCCTTGACATCATGCAAACGTTGACCGACCGGCCAATTGAGCCGATTTGAACCATTGAAAAAAAGTGCGCGCAAATACAAATGCTTCACCGAACCACTTTTTGCGCCAACGCCCACCGAACCGCCGTTTCCAGTTCATCCTCCCGGTTCACATTCACATTCACATTCACATTGACCAGACAAAAAGGTTTTTCGCCTTTGACCGTGCGCCAACGCCAATCCAACTGGCGGATGGTTTGGTGGCGGCCATTGTCAAACCACCACGCGGCATGGACCTGTTCGCGCCCTTTTTGCAGGATTCCACTGTATATTTCCATGCCATCCACTTTTTGCGTGCCCACTTGCTTGAATACATACCCGCTGCCCCGCCAGCACACCAACGGGCTGTGTTCGGCATGGTAAAATGCGGCAATGGGCTTTACGTACAGTAAAATCCGGTCGTTGCTGAACTGAACCACGTCGTTTTTGGCGTTTTTCCGGGTCATTCCCGGCAAATCACGGTGGATGGAAGCCAACTGCTTCGCTTCACGTTTGGGTTGCAGGAAAATATGCGCGGCCATGAAAACAACCAGCAACAAATGAATGGCCGCCAAAATAGTATGTTTTGAAAAGCCCAAACCTGCCGGTCGTGCCAACGGCTCAACAATTGCCATCCGGCTTTTGTGCGCGTACAGCCACTGCACCGCAAATATCAATGGAACCACTACGTAGAAGCACAGACAGGCCATTCCCACTGCGTCGTGCATCGGATTCTCGGGCAGGATACGGAACAACACCAGCACGATGATCCGGAACATATTGCTTACTGCGTTCAATCCGAGCGTACACGCGGCTACAACAAGCAGCCAGCCGAATGACAGTTGCCGCACGGTTTTTCGTTCGTAATGCGCCAGCAGGAAAATCGCCATCAGCAACGAGGTTTCGGTCATTTCCAAACCCATGCAAGCCGGGTCAACCGCAAAGTCGGTGCCGCCCGTGCGGATGATATTGCCCGCCACTTCCGTACGTAACCCGCTGACGGACAATATGTTGCCCGCCCATTCGCTGAGTTGCAACCGAACCGGAAAACTGAAAACCTGGCTCAAATAGCGGAAGAAAGGCGAAAGCACGCCAACCAGCAGCAAGGGGAGCGGATTGGTTTTTCCGATGAAAGACTCAACCGCAAACAGCAGCCCGACGGCCAGCAAACCGAATTGCAAGGTGCGCACATTCAACCACGCCGACAGCAGTGCCAGCACCAATGTCAGCAGCCCGTAATGCCAGCCGTACCGCCCTTTCTGCCTGACAATCAGCACGTAAGGAAAAATAATCACGCCCAGCCACGTGATGAAATCCGTAACGAAATACGATTGCCAGAACAGCCAGCCAAACAAGCCGCCATACAGACCGAGCATTAAATAGCCAACTTCTTTGCGGGTGAAGGTTATCTTGAAATTTGCGGAAATCGGCTTCTCGGCAAATGTGAACAGTGCAGGTTTGGCCTTCATTTTTTATACTATTTCGGTTCTATAGCTCCTGTTAAAACAACTTCAAACAATCATTCTGTATTATTTGGGCAATCAGACGCGGTGCTTCCAGACAAAGAACAACGCAACCGAAGAGAATAGGATGATCAGCAGCCATTCGTGCGGTTCGGGAACGGAGCCGGAACCATTGAGCGAGGCGTTTTGCAGGCTGTTTTTCGACTTGTCAATGCCAAATCGTTCGTAATCCTCCTTTGTTTCCAGCACCACCAAACTCGAAATCGGCGAAACCACGTAGGCCCGTTGCGCTTCCGCAATCAGTGAATCGGACAGGTAATCCTTTTCAAAATAACGCCGCCCGATTTGTTGCATCAAGTGGTTGTAAGCAAACAGCCGCAACAGATGGTCGGGTGCGCTGCCAGTTACGGATGCGGCAACATTGGTTTCCGTTAGTTGCAAGCGGGCCTGGTGCAATGTTACCGAAGTTTCATTTTCCTGGTTCGCCACGAAATTGCCTTTTTTCAGTAAACCGGCCAACTGAACAGTATTTCCGTTGTCGTAGTGCAAGGCGCGCAGTTCCAGGAATGTCCGCAAGTAAGGCGACAATTCGTGCCCCAGGTTGAAAAAACGGAGCGGTTGGCGGTTTTTCGACTGCGCGGAGATTTCCCTGGCAAAATCACTTTCCTTCAAGTCATTGAGGTTTGGGGACGGGAAATTGCTTTTTGAAATGACCAGTGCAGTTTCCGGGTGCGGAATCTTGTGCAGCGGCAACAGGCTGAAACGGTTTTTCCACAGCTTTTCGTAAATTTCCATGCCATTGTCTTCACTGACCGGAAGCCATTTTTCCTCGTCCCAAACGTAGGTTTTCCGGTTTTTTACGGCTTGCCGCACCTCATCAAAATCGCGCACCGACCAAGCGTGGTTCACATCCAGGTAAACAGCCTGCGGAACAAACGTTTCGTACCGTTTCCGGTAGTCTTTTGCCGCGTAACTTTTGCCACCGAAACTGAACGCAGCCGTAGAAAGCGGAGTTGAAGGGAATGAAAAATGCCTGTCAGGACTGTAATTTTCAGACGTTTGGAAAATAGTATCTTTTGAAACATCAAAACCCGCCAATCCGGCAATGTCTTTTGCGGCCTGTGCAAACCGCACGGTAACATTTTCGCGGGCTTTGGTGGCTGACGGGCCTTGAAAGTAAATATTGTCGTAATGCAACCGGTTCTCCTCCATCCGTAACGGCGAGGTAATGCCGATTTTGAAACGGCGGTTTTCGGCTGGCGTACACGGAAACACCCTGACCGTCACGGTGTTACCTTCCTGCCAATGCACCACCGACGGGTCGCGGCTTTCCACGCCCACAATGGTTTTGTAAGCCGAATCCGCTTTGGCTTTGGTCGTCAGCCGGGCGGCTTCTTCCTGCCCGTTAATCCACAGCGACAGGGAAGTGACAACGGAACCTTCGGGCAAATGAAACGTGTAAACGGCTTCCTGTTGGTTCCGGTCGTACGGGTCGTGGTTCTTGATTGAAATGATTTTCTCTGTGTATGCCAGCCGGTAATCGGGATAGACCTTGATATTTGTATTCACGTGTCTGGTTGCCAAATCATCGCCCGACCACAGGCGTTCCTGCGCCTGATGCCGCGCATCGTACAGTGATTTCAACAGGTCAATTCGCTCTCTATCGCTTAATTCTACCTCTCCGAGCAAATTGGCGGCAAGCGTCACCAACGGATCATGCTGTCTGGTTTCCGAGAAAGAAACGGACGGCATTTGCCAAGAATCACTGTCCCAAAAGCGCGTGGAATAGACAAGTCCGGTTTTCAAGATGCGTTCGGTAACCCAACTGTTGTCTGATTTCTGGGCAATTAATATCCAAGCAGTAAGTGAACCGGAACCGGTGTAAGACTGGTTTTCAAAGGCGCGGATTTTATTCAGGCTTGTTTGCCAGTGAACGAGAAAATAAATGGTGAAAATGATTGGCACCGCCAATCCGGCGAAAATGCTTGGACGCAGATTGGGCTGTGAAACAACAGTTTTCCACAGCAAACGAATCAATGCAATGCTGATAAGCAGCGGAACAAATGTGTGTCCGCCAATGCCCAGAGCCAGCAACGTTACTGCGCCAGCCGCGTACATCGGCAACAGGTAAGCCGCCAGATACAAGTGAAGCAACACCGATGACGCCAGGAAAAAATACAGTACCGGCTGCCAGAAACGCGGTATTTCCTCGCGCCAAACGTAACTGACACAAGCCATACAATTGACCACCAGACACACACAAAGCCAACCCGTTGCCGACTGAAATATGGGCAAACTGCGGTTCAGCGCGTAACAGCTAATCAGGCTCAATACCAGCCATAAAAACATTGGCGAGCGGTATTTTGCACTTTCCTGCCGGTTTCGGATGTATTTGAAGAACAGAACAATGCCGTATCCGAAAGCCGCCGCATAATGCAGCAAGAACATCGTAAAAGACTGTTGTTCTTTCAGTTCAGACCATTCACAAACGCCGAAAACCGCAGCGGATATTGCCACTAAAACCGCTCCCCAAGCAGTGAACGGATCACGCAGAGGACGCAAAAATTTTTCGCGGAAACTGCTCCGTTCCGCTGGAATTTGCTCATCATCGGAATAGGGAATGATGATTTTTTCGGAATTTAATTGGGCTTGGTCTTTCATGTTTCTGTTGAAATTTAAGCGATGGATGAAGGTTTCGGTATTTTAAATGGTACTATTTGTAAAAGTACTTTGAATTTCAAAGTTGAAGGATAAAAAAATATCAGAGACTGCCTTTAATCAAGATTTCCAAGGCTTTCAGATGCTCATTGAATGCTTTTTTCCCGGTTTCGGTGGCTTGGTAGGTTGTGTTGGGCTTCCGTCCGACAAATTGCTTGTGTACGGCCACGTACTGCTGATCTTCCAATGCCCGCAAGTGGCTTGCCAAGTTGCCATCGGTGAGGTTGAGCAGTTCTTTCAGACTGTTGAAATTCATTTGCTCATTCACCATCAGCACCGACATGATGCCGAGCCGGGCTTTGCTTTCAAACGCTTTGTTCAGATTTTCGAGTAATTCTTTCATGGAATAAATGGTTAGTTGACTATATGGTTAAATGGCTACTCTTGTGTGATAATTCTGAATGACCATTTAACATTCAACTATTCAACCATTTCTTTCGTATTTCCGGTACATCACCGCACCATACACAATGTGCAACACCCCAAAACCAATTGCCCAGAACAGCAACCCGTAACCGATGAAAAACGTGGCAACCAAACCCAACAGAATTTCGCTGACACCCAAATAGCGGATGTCGTGCAGCGTGTATTTGCTGCCATTGAACAGTGAAAGTCCGTAGAAAATCAGCATGGCGGGCGGAATCAGCCCGATTTCGCCGTGATAGAGCAAGGCCAGACAAAAAATACCCCCCGTTGCCAGCGGAACAAACAAGTTGAACAACAAGCGTTTGGCGGTGTTTCCCCAAACGGCTTGCCCTTTTCGCCGGGCTTGGCGCGTGGTCAGGATTACGGCCACAGACAACGAAGCCACCAGAACGGCAACGGAATCCAGCAGCAATAACAACAAGGTTCTCCGGTCGCTGTAGGCGGCGGTGTATTCGGCGTATAAAAACGAATCGGCTTGCAGGATTACAAATGCGAAAGCGGCTCCGACCAAGGCGAAAATCCCGGCAAACACGCCCGATAACCCGCTCAGGGAAATGAAGCGTGATGATTTTTCCATCAACTCGCGTATTTCGGCGAGGGTTTCCAAGTGTGGCTGCGATTCGGACATGGAAAGGTTTGGATGAGTTTTTTGTAAAGTACTTTGTTTTGCAAAGTAAAAACATAAAAACCGGACTTGCAAGCGGGGTGGGGTATTTTATTTGAAACAGTTGACCGTCCGTAGTCCACGAAAAAAAACGGCAGGCAGGTTTGGTGTTTTGAAAAGATACTATTTTGTCCAGATCGGGATTGATCGGATTACAGGGTTTCCGGGAATTTTTTCGTTTGGCAAAAGCAAAAAGAACGCCCTGTTGAAATTTTTTTAAAAAAGCCGGGCCATGTGTGACTTTCCGGCCAATGGTGCGACTAATAGGTAAAACAATCCGTAAGTGAACAGAGAAACTCTTCAAAAGGAATTTGCGCAACTTATTGCAGTCCAGCAAAAGCTCATCCATGGCGTTTGCTGTTTGTACTATACCTCGGCAGAAGACAGGAAGGATTTGTTTCAGGAAATCGTGTTCCAACTCTGGAAATCCTATCCGGCTTTCAAACACCAGTCCAAAATTTCCACTTGGATTTACCGGATTGCCATCAACACGGTATTTACGAAAATACGCAAGGACAAGGCACTACCCAAGAGCGAGCAGATTTCGGAGCAAGTCTGGCAAATCGCTGATTCCGATTCGTATGACTCACAAGAAACAGCGGCGGAATTATACCATGCCATACGGCAGCTTTCTGAAACCGACAGGGCTATTGTCATGCTTTACCTAGACGAACACAGCTACGAGGAAATAGCCGGTATAATGCAAATGAGCAAAACCAACATCAGCACACGACTCAACAGAATAAAATCACGTTTGGAAAAACTCCTGAAACAGAACAGCCATGAACCTCGATGAATTAAAACCCTTTTGGGAAACCTACAAGGAACGCGTCAATGAACAATATCACTGGAACGAAGGCCAATTAGCCGATTTCATCCGGCAGAAGACCGCCCATTCTTATCCGTGGTTACTGAACCTGTGCATGGTGTTTTTCCTCGCGGGTTTGACCGGTTGCTGAATAATTGAACATAGGTAATTGTTAAATATTATTCGCGTTTACTGACGGGTCGCGGCGTTTCAAAGACTCAATGGAATCATGATGTTTTTTCGTTTGCCTTTGGCTGTCGTTTGGAATGTTTCCCCGGAAATCGTAAGTTTTGATGTTTGGGGCGTGACATTATCCATTACTTGGTACGGATTGCTGTTCGCATCCGGTTTTATTATCGGCCAACAGATTCTGTTCCGTATTTTCCGCCAGGACGGAAAACCCGCCGCCGACGTGGATATGCTGACGGTGTATGTGGGCATTGCCACTGTTGTGGGAGCCAGGTTGGGCCATTTTGTTTTCTACGAATGGGAATTGCTGCTTTCAAATCCCGTCCGCTGGCTTAAGATTCTCGTTACGCCGCCTTTCATGGGCCTTGCCAGCCACGGAGGCACTGTGGCCATATGGCTGGGTCTGTATTTGTACGCGCGTCGCAAGCCAGACCAGGATTTTCTTTGGGTGGTGGATCGGGTGGTGATACCGGCGGCGTTTGGGGCCGCCTTGATCCGCTTGGGGAATCTGTTTAATTCCGAGATTTACGGGAAACCCACACATTTGCCGTGGGGATTTCTGTTTGTACGGGAAACAGACCCCGGTTTGTTGCCCGTACTCCCCCGGCATCCCACTCAGTTGTACGAGGCTTTTTTCTATTTTTTTCTGTTTGCATTGACTTTTGCATTGTGGAAATACAAACGCCACCAATTGCCACAAGGGTTTATGACCGGGATATTCCTGATTCTATTATTTGGATTCCGGTTTGTGATTGAATTTTTCAAAACCAACCAAGCTGGCTTTGAAAATGACCTGCGTTTGAACATGGGGCAGTTGCTGAGCATTCCGGCAATACTGGCGGGCGTAATGATCCTGCTCACGGCCAAACATAATCGCGCCGTCCCACAAAGATTGTGACTTTTCCGAAGCAGGGAAAAATCCTTGGTTTTGTTTCCATGCAACAGCATGGTTTGCGCCTTTCTGTCGCATTCCCGCAGTGCCAAAAGGCTTATTTCTGTGACGAATGACAGATGAAGCAAAAAGGCAGGTTTGGTGTTTTGAAAAGATACTATTTTGCCCGGATCGGAATTGATTGAGCTATAGGGTTTCTGGATAAAAGGAAGGCGGGCCAGACGCGGTGTGTCGAAACCAGCGGAAAGCTGGCGACATAACCGCAGGGACAAGGCACACCTTGTCCCTGCAATTTTCGGGTTTCCTACAATCAAAAAAAACCTTCCGCCACATGGACGGAAGGTTTTTTTGATGTGGTTCCATTAACCGACTTAATAGTCGTCGTCACAGTTATTTTCAGCTCACCTTAATCAGGAACAAATCAGGTTTTCCGGCCTTTTTGGCTTTTTTGTCCAGTTCAGGCCGGAAGCCGCGTATTTCCTGGCCACCCCGGCTAAACTTTACAAATTCGCCTACCGTTTTCTTTTTCACGGTCAGTTTGTTGCCGTTCATTTTTATGTCTTTCGGGTTGCTGGAATGCACGCGCCAGCCGTAGCCCATCCATTCCTTCACAATCAGCGTAATGTTATCCCACTCAAAGAGCCAGGCTGTTTCGCGTCCGCCCTTGTCCGACGATTTCCATTGGTATTCGCCAGCGTATTCGGCGGGCAGCCGTTCGTCCTTGTCCAACCCGCTTTTGGGCAGCTTGTCAATGTCCAATCCGGTAAAGTCAGATGAGGGTAGAATCAGGCTTTCCTGCTTGCCGTCCAGTTTGGTCACCGTCGTCTTAGATTCATCGGATGAGGCGGTGGCTTCGCCGCTGTTTTTCTGGGCGTTGCCGAATTTAAAATCCTCCTCGCCTTTCTGCTTCTTTTCCTTCTTCTCTTTCTTGGGTTTTTTCTCCGCTTTCGCCTCCGCTACGGGTTGGGCGGTTTCGTCTATGACGGGTTCATTGGCTTTGGCCACCGGTTCCACGGTGGTAACTGCCGGTTCCACGGTGGAGTTTTTCACCACGGGCGAGGCAACCGGGGAATTGTCGGCATCCATCACGTCAATGTATCCACTGGCATACACAATATTGGATACGTCGGTGGTGGGAACTGTAAAAGTGGCTCCCTTGGGCGATGAGAATTTCTTGTACTGGATTTCATTCTTGGAGATTTCCAGCACAATGGCATCAATCGTAGTCTTGTCTTTTTTGGTGATTTTATCCGGCGCATTCTGGGCTGAGGCCACTTGAAGCACACAAAGGGAAAGGAGCAACAGGAGTTTTTTCATTGTCGAGAGGTTGTTTGCAAAGGTAAAATCAAAATCCGTACCATTTTATGCGTCCGCCTTGTTCCCGGTCGGCTTCCGGGAAACAGTATCTTTCAAAAAGGCAAAACCTACGGTTTTGGCACAAGCTAAAGCGTGTGCTGCTGCGCCAAAGCAATCATTTCAGGTAATTTTTTTTCAAAGCCTCGTATTTGCGGCGGTGGTCTTTGTTGTCGCGCAGGTTGCGCAAGTATTTCTCCTCATCCTGCTTCACTTGATCCTTGCTGAATTTGCCGGTTTTGAAAGCATTTTCCAGCCAGGCCAATGCATTTTCCCATTGGTTTTGCTGCACGTTTGCCAAGGCCATGCCGTACTGCGCCTTAGCTGATGTGCTTTCGGTTTTAAGGGCATTTTCAAATTGCTTGGTGGCTTCCGGCGCATTGCCTGAGTTCAGGTAGGCGAATCCGAGTTCCGAATAAAACCGCGCGTCGGCGGCTTGCGGGTATTTTTTGGCAAATGCCTGCATATCCTGCAATGCCTCATTGTGCCGGCCCTGCCGCGATTGGGCAACACCGCGCAACAGCAGCGCGTCTTTCGCAACCGCCTGCGTGTCGGCCCTGACAATCATGTTCAGCTCATTGAGGGCATCGCCCATTTTTCCGGTTTCCATGTACGATACGGCGCGGTCGCGGTAGGCGGCGTAGTTGTGGCTGCCCCGTTTGATGGCCTCGTTAAAGTCGTCAATGGCCTTTTTGTGTTCGCCCTGCTGCTGCTCCGCCAAGCCCCGGTAGCGGTACGCATCGGCATGGTTATCGGAGTAATCGAAACTTTTCTTCAGGTCGGCCATGCCCGCACTGCCCTCGCCCGACAGGTAGCGGGCATAGCCGAGCATACTGTACAAGTCGGCCAGTTGGTTCTTGAACACCTGCGCACGTACTTTCGCATCGTCTTTCTTATCCTTTTGCACCTGAGCCAACAGCGGCAGCGTCAGGTTGATGGCCTTGGTAAAATCGGCCTTGGCCTCGGCATATTTTTTCTGTTGCAGATATGCGTGCCCCCGTCCTTTCACACCGTCAATGTAGGTCGGCTCAAGTTCTACGGACGTGCTGAAATCTTCCAGTGCATCGTCGTACTCGCCGAGTTGGGTGCGGGCCATGCCACGGGCATAGTAGGCTTCCTTGTACTTTTCATTGGCTTGTAGGGCGTTGGAATATTGCTCCACGGCTTTTTTGTAATTGCCTCGCTTGTCCAGCAACTGTCCCTGCATGAGCCAAGCCGCCGCGTATCTCGGCCTGATTGCCAGCGCGTTGGCCAACGCCTTCTGGGCTTTGTTCGCGTCGTTCTGGGCCATGGCCGCCACCGCGTCATCGTAATATTTTACGGCCCTACCTTGGATGTTCATCACCAGCGCCGACTCCAAACCCAATGCCTCGGCCCGGTTGAAATCTGCCGCCGCCTCCTTCAGTTTGCCCACTTCCAGCCAAAGCAACCCGCGCTGGTAATATGCCTTGGCAAATTCCGGCTCCACGCGGATGGCTTTTTCAAGGTTGTCCTTGGCTCCGCTGAAATCCTTTGTCTTGGTGAGCAGCAGGGCTTTGGCATACGGGTACATTCCCCGTTTGGGAGCCAGCGCAATAGCCTTATCGTAGTCTTCCAATGCACCTTTCACATTTTTCGCGGTTTCCTTGAGTTCCGCTTTCTTGGCGTGGTACTCGGGGTTGAGCGGGTCAATGGCCTTGGTAATGATATCATAGTCGGCAATGGCGGCAACCACATCGTTTTTGCGGGTCTCGTTCAGGGCGGCGCGGGCCAGCCGTGCCTCCAAGTAGTTTTGGTCCAAGCCAATGGCTTCGTTAAAATCGTCCATGGCCTTGTCAACGGCTTTTTTCTCGTTGGCTTGCAGGTAGCTTTGGCCGCGCAGCAGATACAGTTCGGGATAATTGCCCATGGTTTTTTGCTTCTTTTTCTGCTTGATCATGTCTTCCGATTGCTCAATCACCTGCTTGTAGGCTTTGGCTTCGTATTGCGTTTTCAGGCCGGAAACCTCCTGCACCAGGTTGGACAGTTTCTTGATTTCAGGATCCAGCGTGGCCAGCATTTCGGGCTTGGCATTCAGGGCCTTGCGGTAGTACTCAATCGAAGCCTCGTAGTTGCGGTAGCTGCGGACAATGTCGCCTTTCTTCTTGAGTTCGTCGTACGAGAAATACGTGAGAATGATGCGGTTCACCTCATTCAGGCGGATTTTGGGATACGTGCGGAACGGGTAAATGTCGGCGGCGGCCAGATAGGCATCCTTTGCGGGCAGATAGTCTTCCGTCGAAAATGCCAGATCGGCCCGCTGGATGGCTTGGGCGTATTCGGCCTCGCGTTCCTTCTTGTCCGACTCCTCCCGTTCGCGCATATACCTAGTCACGGCCTCCTCAATGTCTTTCTGCGAGGCCACGCCGCCGGTATTGCCGCTGGCACCGTTGTCGCCCATGGGTACCGAAAGCAAGGCCACATCGTTGTCCTTGCCTTCAATCGGGTTGGCCGGGTCATAAAAACCGATGCCGATGATTTTGGCTTTCCAGCGGCTGC
>JAYWIH010000009.1:0-21259 GCA_043789005.1 Sphingobacteriales bacterium
CCCAAACCTCCCCTCCCACCGATGCAAAAAAAACTGCTCACCATCGTCGGCACGCGGCCCAATATCATCAAGATCACGCAGTTCGACCGGGTTGCAAAAGAATATCCCCACATGACCCACCGGCTGCTGCACACGGGCCAGCATTACAACCACAACATGAGCGAGGTTTTCTTTGAGGAACTGCGCCTGCCGCAGCCCGACTACCGCGTGCAGGCCGAAACCACGACCGTAATCACGCAGATGGCGCAAATCATGCAGGGAATTGAGAAAACGGTGCGTGAATACCAGCCTGACATACTGCTCGTGGTAGGCGATGTGACCTCGACATTGGCGGCGGCACTGGTTGCCAATAAGACCGGCACGCCGCTGGCCCACGTGGAAAGCGGCCTGCGCAGCCGTGACCGCACCATGCCCGAGGAAATCAACCGGATTCTGACGGATGCCATAACAGACGAGTTTTTCGTAACCGAACAAAGCGGCATTGACAACCTGCAAACGGAAGGAAAATCACCGGATTCGGTTCACTTTGTGGGCAATACCATGATTGATACGCTGGTGGCTTTTGATGCACCAATCCGCGCCTCCGGTATGCTCGAAAAACTGGCCTTGCAGCCCAACGAATACGCGCTGATGACCATGCACCGGCCCGGCAACGTGGACACCGAAGCGGGCTTGGCGCAGTTGCTGGACATTGTGTCGGAACTGACGCAAAAGACAAAAATCGTATTTCCCATCCATCCGCGCACGCTCAACCGGCTGAAGGAATTCGGGCTGCACGGCACGGTAGCCACCAATCCAAACCTCATCCTTTGCGAACCCATCGGCTACCTGGACTTCCAGAAACTGATCCTGCACGCCCGCTACGTGATCACCGACAGCGGCGGCATCCAAGAGGAAACCACGTTCCGCAAGGTTCCCTGCCTCACGCTGCGCCCCAACACCGAACGGCCCTCCACCTTGGCAATAGGCTCGAACACGCTGCTGCATTTCGACAAGCAGAAAATCCTCTCAACGGTGGCGCAAATCAATGGTGGCACTTACAAAACCTGCCAAATCCCGCCACTCTGGGACGGCAAGGCCACCGAACGGATGTTTGCGGTTTTGGATGCGCGGCTTGGAAAATAGTATGTTTTGGAAAGGCCAAACCCCAAACGTGTTGCGCCTGTCTTACCGGAACGTTCAAATGCAAACACGGTCTTGCGTATCTTTCCTAGTGCTAAAAATCGGCCGTATACCTTGGGTAAATGATCCAGAATGCATAGATTTGAGTGGGCAACAACGTTACCTTTCAGCCTGCGACTCTCCTACTCACCTCGCCCAAAGCGGAAATAAACGCAACGAGTTGCGCCCATGCCTTTAAAACGACTGAGATAGCTCAAATAGTTGCGTTCATACAGGTGCTATGTGTTATTTTAAAAGCCAGCTAAATTTCAAAATCACGAATTAAAGAACTTTAAAATAGTGAAATATTTATGACAGACAGGATTAGCTATATTGATAAACTATTTGAATCCTATAATTATAAAATTGCAAAAACATCAACGAGTGAAGTGAGAATTTACACTTTACAATATGGCATGTATCACGCAGCAGAAATCATTTCATTTGACAAAAAAACAGATGTATCTAAATTCAAAAATGAGTTTTCAGAATTAGGTTATGCAACAGAATTAAAAGTAGTTGAAAATTTAGAAGAAGTTGAAGAATATCTATTTCAGGGCTTTTTTATTAAAACACCATTAGGCAACGAACTCAAAAACAGATATAAAAACTTCGTTAAAAAACAATTGCTCAATTTACCCGAAAATAGCGTTTATAAATACATTGACAGCGACTTTGACTTTATATTACAAGATAAAATAGGCGAAATTGCAGAAGCTAAAACTTATTCCTCAAAAGATAGCAGTATTATTAAAAAAATGAACGAACTATTTACTCAAACAAAAGGGGCATTATTCATTATTATTGAAGCACCTGCAGGTTTTGGTAAAACCTGCACAGCAAATGAAATCCTTAATAGCATAACTTTAGAAAATTCAAAATTATTACCATTTTTCACTGAATTGTCAAGAAATAGAGAAGCTCGTGTTTTTAAACATATCCTGTTGAAAGAAATTGATGAACAATTCCCTAATGGCATTAAACAAAATGTTGTTTTAGAACAAATTTATAAAGGACGAATTCCTTTAATTATTGATGGCTTTGATGAATTAATTTCGAGAGACAGCAATAAGACAGATGTAGAAAGTATGTTAGCAACAATTGTTGACATACTTCAAAATGATGCAAAAATTGTAATAACCTCAAGAAAAACAGCAATTTTAAATAGTGATGAATTTATTGAAACAATAAATTCATCTATTAAAAGTTTCTCGCTCGCACGTTTTGAAATTAAAGAACCAACAATTGAAAATTGGCTAATACCAGAGAGACTAAAATCAATTGAAGACAATAACTTCCCAATAAATCAAATTTCAAATCCAGTTTTACTTTCATATTTAAGAAATATTTCTTTAGAAAAACTCAATAGCTTCTTAATATCGAAAGAAAGTACATTAATTGATAGATATTTTGACTACCTACTAACAAGAGAGCAACATAGACAGAATATAAAATTAAATAACGAAACTCAGTTTAGAATTTTCAGAAAACTTAATCGTTTCATGTCAGAGTATAACTTTACAGCTGAAACGAAAGAGACAATTAAGGATTTTATAAAAGAATACAATATTAAAATTTTACAGGATAGTTTAAAAGAATATAAAGAAAATATCAAGCCTTCAATTGAAGAATTAACAGAAACATTAGCGAATCACGCATTCTTAGATAGAAAAACAGATGGAAATGTCGGATTTATTAATGACTTTATTTTTGGATATTTACTATCCGAAAATTTAATTTTAGGAAAATTCCAAGAGCATTACAAAAATAATTTTACAAAAATAATTCCACAAGATTTTGCTCAAAAATCAATTGAGTCTTCCAAAATTCAAAGTATAGAAAATAAAAATAAACTTTGGGATGTGTATAACAACAATGATTTTGAATATGACCCAGTATTCTATTTTGAAGCAGACTATTTTTTAAAATGCGAAATAAAACGCGACTTTGATTCGCTATTCATTTCTAATAGGACAATAAAATATTTAAACTTCTCAAATAATATCTTTCAAAATTGCGTTTTTGCGGGAATTACTTTTGAAAGTTGCATTTTTACATCAAATTCATTTATTAAGTCATCTTTCCAAAATTGCAAATTTTATAATTGTTATTTACAGGAAAAAGTACCAATCATTTATGAGAATTTTGCATTATATGTCTGTCAAGATAACAATAATTTTATAATTGATGTGAATTCTCTATACTGCAAAGAAAATGAACAGAATAACATTTCAATAGAAGATCCGCTTACTGAACAAAAAGTTCTTTTACAATTTTTACAAGTTGACGAAAAAAGACCTAAACCGAGGAAGTTTTCAGTAATCAAACAACGCTTACATGAACATTCCGACAAAGAGATAAATAATGTAATAGACTCTTTAATTCGTAAAGAATATTTACGTTTCAAGGATGATGTTGGTTTTATTACAAGAGAAGCAATGATTTTTTTAAACCATATTGCGAACTAATGAGTAGAGATTTGCAACTTATAGAAAAGGA
Organism: Sphingobacteriales bacterium; assembly: GCA_043789005.1. GTDB lineage: Bacteria > Bacteroidota > Bacteroidia > Cytophagales > 172606-1 > Xanthocytophaga. Next base: position 3,661 of record JAYWIH010000009.1, read on the forward strand.
CATCTGTTCGAAAATCTGCGAGAGACTTGATAAAGTGGGTCTTTTATACAGAATATTTAGTCGCGTCAAAGACAAAAACTCAATTTTAGAAAAGATATCGAGAAAAATAGAAGAAGGAACGCCATATACAAAAGACGGGAAAAAGATGCAAGATATAATTGGCATCAGATTAGTTACATATTTCTATGATGATGTCAATTTAGTTAGAGAAATTCTCTCAGATGTTTTTGAATATATTGATGAAGAAATTGACAAAATAGAACCTACTGTTTTTAAACCTAAAAGGACAAATATCGTTTGTAGTTTTGATGAAAATCAAAAAAAAACATTTTATGAAGTCGTTAAAGTAACTCAAAACGCATCACTTGAATTATCCGATCATACATTTGAACTTCAACTTAGAACAATTTTATCGGAAGGTTGGCATGAAATTGACCATAGCTTGAGATATAAATCTAAAAAAGAATGGTCAAAACACCCTGAAAAAGAAAGATTACTTAATGGTGTATATGCAAATTTAGAAGTAACCGACTTGGCAATGAAATCATTATTTAGCGAATTAGCATATCAACACTTTAAAGAAAAAAATTGGGAAGCTATGCTTAGAAACAAGTATAGGCTGAAATTTCAGTCGTTCGAATTGAAAAATGAATTGAAACAAATATTAAATGACGACTCAAATATTGCAAAACAATTATTAAAAACAGATAGGGTTGATATTTTAAACAAGTTATCAAAATTAGAAGTGCCATTACCAATAAACTTTAATAATATTATTTATTTCGTTAATCATATTGAACTTAAAAACGAAAGAATAAATGAACTAACGCCAGATTTGATAAAGAACAACACGTAACAGCAGTTTGAAAAAATGGCGGATTTATTACTAAATTCAACCGCAGTTCTTCAATTGAAATTTTGTGCAAAACTGAACATTTGTGCTTCGATTTCCGCCACTTCGCCAAGCCGAAAACCGTTGACGGCAATCCTCCAGGAGCCGCATTCCCATTTGAAGTCAGTATGGTATTGCGTATGCGGCACGCGAAGTTGATTCTTAATCGGCTTGGCTTTACAATCCCTCATCCGCTATCGTTTGGCATAGTTCCACCAGCACGCCGTTGGTGGTTTTGGGGTGCAGGAAACAGACCAGCTTGTTGTCCGCGCCGCGTTTGGGCAGGTTGCTGGGCGGCACAAAACCCTCGTTTTCCAAGCGTTTCATTTCGGCCACAATGTCCTGTACTTCAAAGGCGATGTGGTGGATTCCCTCGCCTTTTTTTGAATGAATTTGGCAATTACGCCATCGGCATTCATGGATTCGAGCAATTCCACCTTGGTTTGCGCCAGCTTGGAGAAAAACCGTTACGCTCTGCGCAGCCGCGGTTCCGCGTTTTCAGGTCGGTGCGCCGTTCCAAGTGTTGAAGACGTTTCCCGGTTTTCGGAATAGTATCTTTTCAAAAGGCCAAACCCGGCCTTCGGGCTTGCCAAGTCCGAAGGCATTGCTGCGCCACCTGGCCAAAACAGTATCCCCGCCCGAAAGCGGGATTTCGCTCCGCTCAACTTTCAAAAACACGAAACCTCCCGGAGTTGTGGAGCGGTTGGCGCAAAGTGAGGAAATCGGTAGGCAGTGTCGTTCCCGTTGCAGCCTTGTGGCCGCGCGTGGGCAAGGCAATGCACGGGCATTATTTTTTTGGGGTTTCACGGCAGTGCCTCGCGGATGGAAACACCCGTGGTCGCGCACAATTTCTCATTTTGAAAACAAACCCTTTGAAAACCATGACAACCGACACATTGGAAACCTTGAAAGACCGGACGCAGGCGTACCAAAAGACCGACGAAACTTTGGTGCGGCCCCAAGCCAGCGGCAGCAGCCAGATAAACATCGGGCAAGACGAACGCATTGCCTCGGCAGCCGTTGGCGCGGCCCTCACATTGATTGCCCTGCGTGGCGGGCGGTTTTGGCTGGCACTGTCGGGAGGCTACCTGCTTTATCGCGGACTGAGCGGCAACTGCCGCATAAACTCCCTGCTCAACCGCAACACCGCCGGAAAGCAAACCGAAGACAAGCCGCTGAGTTTCACCGAAGTGGTGACAGTGAACAAGCCCCGCGAGGAAGTTTACAACTACTGGCGCAAATTGGAAAACCTGCCGCATTTCATGCACCACTTGGAAGAAGTGAAACAGCTTGATGCCAAGCGTTCGCATTGGAAAGCCAAAGTTCCGGGCGGACTGGTAAATATTGCTTGGGATGCTGAAATAGTGCAGGAAGAAGCCAACCAACGCATTTCGTGGCGTTCGGTGGCCGGAGCCGATGTGGACAATTCGGGCGAAGTGGTTTTTACGGATGCGCCCAACAACCGGGGTACGGAAGTAAAAACAACCATTATTTACCGCCCACCGGCCGGTGCATTGGGTTTGGCCGTCTCCAAACTGTTCAACCCGGCCTTTGAGAAAATGGTCAAGGAAGACTTGCTCCGCTTCAAGAGCGTGATGGAAACAGGCGACTTGGCCAAAGAATCCGTGAGCCAGTCAAGCCATAACTGACACCCGGAATGGTTTCATACGGCAAAACCCGCCCCGCCCAACCTATCGTTTGGCAGGGCGGGTTTCGCCTTTCTGGAAGATACTGTTTTTGCCAGCATCGCCGGTTTTGGCAATCCGTGGTTCGCACTCCACACCCGTGTCACTCCTGCACCACGCGCAGCATCCAAGCCTTCCCGAACCCTTCCCTCCGGCGCAACTTGTACACCTCGGCCCGCACTTGCGGCTCGTTGGTGGAGTTGAACACATACACGTAATGCAGTTGCTTGGCCGTGTTGAATCCCATTTTTGCGGGCAGTCCCTGCCGCTGCAAACCGGCGGTGTACGCCTTGGCGTTTTTCACGTAGCGGAACGAACCCACCACCAGATAAATGTCCACGTCCATCTCCAGCGGGTTCGCTACCGGTGCTACGGTTCTGGTCGCGATTTCCATTCGGATATTGGTATCGAGCCTTACCTTGGGTGCGGTGGTTTTGATTGTTTTTCCGCGCAGCGGCCTGAAGGCGGGCAGCGTTTTGGCCACCAAGGCGGGTTTCTTGCCCAAGTGGATGCCCAGTTGTATTTCGTGGGCGGGATTGCCGTAACCGGCCATTTGGTTGTTGGGCAGCTTGTAAGCATAGCCGATGCTGAACCGCTCCTTGGCCTTCACGCCCGCCGTGAAAAACATCCCGTAGTCCTGCCGGTAAGCACCACCCAGCCAACACGCGTCCTTGTAATTGACCAAGCCGTTGAACTCAAAAAAGCCGCCGCTCTGGTATTCGTATTTCCGGTAAAGCACCATCGGATGGATAACCACATCGGGCGATGCGTGGATGCGATAGGCGGCATGGACGGTATAGTTTTTGAGCGGCCTGAAACCCGGCGTAATGCGTTCCTGATTGGCAACCGTGCCGTAATAAGGCAGCAGCCGGGGCAACGACGCACCGATTTGCAGGTTTTTGAGCTGGTACACCATGCCAAAACGTATGTCGGCTAGGAATTTCCGGTTCACATTGGCCAGCACCGGGTCGGCCAGTTCCGCGTCACTCAAACCCTCGGTATTGAGCGAGTTGTGGAAGAATCCACCCGAAACGCCCATTTGCAAATACTGCTCCCCGCCAAACTCCAGCCGGTGCGCAAAAGTGGCGTAAGCATTGGAAGTCTGCTGGATGCCCTGCCGGAAATACGACACATTGGTACCAAACGAGCTGCGGCCACCCGAAATGGGCGAATGGAACGAAACCGACGCGTGTTCGGGCGTTCCCTCAATGTTGCGGATTACCTGCTTGTGGTACGTCAGGTACACGACCGGGTAGCCGTTGATGCCCGCCGCCGCCGAATTTTCGAGGTACAGGTTGCCGAATGAATGCACGTATGGCGGAATGTTTTGCGCCGCCGCCACTGCGCACATGGCTAAGGCCGCCAACAGGAAGTAGGTTTTTCTCATGCGTTGGTTGTGTTTCCGAACAAAACGAGTCCGGACAAGACATTGTGGTTACGCTTGTTTGATACTCAAGCGGTTATGTGTCATTTTGAATTATTGGAAAGCAGCAGGCTATCCGCAGGACCCGTGTATGTTCCCAAAAAATGGGGTTTGGGGTTTTTGAAAGATACTATTTTGAAAAGGGAAATTTCCGTGACCATCCTATTCAACGCGCCTGGAATCAAAAGCCACACAACCTTTTATTTCGGCAGCCTGCTGGAGTTCACGTATTATTTCAGCAAAAAACCAAGAACGCCAGACCTGTAAGGCTTGGTCAACCGGGTTTCCTGCCCGTATAAATCGAGCAGACACCAAACGTGAGCGGTATGCTGCGCGTATGCACGAAGCCGACTTTTTCCAGCACGTCGGTAAAACGCTTCCCATCGGGAAATGCCCGCACCGATTCGGGCAGGTAGCGGTACGCGCTGTCGTCTTTGGACACGGTTTTGCCGATAAAAGGTAGAACGTGCCGCGAATAGAAATCGTATAGCTGCCGGAACGGAAATTTGCGCGGCGTGGAGAACTCCAGCACCAGCACCGTACCGCCCGGCTTGGTCACGCGGTGCATATCAGCCAGGCCGCGTTCCAGATTCTCGAAGTTGCGCACCCCGAACGAGGCCATCACCGCATCGAACGAATCATCGGCGAACTGCAATTTCTGCGAATCGCCGGTGCGCAGTTCTATCTTGTTGTCCAGCCCGCGTTTTTTCAGTTTTTCGCGCCCAAACGCCAGCATTCCCTCCGAAATATCCACCCCGATGATTTTGTCGGGGTTTAGCTTGAGGGCTTCAATGGCAAAATCGGCGGTGCCGGTGGCAATGTCCAGGATGTATTTGGGCTGGGCGGGCTTGAGCAGCGCAATGGCGCGTTTGCGCCAATACACGTCAATGCCCAGGCTAAGCAGCCGGTTCAGGAAATCGTACTTGGGCGAAATGTTGTCGAACATCGTGGCTACTTGCTCTCGCTTGCCCTCCGGCTGGTCTTTGTATGGCAACACGGTTTTCTGGTCGGTCATGGGCGTATTATCTGGGTTGGAAATGACTGGTATGCAGATAAGAACAACGGGCGGAATAGTATGTTTCAAAAATGCCAAACCCGTCGGCAACCGCTGCCAAGCCACAAGCCAGCGCAACTGTTCAGGAAACCCGTTCGGTGTTGCAGGCGACCAGCCATTGCGTGTTCCCACAGCGGTTGCAGGCAATATCACCGGTTGTGTCGTTGGGCAAAAGGGATTGGCAGTGGCCGCAGCGGTCGCAGGCATACAGCCCGGCCTGTGCAATGTTATGCAACGGGCGGGCAATGATTTCGGGAAAGATGGGCAGCCCCGGACGCACCTGTTCGGGCGGGTGAAAAAAGACGCTTATCTCACCGGTGGCCTCCAAATATACTTTCCGCACTTGCCCCAGATGCTCCACATGGTGCTGCCTGATTTCGCCGAACAGTTCCTGGTAGGTCACTCGTTGCGGAAAACCTCCAGGTTTATCTTCCCGTCCTCTATGATGCAAACCGGCGACCCTTCCAGCCACCGCTCTACCTTCGGGCTTTTCTCGGTGAGCCAGTTAAAGAAAAGGTAGCAGGCGATGATCACGCCAAACACCATGAATGCGTGCAAAAGGGGCACATCGGCATAAAACATGGGGTCGCCCGCCGCCGAACCCAGTGAGAGAATGATGGTCAGTTCAAAAAGCGACAACTGTTTCACCCCCCGTTTCCCCGTGATCCGCAGGGTCAGCAGAATCAGCGCGTACATCAGCAGGCTGCGGAAAGCCACTTCAAGCAGGAAAAAGGCAGGGACATCTTCTGATAAAAACAGGCGTTGCCAGTCAAAAGGTGTGATTGAGGCCAATGCTCCCATGGTTTTATCGGTTTGGCACAAATATGGGAAATCTGCACCTCATATCCGCAGGCTTGCCCGGAGCTTGGGCTACCGGTTATTGGCCGATGCTTTGGTACAGGTGCTTGATTTTTTCCACCTGCAAGTCCAATTCGTCCAGCACCGCCAGCGATTCGCGCAGGTTGGCCTCCACCAGTTCGGCCAAGGCCCCATCCACAAACAGGTTGGTGCGCAGTTGCGTCAGGGCGGCGGGGCGTTGCGCTTCGGCGTGCGATTTTTGTTCGGCGATGTAGCGGCGCAGTTGGTCTGTCCGGTCGTTCCAGTATTGCTGCACCAGCGAATGCGGTTTCTTATAGAAATATTCGGTTTTCTCGGTTTTATCGGTTTGCAGCGGGAACGTAAATATCCGCGCGTTATAGCTGATAACCAACGCGTTGGGGGTGTCGCCGGGTTTGCGGGCTTTGAGCCGGTTGGTCAGGTTGCCGGCCTTGTCGTAGAGGTTCAGCGTGGATTCCTCACCGATGGGCAGCCGGTCGAAATCACCGCGCTTGATGCGGTTGCCCTCCAAATGCTGCTCGGTGTTGAGCAGTTCGTAAAACTCACGGTCTATGGGCCGGGGCGCGTCGGTGAGTACCACGTTAGGTATGCGGGTTTCGGCAATGACTTCGGTTTCCAGTTCCCGTATTTCCTGCCGCAACGGACTGATGTTCAGCGCAATGCTGTAACCGTGCTTGCGGATGGTTTCGGCCACGATTTCCTGCACGGTCTCCAGTTGTTCGGGCCGGTTCCAAAGGGCGTGCGGCAACAGGAAGCAGTCCATTAGGTCCACTTCGGCGCGTTCGTTCAGGAACGCGGCCGTGCGCAGCAGCCGGATTATTTTTTTCCAGCGGCGGTCGTAACTGTGAAAGGGCGCGTCGGGGTGTTCGGAATCGTACTGCTCCAGCCGGTATTTTACCACTTGGATCACATTCAGCACTTCGGCGGGTACGGCTATGGCGTTGATGGTTGGTTCCCAGTCGGTTAGCTCCTTTTCGCCTATCTTCACCTCATCGGGCACATTGTCTTCATACACGTCAGCGGTGTCGGTGATCATCTCGACGAAACTGCCCGCCTTGCGGATTTCACGGATCATGTTGCGCACGAGAAACCGGTCCCACAGCGCATTCAGGCCTTCCTCACTGGGCAGTTCGTTGGAGGCCGACACCAGCGCACGGATGTTAACCTTGGTTTCCTGTTCGCCGTTGCGGTATATTTTCTCGTTGAGCACGGTCAGCAACGCGTTCTGGATGGCAGGGCCGGCCTTCCATATTTCATCTAGGAAAACCACGTTCGCTCCGGGCAGGTAGTTGTCGGTGAGCCGCTCGTAGCGGTCTTCGTCCTTGAGTTTTTTAATTGACACCGGCCCGAAAACCTCGTCGGGCGTGCTGAACCGGTTCATCAGGTACTCAAACGATTTGCCATCGCGGAAGGCATACTTCAACTTCCTTGCAATCAGACTTTTGGCAACACCGGGAGGCCCCAGCAGGAAAATGCTTTCGCCCGCCAACGCCGCCAGCAACGACAACCGCATGGCTTCCTCCTTCTCATAAACCCCTTTTTGCAGGCATTGCAGCAACCGGCCGATGCGTTCTTTCCTATTCATGGATGATTGCCTTTGTTACCTTTTCCAAACACGGGGCGGGGGGTTTTGTTCATTCGGGAGATACTATTTTCAACCTCACCCCCGGCCCCTCTCCTGCTGAGAGGGGAGTTTTGTCTTCCCCTTCGGGGGCGGGGGGGCTGCGCCAAACAAAAACCCGCAAGGCTCCGGGAACCTTGCGGGTTTGGGCATTGCCCGGTGTGCGGATTACTTACCGGATCACGCTGAACAGCCGTTTCCAGCGCACCTTGTCGCCGATGCTCAGCCAGCTTTCGGTGGGGTCAATGGAGAGCCACACCAGCACGGCCTTGCCCACCACGTGGTCTTTGGGTACGAAGCCCCAATACCGCGAATCCACGGAGTTGTGGCGGTTGTCGCCCATCATCCAATAATAATCCTGGTTGAAAGTGTATTCGGATATTGGCTTGCCGTCCAGCACGATTTTGCCGTTCTCTTCCTTTACATCATCGTTGTGGTCGAAATACAGGATCACGTCGCGGTAGAGGGCGAGGTTGCGGGCATCGAGGGTGATTTTCGCGCCTTTCCGGGGAATGTAAACCGGACCGAAATCATCCACGCTCCATTTGAACGCCGTGTCGCGAGGGAAAAGGTAGCTTTCGGGCTGGTGTTCGGTGAGCGTTACGGTCTTGGTAAAATCCAGTTCGTCAATCGCCTTGGCGGTCTGCACCGTCATGAATGCCGTGAAGCCGCCTTCAAAGGTGCTGCGGCCTTCCATCTTGTATTTCTTAAAGAACCGGTCGTCGGGGGTTTGGGTCACGAAAACGGTGTATTCAAGCTGCATCTCGGGCGGGTTTACGGCTGCTTTGCCATTGATATACACTTGCCGGCCCTTTATTTGGAGTGTATCGCCGGCAATGCCGATGCAGCGTTTGATGTAGTTGGTACGCAAATCAACGGGATGGCCTTTGGGCACATTCAGCACATTGTTATATTTCTGGTAGGTTCCGGGGTTTTCCAACGGCACGTTGAACACCACCACATCGTTGTTCTTGACGCTCGAAAAGCCGGGCAGCCGCGTCTGTGGCATTTGGATCCACTCCACGTACGACGGAATGCCGGTTCCCCAGAACGTCTGGTGCGTGAGCGGAAACTGGATCATCGTCTTGGGCGTGCGGGCACCGTAATGGAACTTGCTCACGAACAGGAAATCGCCGGTCAGTAGCGAGCTTTCCATGGATGAAGTCGGGATGGTGTAGGGTTGCAAGATGAGCCAGTGCACCGCCGAGGCCACAAAAATGGCGAACGTGATGGATTCGACCCACTCGCGTGACGCGCTTTTCTTCTTCTCGGTCTTGGCTGATTTCGTGGTTGCGGTTGCCATTCGTTACAATGATGGAATGCTGAATGATGGAATGAGTGAATGGACGGCCGCCCTTGCGTTCGGCCGGACATCACGCAAAATTAACCCAAAAAAACGGAAATTATTTTACCGCCCGCCACAAAAGCAATTTTGAATGATGGAATGAGAGAATAATGGAATGGCAGGTTTTTGTTCTTCCGAGGATACTGTTTTTATTCCGTCATTCAACATTCGCTCATGCTAGATTGCTCACGTCAGCATTCCGCCGTCCACTTGCAGCACTTGGCCGGTGATGTAGCGGCTCATATCGGAAGCCAGGAACACGGCGCAACCGGCCACTTCGTCGGGTGTGCCGCCGCGCTTGAGCGGGATGCCCTTGAGCCATTCCTCCTTGTTGGCCAAGTCGTGCGTCATTTCGGTTTCGATGAAGCCCGGCGCAAGGGCGTTGCTGCGGATATTGCGCGAACCAAGCTCCAAGGCGATGGACTTGGTGAAGCCGATAATGCCCGCCTTGGAGGCCGCGTAGTTGCTCTGCCCGGCGTTGCCCCGGATGCCCACCACCGAAGTGAGGTTGATGATGGAGCCGCTTTTCTGCTTCATGAACGGACGCATGGCCGCTTTGGTCAGGTTGAAAACGGATTTCAGGTTGGTGTGGATTACATTGTCCCATTGCTCCTCGCTCATGCGCATCAACAGGCCATCTTGGGTGATGCCCGCATTGTTAACCAGCACATCCAGCGTGCCGAAGTCGGCGACCACGGCGGCAACCAGTTCCTCGGCGGCCTGGTAATTGGCGGCATCCGAGCGATAGCCTTTGGCCCGCACGCCTAACGCCAGCAATTCCGTTTCCAAGGCCAGCCCCTTTTCCACGCTCGACAAATAGGTGAATGCCACATTGGCCCCTTCGTGCGCGAAACGCAACGCCATTGCCCGCCCGATGCCTTTGGACGCGCCGGTAATCAACGCGGTTTTTCCTTGTAACAGACCCATGAAATCAATGTTGAGTGAATGAAAGGGGCGCAAAATAGTATCTTTTTCCGAGATGAAACCCCTGCCGGGCGCGGAATTTCTTCCGGTATTCAATAAGCAACGCTCCTTGCAGGCTCCGGAAATGACTGGAAAGTATGAATAAAGAGATGAAAAGTATTATTTTTCCGGTCAATTTCGTCTGACTTTTGTCAGGAAATTTTATCTTTGGATGTGCAAAAACAGTATGTTTTGAAAAGCCGAAACCTGCTTGGAAAACCATTGCCGGACAAACGTTTAACAACGCCATTATGAATTACGCCTTGGACAATGCCCATAAGGAAACCTTTGACCGGGACGGTTATTTGATCGTACGCAATTTATTCAGTGCGGAGGAAACGGATTTGCTCTACCGCCTGTCCACCGACGAGACCGTGACGGGCAACGCCTACGATTTCAACGACCAGTTGGGCCGCAAAACCCGGCTGACGCTGTGGTTTACGCCGGGCGACGACACGTTTGGCCTGATGTCGCGTTCGGAGCGGATGGTGCGCGGCGTGGAAAAACTGCTGGGGGCTGTAGCGGGCGAAGTATGCCATTTCCACTCCAAAATCATGCAGAAACAGCCGCGCACGGGCGGCGCGTGGGAGTGGCACCAAGATTACGGTTACTGGTATAAAAACGGCTTTTTGTATCCGGAAGCGTTGATTTCGGTGATGGTGGCCCTGACCGAAGCGAACGTTGCCAACGGCTGCCTGCAGGTATTGAAGGGTTCGCACAAGATGCAGCGGATCGAGCATTTGTTTGCCGGGGAGCAGCAAGGAGCCGACCCGGTGTTTGTGGAGGAAGCCATGAAACGCTGCGAATTGGTGTACGTGGAGCTGCAACCGGGCGATGTGCTTTTTTTCCACAGCAACATCCTCCACAGTTCCAGCGCCAACACCTCCGACCAGTCGCGCTGGTCAATTATCTCGGCCTACAACCTCAGTTACAATGTGCCGTTCCGCGAAAAACACCTGTCCTGCATTGAACCGCTGGAAGTGGTTCCCGACGAGGCGATTTTGCAAAGCGGCGAACGAAAACTCACCAATGCCGATTTTCTGGTGAAAGAAGACGAGATTACGCTGAAGGTAAAATGAGGGGCTTTGAAAATAGTATGTCTTGATAGCGCCAAACCTCCCGTTGCGGGATGCTGCCGGAAATAGTATCTTTTGAAAACGCCAAACCCGCTTGGGCGTGAAAATTCGGGCGGGAACGTTTGGAACGGATTCGCATCCGGGTTCGCTTGTGTTCCGCCACTCTCCGGCCAGGCTCGGGTATCCGTTTGGCTTGTTTTACGGAAATGCTTAAATTCGCCTTCCACCCATACAAACCCCGAAGTCCCATGCAACTCACCTTGGAAGTGAAAGACAGTGAAGTCCCTTTCCTGATCGAACTGCTCAAGAATTTCCGGTTTGTCAAACTCACCCCGCCCCTGCCGGAAGACGAACTTGACGATTTGGTTTGCCTGGCCATGTACGGGCAGGCCATGCAAGAGCCGCAAACCTACCGCCCGCTCCCGGAAGCGGTGGCCGACATTGAGAAAGCACGCAAAACCAAATGTTTCGCGTGATTGTGTTGGCCACCGGAACCGCGAGGATATTTATGAATGAGCCACTTGGACGGCGCACCAAGGTGAAATAGTATCTTTTCAAAACGCCAAACCTGTTTGTCGGGAAAGTTCAAGTGGGAACGCCAAATTTCCCCGGTCTGTGTGCCACAAAATGGAGGTCTTTTAACGAGTTATAAGCCGCCCAAGTGGGGAAAATCAGTAGTTAAGTGTCATACCAGCACCAAAACCCATGTCGCTGTCGTAATGGGTGGATAATGCAAAGTTTTTACCCAAAATGTATTTGAACCCTGCCATATATTCCTTATCGGTATTGAGCATGAAGTTCATTCGCAAACGTTTTGCAATTGGAATGTCTTCCCTTATTAATTGCACCCTTACATTTCCATCGTGGTAAATTTCTGTTTGCAATATTACAAGCATGGGCAAAGTGTAAACAACGCCTAAACTAAATTGCCTCCTGTTATCTTTGGTGTTGGTTTGCCCAAACAAGTTTTTTTCACCTTTTACCATTCCCATTGCATCTTTTTCCATTTTCCTATACCGCCAATCAAAACCAATAAAAGGCATTAGCCATTGCATTTTTCCAATGTATCTGCCAATATGCGTTTCCGTTTCTTGTCCATGACGAGGCGTGTACCCCAAACGCCATTCTGTACCAATGCTCCAACGGGTATTTGAAAGCATTGCCATTCCATCGTTCCCATTGGTAGCAAAATCATTTTCTGCCATTAAGTGGAATTTTCTATCCTCTGAAAATAATTTTCGTTGTGCCAATTTCGGATTTGATATTTCGGGATTGGGTGTTGAATTTTCGTAACTAAAAACCCTGCCCATTCCTGCCATCATATGGTATAAAATGTGGCAATGAAAAAACCAATCCCCGCTTTCGGTTGCCGCAAATTCCAAAGTGTCGGTTTCCATCGGCATAATATCAATGATGTTTTTTAACGGCGCATAATCACCTTGTCCGTTCAACACCCGAAAATCATGTCCATGCAGGTGCATTGGATGCCGCATCATAGAGCCGTTGTATAAAATCAATCGTACTGTTTCACCTCTTTTTATCAAAATTTTATCAGCTTCTGAAACCACTTTATTATCTAAACTCCAAACGTACCGGTTCATATTCCCTGATAATTCAAAACGCAATTCCTTTACAGGTGCATCTTTGGCAAGGTTAATTTTTGTTAGCGATTTTAGCATCGCGTAATTCAGCGTTACAATATCCGAAAGTGCATTACTGTTATATTGGTCGGCACTCATATTCATTCCCTGCATGGTATGGTTTGCATGGTTCACGGGCATTTTATCTTCCGTTTTTACTGCCGTATCTCCGCCTATCTTCGTTTCCATGTCTCGCATTGCATCAGCCGTTTTCTTTTTCGCCTCGCCCGTAATTTCGGGATACATCACCACATTCATGTCCATTTGGTTCAAGCTCATCTGCATATTCATATCGTCAAGGTCGCCATTCATTTTCATCATGCCGTTCATCATCTTCATGCCTTCAAAATATTTCAGTTTTGGCAATGGCGAAGCCAATTGTTTTATTCCATTCCCCACATACAAGGATGCGGATTTTGTGCGGTCTTCTGATGTTGCCAAAAATTCATACGCCGTACTGTCGGCAGGAATGGTGAGGATTACATCGTAAGTTTCAGAAACCGCAATAATTAACCTGTCCACTTCCACAGGTTCCACGTCATTTCCATCATTTGCCACAACAGTTATTTTTCCACCTGCATAAGTCAGCCAAAAATAAGTGGATGCTCCGCCATTGGAAATTCTTAAACGCACTTTGTCGCCACCTTTGAATTGTGATAGTTCACTTTCGTTTTTCCCGTTTATTAAAAATTTATTGTAGTACACATCGCTGACATCCATCGCATTCATCCGCTTCCATTCGTTGGCAATTTTTGTCTTAAAATGTCCGCTCCGGATGGCTTCGGCATAGCTTTGAGTAGTTCCTTTTTGAATAGCAAACCAATCTGTTGCATTATGCAACATACGGTGTACATTATTTGGATTCATATCCGTCCATTCACTTAATACAATAGGAAACGTTGGCAAACCATCCACATCTTTTCTCTTTGCAATATCTTCCGGTTTCTTGTTTAGAATCATAGAGCCATACATACCGATTTGTTCTTGCAAAGCTGTATGGCTATGATACCAATGTGTACCGTGCTGAATGATGGCAAACCTGTATAAATGTGTTGTATTTGGCTTGATAGGCATTTGTGTAAGGTTGGGTACTCCATCATATTTATTGGGTAAAAACAAACCATGCCAATGCAAAGAGGTTTCTTCGCTCAATTGATTGTGTACATAAATTTCCGCAGTATCACCTTCAGTAAATGTAAGTGTTGGCATAGGAATTTGTCCATTTACCGCAATCGCTCTTTTTTCCTTTCCTGAAAAATTAATAATAGTGTCTTTTACATATAAATCATAGCGAACAATTTTCTGGGCAAACACATTTGATATGAGTAGTATAAAAAACGCCACTACTGTCAATACTTTTTTACAATGATTTTTTTGCAAGTCCATTTAAATATTTTTTTTTAATGTCATTTATTATTTCCTACTCTCAGCATACTTGCATTGATGGCAACAACAATTGTACTTACCGTCATTAGAACCGCTCCTGCGGCTGGGCTTAATAAAATACCCTGATTGTACAAAACACCTGCTGCCAAAGGCAACGCAATAATATTATAACCCGTTGCCCAAATTAAATTCTGTATCATCTTTCGGTAAGTGGCTTTACCAAATAAAATCAGGCTCACAATGTCTTTCGGGTTGCTGTTTACCAAAATAATGCCTGCGGTTTCCGCTGCAATGTCGCTGCCACTGCCAACAGCAATACCGACATCAGCAACGGCCAAGGCTGGGGCATCGTTTACGCCATCGCCTGTCATGGCAACAAACGCGCCTTTGCTTTGCAGTTCTTTTATTTTTTCTAATTTTTGATGTGGCAACACTTCTGCAATAAAACTATCCATGCCCAACGTATCACTCACACTTTTTGCAACTTTGCTGTTGTCGCCTGTTAGCAAAATTGATTTGATGTTATTTTCTTTCAAGGTCTTGATTGCTTCGGCTGATTCAGGTCTTATTTCATCTGATAAGGCAATGTAACCCGCCAACTGATTGTTCACGATTACAAACACAACGGTTTCCGTATCATTGGCAGTAAAGCCTTCGGGAATAGTAAGGCTATTTTCTTTTAAGTATCCCGGACTAACCACCAGTATTTTTTTGCCTTCAACGGTAGCTTCAACTCCTTTGCCCGTGATGGCATTGAAATTTTCTGTTGCAGGAATGAGGATTGATAAATCTTTTATTTTTTGTAAAATACCTGTTGCAATTGGGTGTTCGGATTTTTGTTCTAATGCTGATGCAAGGCGAATGATTTCATTTTCATTGAACTCCTTTTGAAGCGATACGATTTTAGACACTTCAAATTTACCAACGGTTAGGGTTCCCGTTTTGTCAAAAACAATGGTGGTTATTTTTCTTGCATCTTCAAATGCTGTTCTATTTTTAATGAGCAAACCATTTTTTGCAGATAAAGCTGTTGATTTTGCCACAACCAACGGAACCGCCAAACCCAAAGCATGAGGACAACAAATAACAATTACCGTTACCATTCTTTCCATTGCAAAGGCTAATGGTTGCCCTGTGAGATACCAATACAAAAACGTTGCAATGCCTGTGACCAATGCAATGATGGTCAGCCATCTTGCTGCTTTGTCCGCTAATAGCTGCGTTTGTGATTTTGATTTTTGCGCATCGTCCACCAACTTTATGACTTGCGATAAATAAGAGTCTTTTGCCGCGTGGGAAACGGTGACTTTTATTGAACCATTGCCATTGATTGCACCTGCAATCACTTTGTCACCTTTTACTTTTTGTACAGGTTTGCTTTCACCTGTCAGCATACTCTCGTTTAGGTAACTTTCGCCCTCCAATATTATTCCATCTGCCGCTACTTTTTCGCCTGGCTTTACTAAGATAATATCATTCTCTTTTAGTGTGTCGGTCTTTACATCATGCACCATGTCGGGCATTACCATGTGAGCATCGGAGGGCATGAGCTGCACCAACAATTCTAATTCTTTTGAAGCCCCTGCAACAGACTTCATTTCTATCCAATGCCCTAAGAGCATAATGAGAATCAGCGTTGCCAGTTCCCAAAAAAAGTCCATGCCCTGCAAACCAAATACAATAGCAACGCTGTAAACGTATGCAACGGTAATGGCGAAGCCAATCAAGAACATCATTCCGGGGTTCTTGGCTTTTAATTCGTCAACCAATCCTTTTAAAAATGGGAAACCACCATAAAAAAATACGACGGTTGATAATGCAAAGAGTATGTATTGCGAACCCGTAAACTGCCAATCAACTTTTAAAAAATGTTGTATCATGGTTGATAGCAACATAATCGGAATGGTAAGGATAAGCACTGCATAAAACCGCTTTTTAAAATCGGCAATCATCATGGCGTGATGGTTATGCCCTGCCATGCCCATTGACGGATTAGTGTCATGCCTCATATTGTCATGATTCATTTCTGAATTTTTGTTGTGTTCATGGTTCATAATATTATCGTATTTGCAATGACAAAGCTGCTGAAGTAAAATATTACTGTCAGATAAAAATCAGGTACTACAAAATAATATAGCACCTAATGAGGAAATATTTACTTAATTGTTTCTACCGTTTTACCGCAAGTAAGCATTTGAGAGCCATAGTAAGGGTTTTTCACTCCGCTTTCTTTGCTTAACCAATTTGCTCCTTTTCCTTCATTTGCCATCGGGCAAAACTGGTAATAAACAGTTTCAGTAGGTTTTGCGACTTTCATCAACGCATATATATTTTTTGACAGGCTCATAAAATGCTCTCTTTGAAGGGCTATATCTTTTGTGCCGTTTATTTGTTCAGCATCTCTTTTCAAATCATTCAGAACTTTCATCCAAACGATGTGAACATCCGTTGGCAGCTTATCCATTTTTACAGCGTTGATAGCAGTTTGCAAACCTTTTGATTGTGCAGACGCAATAGTTCCATCGGTTTTCACCAATGCGTCTTTCAGTGAAAAATAGCTGTCAAAAACGGCTGTCAATTGGTTGGTTTCTTGGGCTGCATTTTCTGTGCCGTTGTGCTGGTGGTTAGTATGGTTTCGCATCATAGCCATTGTGTCTTTTGCAGGTTGTGTTAGCATGGCAGTTTTTTTCTCTCTGACGTATTTGCAACAGTCCGGTAATTTGTTATAAGCTGCATCGGGTGCAAGAAAACTTTGGTTATCGTAACCTGCAAAGGCAATATTTTTCAATACCGCATCTACATTTGTTTTTTTGCTGTCGTAAGTGATGCTTGCCATTTTGGTTTCTTTGTTCCAATCGGCTTTTGACACTTTGCTTTTGTTGGCGGCTTTTTCAATGGTTTTTTCACACATTTCGCAATTGCCATACACTTTCACTGTGGCTGTTTTGGCGTTTTTAATTTGGGCTTGGCAAACAGTGCTTGACAACACAGCTACTGCTGCCATTAAGATGAATAGTTTCATTGTTTTGTTTTTTAAAATGTTAAATGACAAGATGAATTGTTTGCGTGAGGGAGAAGATATTAGAGAATTGTGTAAATCATTACACCGCTCATAGCAATCATCAAGGTATCTTCAATGATTGTCAAGGTACTCATCGGCAGTTTAAAAACAACACCTAAACAGGCACATTGTATTCCATACTTATTTAATACGCTTTGTAAAACGCCAATAATGCTTATTGCCATTAGTGTAACAATATAGGTAACTAAAGGTTGGAATTTTGCGGATAAACCTTGGTTTCTGGCTCCGGCTCGTCCATATATCCATTCGGGCATATTCATCAGTGGGCCGATTGCCTACCCATAAGCAAATATGCTTGATGCCTCGCAAGGATAGCAGAAAGAATCGTGCCTCGTATTTTCGTTGTCCGGAATTTACCTATCCGCCGGTTTATGCGCTGTGGAGTGGAAGCGAGCAATCGCGGGCAATAAAGTTACGGATTCACAATCCGGGGGGCAATCAGGTTGGCAAACAGGCGGTATGCTCCCGGCACGCCGGCCGGCAACTGCCGGAAAAAGGCGTAACCCGTGTACACAAACCGTCCTTTGCCGTAGTCGGCCACTAACAGGCCGCCGTCCTGCGGCTTTTCGCCGGGATCGGCGGCTGAGAGCAGGCT
>JAYWIH010000010.1:0-5342 GCA_043789005.1 Sphingobacteriales bacterium
CACCCGCACGTAATCCACTTCCATGCGCTGCGGAAAAATGCTGTCGTCAATGCCCTTTGAGCCGCCCCAGTTGCCGCCCACCGCAATATTGAGCAGCAAATGGAAAGGCTGGTTGTAAGGCCACGTGGCCGGGTTGTTCTGCTTATCGTTGGCAAAGGTGAAATAAGCCTTGCCATCCATCAGGAACACAATCTTTTCGGCATCCCACTCCATTGAATACACGTGGAAGGCCTGCGTTGCGTCGGGCACAGAAATCTTGTTGCCCTTGTTGGTATTTATCGAATGGTTGTAGGCTTTGGTGTGGATGTTGGCATGGACCACGCCCGGATCAAAGCCCACGTGTTCCATGATGTCGAGTTCGCCATCTTCGGGCCATTTCAGGGGCGTGGTGGAGGCCAGCATCCAGATGGCGGGCCACGTGCCCCGGCCCGCCGGTAGTTTGGCTTTCACCTCCACGCGTCCGTATTGCCAGTCGCCTTTGCCTTTGGTCACCAGCCGCGCCGAGGTGTAATTGTTGGTTCCGAGTTTTTCCTTCCGCGTCTCAATCACCAGAAAGCCGTTTTCCACCCGCGCGTTTTCGGGGCTGCTTTTGGTATAATACTGCAATTCGTTGTTACCCCAGCCGTGGCCGCCCACATCGTAATTCCACTTTAAGGCATCGGGCGGGCCGGCTTGGTCAAATTCATCAGACCATACCAATGCGTATTTCTTTTCCGCAGCCGGTTGCTGTTGCAGTATCAATGTTTGTTTCTTGCAGGCGGCCATAAAGGGCAGCAGCAGCAATGACAGGTGCAGGAAATAACGCGGATTTTTCAGCGGATTTTTCATGGGATGAAACCGGGAAGGGTTGGAGATGCACAAAATTAACAGGCTGCCGCCATAAAACGAGGGTATTGTGTTTTCCGCCCGAAAAACTTTCATAGATTCACCGGTGTGTGGTTTTGCCCGCAATCACTTTTAAAAACCGAATGGCTTCTTTTCTCCAAAAACTGCGCGAACGCTGGGGTGTGCGCACCGCCTGGCAGGTGGTTGTGATACTGACCGTGTTTGCACTGACCGGATTCACGTCGGTTTTCATCAGGAAACCCATTTTTGCGTGGCTCGGCATTGATGCCGCCGACCCGTGGTGGCTGCGCACGCTGGTATGGCTGGTCACGGTTTTGCCCGCCTACCAAGTCCTTTTGCTTGCTTACGGCTTCCTGCTCGGGCAGTTTGCGTTTTTCTGGAATTTTGAAAAACGGATGTTTTCGGGTATCAGGAAGATTTTCAAATAGCCGCCAAGCATGAAGGCGGAAAACGAGCCGCGTGGCGCAAGTTTTCCGAGAAAGGGAAATCCGAAAAATAGTATCTTTTGAAAAGCCCAAACCTGCGGTTTTCGGGCATAAACTGAGGCGTGTGCTACGGCGTGGCGCGTTTTTTTGGCAATCCGGCACGAAAACTTACAGTGTCAGGCAACCGCCTGATTGGCAACGCATTTGCGTGCAAATCTTGCGGCAAGCAACTATTTTCCAAGATTTATCTCATTTCCCCCCGTTTTCCCGTTTACCAAACACGCCTGAAACGGATACAGGGAAGAGAAAAACAACAAATGCATCGGCTTTCCGGAAAAAACATACACGCCACCGTCCGTTTGCCAGCCACGCCACCGCTTACATTCATAACCCTACCCACATGGCCACCGAAAAAGACTACCAAACGCTGGGCGTGCCTCCGGGTGCCGGCCCACAGGAAATCAAGCGGGCTTTTCGCCGCAAGGCCAAGGCCGTCCATCCGGACGTGAATGCCGATGAGGATGCCGGTGCGCAGTTTGTGCGGGTAAATGAGGCTTACGGGCGTTTGGCGAACGACGAAAAACAGGTGGCCGCCCAAATCCAGCCCGAGTATTGGTTCCTGTACGAGATGCTGCGCCCCGAAACGCACCAGGAACGCGCTTTCCGTTACGCCAAGCAGTGGCAGGAGGATTTTAACCGCAACAATGCCGCCTTCAAGCATTCATCGGCCTACCTGCCGGCCAAGGTTTTCGCCTATTTCCTGTGGTTTCTGGGTATTGCGCTGGCCCTTACATTCCTGTTTGGCCCGCCCATGATGCTGTTCAACGATGTCCGCACCGGCTTGTCCATGATGCCTATCACGGTTATCGGCGCGGCTTTCATGTTCGGCTCTTTCCGTTTCAAGCGCGAGATAAACCGGTATTTGTAGGAGGCCTCACCCCAACCCTCTCCGAAGGAGAGGGAGCAAAAAAGAAAAACTAAAAAATAGTATCTTTTGAAAAGCCCGAACCCGCCTGTTTAAAAGTCCTCTCCTTCGGAGGGGATTTAGGGGAGGCTGTTTATTTCAGCATTTTTTCCACGCCGGGCAATATCAGTGCCATCCACTGGCGGTACATCTTGCCCGAAAAATGCAGCCCGTCCGGGGCAATCAGGCTGGCATCGGTGGCGGCAGTACGCGAAAGCGGCGTGATGTCAAAAAAATGCGCCCCCGCTTTCAGGCTCTCCTTGCGGCAAACCTCATTGAACCCATCAATCTTGCGGGCGATTTTTTTCCGGTTCCGGTTCTTGGCAAACGGCGACACGCCCCAATCGGGAATGGAAAGCACCACCACGCGCCGGGCATTGCCCTTGGCAAAACGGGTGGCCGTGCGCAGCAACACCGCCAACTCACGCCGGTAGCGGCTGCGGCTTTGGGTACGGTACTGGTTGTTCACGCCAATCAGCAGCGAAACCAAGTCGTATTGGTTGTCATTGCCGCTTTTCAAGATGGCTTGTGAGAGTTCGGCGGTGGTCCAGCCGGTGCGGGCAATAATGTCGGGCTGGCCTACATCCACGTTTTTCTCGCGCAGCACGGCGGCCAATTGCACGGGCCAGCGTTCGTGTTCGGGCACGCTTTCACCGATGGTGTACGAATCGCCGAGGGCGAGGTAAGTTTTGGGGGCGGGCATGGCGGTTTGTGAATGGCATGGTTGCAGGTGGCACGGCAAAAATAGTATCGCCAGCAATACCGAAACCTGCCCTGCGTTGGTTTTTTTCATGCGTGTGTTTCTGGTTTTTCGTCGGCGGATTTCAAATCCGGCGGCTCCAAGTCCGGGATTCGATATTCCGGAAAACCTGCCAAACCTGTGAGGTTTTAAAAACCTCACAGGTTTTTTGTGGCGGGTTTCGGCTTTGGCAGGGATACTATTTTGCCGAAGGCTTTTCTGTCGGCTATCTGCAAGTTCAATACTTTTCCTGCGCCATTTCGCGGGCCACGTCGCGGGCCTTGATGTCGTCGCGTTTGTCGAACAGTTTCTTGCCCTTTGCCAGCGCGATTTCCAACTTGGCAAAACCCCGGTCGTTGATGAATAGCCGCAAGGGTATGATGGTCAGGCCAGGATCGAGCCGGGCCACTATTTTCTTGATCTCGCTTTTCTTGAGCAGCAACTTCCGGTCGCGCAGCGGGTCGTGGTTGTAGTGCGTGCCCTCGTCGTAGCGGGCTATGTTCATCTGCTTCACGTACAGTTCATTGTCTTTCACGTAGGCGTAGGCATCCTGCAAGTTCACTTTTTGCTGCCGGATGGATTTTATTTCGGTGCCCGTGAGCATGATGCCCGTCACGTAGGTGTCCATGAACTGGTATTCAAACGAGGCGCGTTTGTTCTTGATATTGACGGTTTTTTCGAGTTTCTGCTTTGCCATGGTTTTATGAGTGTGCGGGCCATAACCCGCCGGGCAGGGCCGCAAAAATAGTATGTTTGAAACTGCCCAAACCCGGCTTCCGGTTTCCCGGACGGATTGGCGCAAAAAATATCTTTCTTATTGTAAAAAATACACTTACCTTTGTACTTGGAGTTTTGAAATCCAAAGCTTGCGTAAGTACCGCAGTCTTTAACGCAATGTATTCCAGCCATGACCACCGCTTTCCTGATTATTGATGCGCAATACGATTTTTGCAACCCCGACGGCAATTTGTTCGTTCCCGGTGCGGTGGAAGACGTACGGCGGCTGAACCGACTCATCGCCGAAAATACGCATAAAATCGGTGCAATATACGCCACGCTCGACACGCACCCCGTCAACGATATTTCGCATCCCGGTTTCTGGCGCGATGCGGCTGGCCGCCCGCCCGCGCCTTTCACCATGATAACGGCCTCGAATGTGGAAACGGGCAAATGGCAGCCGCTGCACGAACCGACAAAGGTGTCGCAATACTTAGAAAAGCTGGAAGCGCAAGGCCAGTTCACGCATTGCATCTGGCCCGAACACTGCCTGCACGGCTCTCAAGGCGCGGCCTTGGACAACGGGCTGCTGGAAACCATGCGGCAATGGGCGCACCAAGGCCGCGACTACCAAACGGTTGTGAAGGGCACGCACCCGCTGACGGAGCATTTCGGCATTTTCCAAGCACAAATACCGGTTGATGGCGCACCCGAAACGCAATTGAACACGCAACTGATCGGTGAATTGATGCAATTCGACCGGGTGTTGCTGTGCGGCCAAGCCAAATCGCATTGCGTGGCCACGAGCCTGAAACAAGCCATGCAATATGCCCCGGACTTGGCGCAAAAGTTTGTGGTGCTCGAAGATGCCATGTCGGACGTGACGGGCCTGGGACACTTGGGCGAACCGATTTATGCGCAAGCCCGGCAGCGGGGAATCGTGTTTGCGAAGACTTCGGAAGTGGTTTGGTAAACGGCCCCCAGCCCCCGAAGGGGGAGCCAAAAAACAGTATCTTTTGAAAACGCCAAACCCGCCAGTTTAAAAGCCCCCTCCTTCGGAGGGGGTTGGGGGAGGCTTTCTGTTTTTGATTAGTGGCCGTAAAACCGCATTTTTGCCGCACAAACCACCCAACCGCAAGCCGCCATGAAAACAGCCGTTATCAGCCTCATTTCCAGCCTTTTATTTTGCCACTTCATGTCCGCACAAACCCCGTTTGACTGGCAGGCCCACCGGGGCGGCCGGGGCATCATGCCCGAAAACAGCCTTCCGGCCTTCCAAAAAGCCTTGGAATTGGGCGTGACCACGCTCGAGCTCGACGTGGTGATCAGCAAGGACAAGCAGGTGGTGGTGTCGCACGAGCCGTTTTTTTCGGCGGAGATTTGCACGGATGCGCGGGGTAGGGAAATCGCCAAAAGCGACGAAAAGGGGAAATTCAACATTTACCAATTCGATTACGCCGAAATAAAATCGTTTGATTGCGGCTCAAAGGGCAACCGGGGTTTTCCAGAACAGCAGAAAACCAAAACCCGCAAGCCGCTGCTTTCCGAAGTGCTGGCGATGGCCGAAAAACACTGCCGCGAAAAAAAACTGTCGCCCGTGCAGTATAACATCGAAATCAAAAGCTCGACCGAGGGCGACAATGTTTTCCAT
>JAYWIH010000011.1:0-5315 GCA_043789005.1 Sphingobacteriales bacterium
TTCCCATTCGCCTTGAAAAACTATGTCTTCTCCAACTTTCCAATTGGTTATTAATTCTGTCCCGAAAAAATATTGTCTGACAATTTCAGGATTTGTCAAAGCATCCCAAACTTTTCCGACTGTTGCATTGACAGTTGTTTTATATTGGATTTCAAAATGTGTCTGCATGACTTATTTTTTGGAAGTTCTCATTGCCTTTGTTTTTTTAATTTTTATGTCCTGCACAAAATTCTCGTATTCGGTTGTTTCCCGTCCAAAGATTGCAACCTTTCCGTCTTTGTCAGAATGGACACCGAAACCATATCGCTTTGTCAAAAGTGAAGCCCTAAAACAGGGTTGTCCTTTTGAAAAAAATTTTGCTCTTGCTTCTTCGCAGTCTGCTTTTGTCAAGTCGTTTCTGTCAGAATAAACCTGAAAGAAAACATCGTCTGAAGTTAGTTTGTAAGGATTTTCTGCAAGTAATTCAAATCGCATTTCTGCAACGGATTTTTTATCTCCTTTTGATTTTGGAACATCACCAAAGTCTGCTGGGCAGTCCTCAGCTACTTCAATAAATGTATCTATGTAGTTTGTTGTATGCACTTTCATTTCTTGTCAATTTGTTTGCTTTGGTTGGGTCTCGCTATGCTTACCGCCAACGTATCGGTTTACGGAACCAAAGGCCGGAAACCGAGCCAAACCGATACAACGCAAAACAGTATTTTCAAAAATAGTATGTTTTCAAATACCCAAACCCACCGGTTGTTTTTTTGGAGGGCTGGTCCGGTATTCGGCAACGAAAAAATCAGAACGAAAAACTCGCGCCGAGCATGGCGGTGGCTCCCCGGTTCTGGTAATACTGGAACCGCTGGTAACGGCTGGATAACAGGTTGTTAAGGGACAAATATGCGGAGAATTTTTCTAAAAAAATGTATTCGGCCTTCAAATTTATGTCGGCAATCGGGTCGAGTTGCACGGCTTTTTCGGTGACGGTATTGCCGTTGCGCACGTATCTGGGGGCTTGTATCCCACCCAAGTAATAGATTTCGGTGGTGAAAAACAGGCTTTCGGTGGCCGCAAAACGGCCCATCACCGTGGCCGTGAACGTGGGGCGGTGCCAGGGCTGTTGCAGGTTTTTGAGGGTATACTTGTAAAAATCGGCCTTGGCGGCAATCCTGAATTTCTTGCCCGCGTCGTAGGCCACTTCCGTCGAGAGATTTAATACGCCGGCGTTTCCGGTTTCGTACGTCAGGTCAAATCGGGTGGTATCGCGCAGGCTGTTCGTGAAAAAGTACAAGTTGCGGTACTTGGCGATTGAAGTCCGCACGTCGAAACTCAGCGCGCCGCCAAGCTGCCGCTTGATGCCGCCGTACAAGTCGGAAACCTTGCTGGCATTGAGCACTTGCAGGCGGTTGTTCACAAACGGGTTGTCGCCCACAATCTGCCGGAAATAGTTGCGCTGCACATCGCCGGTAAAGCCACCAAACACGGTAAACGCCTTTCCCACTGTCAGTTGCGCCTCTATGATCGGATAGAGGTTGATTTTCGGAATCGCCGCCGTGGTGTCGTTCTGGGTGACGATGTTCACGCCGCCGGTGATGGTGAAAGCGTCCTTATTGAACTGCAACTGCGGCTTGCTGCGGAACAGGTTTCGGCTTACCGAGCCGCTGTCTTGCAGGCGGGTGAAGTACGTTTCCGACGGCGTG
Source organism: Sphingobacteriales bacterium (assembly GCA_043789005.1). Classification (GTDB taxonomy): domain Bacteria; phylum Bacteroidota; class Bacteroidia; order Cytophagales; family 172606-1; genus Xanthocytophaga. The sequence goes on from JAYWIH010000011.1 coordinate 1,686, forward strand.
AGAATGCTCAACGCATCGGAAATCTTATATTTCCCGTCAAGGTTGACATTGAATTCAAACTCACTGGCGTTGTAGGCATCCTTGGTATTGAAAACGTTGAGGCTCAGTTTGTAGTCCAGCGGCGAATCGGTTTTGTTGTTGGTGAAAGCGGTTTTCAGGGCTATCGTGTTGAAGGCTTGCCGGATATCCTTGCGGTCGCGCTTCACGCCCGAGCCGTAGAAATGGTACAAGTCGCGCTTGAATTCCAGCCCCGCCGACGCAGTCAGGGCATCGGCGATGAACTTGACGTTGCCGCTCAGCAGGCTTTCCTGCGTGGCCGAGTTGTTGCCGTTGACGGGGCCTTTGCCAAACGACAGGAATTTGCCCCGCGCATTCCACGAAAACGCGTCTTTTCGCTTGGAACCAAAGAAAGCATCGCCATAAATGCCCATGTAGTTGCCCAAAGCGGCTTTCAGGTAATTGCCCGTTGACTCCTTGGCCGGTTCCTGGGCCATCTGCAATATCCGGAATTTGGTGTTCAGGTCGGCCAGTTTCAGGTTTCGGTCGGTGGCCTCGTATTTTTGGGCGGCGTTTTCGGGTTTTTTGGCCAGTGTGGTCACTTTCTCAAAGTTGCGTTCGGCTTCGGGCAGCGTGATGGCGCGGCTTTTCTCAATCACGATTTCCTCGGTTTCAATCTCGCCTTTCTTGGCCGGTTTGGTTGGCTGGGCCACGAGCAAAACCGGAAATGCCAGCAGGCAAAGGATTAGCGGCCAACGGTTTTTTCCGTGGATTTCATTGATGGAAAGGCAGGTTTGGGCTTTTTGGAACATACTATTTTTTTTCGATTCGGAATTTTGAATGATAGATGGGTGAATTGGAATTGCCCGGATCATGATTGGTTGCGTTCAAGGTTTTTCGCAGTCGGGAACCCCGGCAAAATCCGGGCAATTCCGTTGGTTCCGGTCTGACACACAGTGTCTGACCTGCGTTTCACGGCCGCACGCTGAAAACGCGACTTGCCGGGCCAAAGGCCAAAAAACATCCCGACAAATAGTATCTTCTGGAAAGCCCAAACCCGCCCGTTTAAAAATCGCCGCTTTCGGGGGGCTTCCCTTTCATTTTCCCTCCATTGCTTTCAGTTTTTCCTTGGCGGCGGCAATGATTTCTTTGTCCTCCGAATTTTCAATGACCGATTGCAGCGTGGATTTGGCCTGGAATGTTTCGTTGAGAGCCAAGTAATTGTCGGCCACGAGCAAAAAAGCCTTACCGCGCCATTTGTCCTGCGCCGCAAATTTGTCGTTCACCACAAAGCACATCTCCAGCGACTGCTTGTATTTTTTCTGCTTGTGCAGCGCGTCGGCAACCAGATATTGGGCTTCGGCCCCGTATTCGTCTTGGGCAGAATTGGCGGCAGCGAGCAGTTCGTCCACGGCCCGGTCGTAGTTGTTTTGCAGGTAATACGATTTCCCCTTGTAGAGCAAAGCCTTGTTCACGGCGCTGGGCGACGCACCGCCCGTAGCCACCACCTGCGTGGCATAATACCGCGCCGAATCGTAGTTGGGCAGTTGGTAATATGCTTCCAGCAGACCCGCAAGGGCGGCAGTCTGCTCCTTTTTGCTTTGCTGGCCGCCCAGCAACTGCCGGTAATGCCCGGCGGCGGCGGCGTGGTTTTTGGCGTTCAGTTCCAAATCGCCCATGCGGCCTACGGCGCGGTTGGCAAATTGGCTGCGGTTTTCGCTGACTACCTGCCGGAAATTTTTCATGGCATTGGGCCGGTCGCCAAAGCGGAAATACGCATCGGCAATGTAATAGCGGGCATCGTATATCTGCGATGATTGCGGATGGCTGCGGATGAAAGCCTCCAGAGCCGTGATTGCCTGCGGGTATTTCTCGTTGGTATACAGCGACTTGGCTGCGTCATACTCAATGCTTTCCGTTGAATTATCCTGCGGGTTGGCGGTTTTATACTTGTTCAGGTAATCGGCAAATTCATCGCTGCGCCCCGCCGAAGCCAGTGCCTCCTGCAAGCCCAGCAGCGAATTGTTGGCGACCTTGCTTTTGGGGTACTGGTTCAGCACTTTCTGGTAGTCGGTCACCGCCTTGTCGTGTTGTTGCAGGTTGCTGTAGGCTTGGGCGCGTTTCTGCAAGGCGAACGGAACCACGCCGCCGCCCGACTTGGAGTCAATGACGCGCGTGAACCCGGTGATGGCGGCCTGGTAGTTGCCCTTCTCAAAATCCACATCGGCGCGTTGGTACAGCGCATTGTCTGCATACCGCGAGTTGGGGTATTTGGCCGCCAGCTCATCAAAGTTGCGGCGAGCCTCGTCGGCGCGGCCGCTGTAATTCTGGGCGTTGGCTTTCTGGAACAGGATATAGTCTTTTTCGGCTCCCGGCTGCGCCAACGCCAAGTCGTATTGCTTGATGGCGGCATCGAAGTTTTTGGCAACCAAGTAGCAATCGCCCAGCCGCACCAGCGCGTCGGCATAGTTCTTGCCATTGGCTCCCACAGCGGCGGCATACTCGCGGAAATGCACGGCAGCCTTGTCGTATTCCTTGTTGTTGTAATACGCATAGCCGATGCCGTAACGGCTGCGCTGGTGGAAATCAGTGTTCTTGGGCTGCGTTTCGCGGAAAACGGCGGCATATTCGGTTACGGCGGCCGGATAGTTGCGCAACGCCGACTGTGCCTCGCCCGACCAGAAACGCGCCGCCACCGTCAGTTCATCCTCCTGCGGGCGTGAGAGCGACTTCTGGAACTGGGCCAACGCCTCGGCATATTGATCCTTGTTGAACAATTCCGCGCCCTTGTTGAACGTGGCCCGCTGGTAGGCCGCATCAATGCGCGGCGTGCGGCTGGTCATGCCTTCAATCTGGGCAAGGGCCTCGTTGTAGTTGTTCGATGTCAGGTACGACTCGCTGAGCAATTCGCTCACTTCGTTCTTGCGCGGACTGTTGGGATGGTTTTTCAGGAAATCCTTGAGCAGCGTGGTGGTTTCCGGACCGGCATTGGTCTCAAAACTGACTTTGGCGTGGTAATACGCCGCATCCTCGGCAATCTGCTTGTTGGCTTTGCCGCGCCGGGCTTGGTCAAAGGCCGTCAGGGCAAAGGGCTTGTTGCCGGTTTGCAAATAAGACAGGCCCAAATGGTAGGCCGCATACTGCGCCAGCGTGTCTTTGGCTCCGGTGGCCGATATTTTGAAGTTTTCCGCCGCCGCCTGGTACTCTTCCGTCTTGTACTGCGCGTAGGCCAGGCGGTAGGCGATTTCGGGGGCGGGCTTCGATTTTCCTTTGGCAACCGACTCTTTCAGGTATTTGGCCGCATTGGCGTAATCGCCTTTGCGGTAGTGCGCCTCGCCCACCAGCAGGAAAACCTCGTCGGCGTTGCGGATGTCCTTGCTGCCCGCCAGCGTCTGCCCGTATTCAATCAGTTCGTCATATTGGCCCTGCTTGTAATACACATTGGCAATCATGTAGGGCACCATCGGCGCGTATTCGGGGCTTTGGGCGGCGCGGCGCAAATCGGCCAGGGCTTCGGTGTAGTTACCCAGCCGGTAATTGCAGTAACCGGCATAGTAGCTGGCCGGAAACGTGTATTTGTTGGAAGTGCGCTTAAGTTCGTTGAAAATATTGCCTGCCTTGGCAAATTCCTGC
>JAYWIH010000012.1:0-5274 GCA_043789005.1 Sphingobacteriales bacterium
TGGTTGCCTCGTGGTAGGCAAACAGGAGCCGCTGGTGGATCGGGTTGTCCGAAACAATCTCATCGGAAGTGATTTCGGTGGTGCTGAAAGCCATAAGTTTCGAATGCGGAATGCGGGGTTTGGGCTTTTTAAAAGATACTATTTTCAAAGTCGCGCACGGATGCCGGGCAAATCCGGTTATTTTCAAATTCACTCATTCTGTCATTCATTCCGCATTCAAAATTTCACGCCCATCTTCTTCAGCGTGCCCTTTACGAAGTTTTTGGCGGTTTCCTTGGTGTTGGTCTGCACTTTTTTGAGCGTGCTGTCTTCAGGTTTGGGCTTGAAAATGGTGTCGTGGTATTTGTTCAGCAGAGCCTTGTCGGTGATTTCAGTGTAGAAATACGTGTAAAACGACTTGCGCGTCATGCCCGGCGGCAGCGATACCTTGGAGTAGCCGTGGTACGAAATGTCGTTGGTTTCGAAAATGAGGCAGCGGTTGAAGTCACAGGGCACTCTTTTGGTGCATTGGCTCATGTCGGCGTTCCACATTTCCATGGCACCGCCGTATTCGGGCTTCCAGTTCTTGTTTAGGTAAATCAGCATATTCAACCGGCGGTGCACATTCTTGACGTGGTGGATGTTGAAATCCACGTGGATGTCCAGAAAACTGCCATCGCCGCCTTGATGCAGGCCCGTGCCGAGGCTGTCATCGGTCACGTACACGCCGCTGATGCCCGTTACCTGCTGCATCCACTGCGCAAACGCGGGCGACATGATTTCCTGGCGCACCTGCGTGAACACCGGCGCGAAATCACTGAAATTGGAACCTTCGGACTTGTTTTCGTTCAGGCCCTTGTAGTGCTTGGCCAGCTTGTCCACCGACGGGAAACTGTCGTACAGCGCATCGGCCACATCTTGGCGCAGGAAATTATCCAGCACCAGATGCTTGTAAGGCAGTCCGGCCTGGAAATCGGCGGCTAACTGCGCCATATTGGCGGCATCGGTGTATGTCGGGTTTATGGCATCCATAAGTGCTGTTTGTTTTGCGTTTACCGTTTCCGGAAAATAGTATGTCTGTAAAAGCCCAAACCCGGCTTCAAACAAGGTTGCGCCCCGGCAAGAAGGGGCATATTTTTTTGGGTTGGAACACTGAAAAACCGGTGACATTCGTTTTTCAACGGATGGGCGGCATGGGATTGTTTCTGTTGGAACCGGAAAACGCCCGGAAAATGCTGGAACTCCGGCAAAATTAACGAATTTTACGCAACAGGTGCTTTTTTCGTTTCCGAAAGTTGATTCCGCTTTCCGGACGGCAATGGTATCTTGGCCGCCACAAAGACAACAAACACAACATGAACCTGAAACACGCATTTATGATGGTTGTCGGCAGCCTGGCTTTTGCGGTTGCCTGCAACCGCCCGCCCACCCTCAAAACCGCTGGCAAGCCGGGCGGCAAACCCGCCATGGCCGAGGAAGTCACGCTGCTGCTCAGAACCAAGACCCTACTTGCCGACACGGCGGTGCGGGTTTTTGCGGAGGCGCAAGTGCTGGGCGGCTACCAAACCATGACTCCCGAACGGTTTGCCAACGAGTTTATTTTCAACTACGCCATCCTGCCCGACTACAATAGCCGCGACGTGCTGCAACGCAAAAACGTGAAACTCGCCGCCGCCGATGTGCGGCAGGCCGAGCCGGACGTGTTCCTGTTCAGCTTCGATGTGGCCAAACTCCAGATACCGGCGGCCCTGCTGCTGCTGGAGGTGAACCACATCGCATCGGGCAAAAAAGCCTTGCAGGATGTGCCGCTCCGGTTTGCGCCCAACCGCCTGAGCGACACCTACGCGGTTTTTGACCGTACCGGCCGTTTTCCGGCGGTTAGGAACTTTGCCTCGGCACAAGACACCCTGCAATTTATGAGCCTTGGCGGGCAAAGCCGCACCGTGACCGTGACCCGCTACGATCAGGATTTTGAACCGGCCCCGTCGCCGATGGGCACGGCTCCCAAAAACGTGCCGCGCACCCTGCAAACCGATTCGCTGTTCACCATCCGCACCAATACGGCTTTCATGCTGACACAACCTGGACTGTATTTTTTCCGGGAAGACACCGCCCAGAATACCGGCGTGAGCCTGCGCATCACTGATAAACGCTACCCGCGCTATACCCGCCCCGCCGACCTAGTGAAGCCGCTTATTTACATCAGCACCAAAAACGAACTTAAGGAACTGCAAACCACCACCGCGCCCAAGAAAACGCTGGACAATTACTGGCTGCGGCTGGCCAGCAACAGCGAAACCCGCGCCAAACGCAGCATACGGGCGTATTATGGCCGCGTGATGGCCGCCAACCGGTTGTTTACGAGCTATAAGGAAGGATGGAAAACGGACATGGGCATGGTGTACATGGTGCTGGGCCAGCCCAACCAAGTGAGCCGCCTGCGCGACAAAGAAGTATGGACGTACACGCAAAACGCCAATTTTTCGGAAATCAATTTCACCTTCCTGCGCCGCGCCAATGCCTTTACCGACGATTATTACGAACTGGTGCGCTACGTGGAGTACGAACCGATCTGGTATCCGGTGGTGGAGGAATGGCGCAAGGGCGTGGTGGAGTAGCCCCCAGCCCCGAAGGGGAGCGCAAAATAGTATCTTTGCGAAACCCGAAACCTCCTTCAACTAACCAAACACAACCAATTGAGTAAAGACCTTGCTTTTGGCATCCGCGCCGTGATTGAAACCATGCGTGCCGGTAAAGAGATAGACAAACTGCTGGTGCAGAAAGACTTGGGTGCTGGCGAAAACTTTGCCGAACTGCTGGAAGTGGCCAAGGAACGCCACGTTTTCGTGCAGCGCGTGGCCAAGGAACGGCTGGACTACATTACCCGCAAAAACCACCAAGGCGTGATTGCCTTCGTGTCGGCGGTCAATTACGCGCAACTCCACAATGTGGTGAGCAGTGCCTACGAACGCGGCGAAACGCCCCTGATCCTGATTCTGGACCGCATTACCGATGTGCGCAATTTCGGGGCCATTGCCCGTGCCGCCGAATGTTCGGGCGTACACGCCATTGTGATTCCCGTCAAGGGAGCCGCCCAAATCAATGCCGATGCGGTAAAAACCTCGTCTGGCGCGTTGAATTTCATGCCCGTGTGCCGCGAAGCCGACTTGGTGCATACCGTCAATTTTTTGCAATCCTCTGGAATCCAAGTGTTTGCCTGCACCGAAAAAGCCGCAACCGTGCTGTACCAAGCCGATATGTCGGGGCCGGCGGCGGTGATTCTGGGTTCGGAGGAAGACGGCATTTCTGATGAGTTGCTGCGCAAGGCCGATGCCATGGTGAAAATACCGATGTCCGGCAAAATCGGTTCGCTCAACGTGTCGGTTTCGGCGGGCGTGGTGCTTTACGAAACCGTGCGGCAACGGGCAAAATGATTTCGGCAGAATAGTATCTTTCAAAAGACCCAAACCCGGCAGTACCGTAAAAACGCGTTGCGTTTTCGGTAGTCCGAAGACTACCGGCATAGAAAGTGCGTAGTCTGAAGACTACGCACAACCAGTTCCCCTTCAACAAATGAGTGAATGACATCCCCCACCGACGCATACGGACGGCAATTCAAGACGCTGCGGGTCAGCCTGACCAACGCCTGCAACTTGGGCTGCGTGTATTGCGTGGAGGAAACCGCCGTGCCGCCAACGGAAAATGCGTTGCCACAAAAGGATTCCCGACAACCGCTCACCGTTGGAGGATTCTTGGAAACCATTGCCGCCTTGCACCGGATTCTGGGTTTGGAAACCATCCGGCTCACGGGCGGCGAACCGACGCTGTACCGCGATTTGCTGCCGCTGATGCAGGGAATCAGGAATCTGGGCATTGCGGCCATTAAAATGACGACCAACGGCTACCTGCTGGCCGGCAAAATCGCTGCCTATGCCGAAGCCGGACTGACCTCGCTGAACGTTTCGTTGGATGCGCTGGAGCCGGAGCCGTTTTTCCAAATCAGCCGGCGGCGCAACTTGGGGAAAATACTGGAAGGCATTGAAAAAGCCGTGGCGTTGGGCTTGGAGGTGAAGCTGAATTGCGTGGTGGTGCGCGGCCTGAACGACAGCCAGATACTGCTGCTGCTGGACTTTGCCAAAGACCGCAACATCAGCATAAGGTTTCTGGAACTGATGCGGATGGGGCATTTGCACGGCAATTCCGGGAATCTTTTTTTTCCGGAGGCGGAAATCGTGGGCGTGGTTGCCCGCCAATATGATTGCCAGCCGCTGCCCCGCCAGCCATCGGCCACGGCCAAATACTGGCAACTGCTCGGCGGCTACCGGTTCGGGGTGATTTCCAATGAATCCGATCCGTTTTGCAATGATTGCAACCGCCTCCGGCTCGACAGCCACGGCAACATTTTCGGCTGCCTGAGCGACAACACGCCCATTTCCATCGCCGGGCTTCTCCACCAACCGCAGCAAATCAGCGCGAGGCTGCAACAGGCAATGCACCAGAAAAAGACCCGCTTTTCGGGCAGTGCGCTGTCCATGCTGGATATTGGCGGATGAAAAAGCCTCCCCTGAATCCCCTCCGAAAGAGGGGACTTTTGAAAAGGGTGGGTTTGAGATTTTTAAAAGATACTATTCTGGGGAGACCAGAACATAGGTCAAACACTGTGTGTCAGACCGGTATCGCGCATCGGCTTCCACGACAACAAGCGGTTTGGCGTTTTCAAAAGATACTGTTTTTTAAGCCCCCTCTTTCGGAGCGGGTTGGGGCAGGCTGCCTTGGCGCTATTTCGGTATCAACTGCCGGTTCATTACCGTGGCCTCGCCGAGGGTCACGGTTTTGCCGCTTTCCGATTCCACGATTCTGGTTTCAATCCGCGCCGACGACTTGGGCAATATTTCCATGACCGTGAAGACGGCCTCGTAGGCCACATCCGTAAACATCGGTTGCAGGAATTCCATGCTCTGCTTCAAATAAATGCTGCCTTCGCCGGGAAACCGCGTGCCCATGACTTTTGAAAAGACACTTGCCCCCAGAAAGCCGTGCATGATTGGCCGGCGGAATACCGTTTTGGCGGCGTAATCCGCATCCAGATGCAGCGGGTTGGTATCGCCGGAGATGCGGGCAAATGCCTCCACATCGGCTTGGGTAAAGGAGAATTTGTACGTGTGGACTTGGCCTTGTTCGAGCATGGAAATCGGAAAAATTGTGAAAAAAAAGTTGCCGTGCGGCATTTGGTGTAGAGAACCTCACCCCCGGCCCCTCTCCTGCTGAGAGGGGAGCAAAGGCTCCCTTTTTTTG
>JAYWIH010000013.1:0-20485 GCA_043789005.1 Sphingobacteriales bacterium
AACAAACGCGAATTCAACGATGCCAAGGCGTTTGAAGTGGAGATAAAAAAGGTGCGCGGCGTGGATTCGGATATGCTGCTGATCGGTGAGGACATGGACCAGATTGACTATGAACTCGCCAAGTGCTGCAACCCGATTCCGGGCGACGACGTGTTTGGCTTTGTGACCGTGAACGAAGGCATAAAAATACACCGCACCACGTGCCCCAATGCCGTGGAACTGATGTCCAACTACGGCTACCGCATCATCAAGGCCAAGTGGACTTCGCAAAAGGAACTGGCGTTTTTGGCGGGCCTGCGCCTGACGGGCATTGACCGGGTGGGTCTGGTCAGCGATGTGACGCGCATTATCTCCACTGAACTGAAGGTGAATATGCGTTCGATAAAGATCGAAACCAACGACGGCATTTTCGAGGGCAACATCATGCTCTTTGTCAACGACACGAGCCACTTGGAAACACTCATGAAAAGGCTCGGCAAAGTGCCCGGCATCGTGGACGCAACCCGCTTTGACAGTTGACTTTGCCGGTAGGGGTTTGGGCTTTTTGGAGGATACTATTTTTTTGAATCGGGATTTTCAGGACGGTATGTGTTCTGTCATGACTTGCCTCAGGTTATGCACCGCCCGACTTGCGGCGGCTGGTTTTTTCAGCCCGCAAGATGCTGTTTGTATTCCTTTTCAAATTCAGCCAATGTCAGGATTTGGATTTTGGGAAAGTCAATTTCCTTCAATTGCCGAAAATGCCGGTCGTTGGAAATAATGCAAGCCGCACCGGACAAAACCGCACAATCAGCGTACTTGTTGTCGTCCGGATCTTGGCTGATAAGATTGAAACGGTAGAAAACATCGGTTTTTTGGGTAAACGGACTGATGGTTATGAAATTGACAACGTTTTCAGCGATTGATGCCGAAGTTTTTCGTTCCAAGATTTCCCGGTATTCCAGCAGAATCTCCATTGAGACGCAAAGTGAAAGCCTGCCGTCAATCAGACAGTCAAATATCCACCGGAAAGGCGACTGCCTACCGATAGCGGCAACCATGACGTTGGTGTCAATGACTACTTTCACTGCGGCTGTGTTCATTGGCCCAATCAACCATATCTTTGCCGGTCAAACCTTTCTCCACCATGAAGACATCCATTTCCTCGGTGGCTTTCCGGGCGAAAAACTGTGACAGAAGCGATTTTATTTCCAAAAGCGATTCTTCAGATATGCTGTTGGCATACAGTTTCAGCAATTCTTTCTGAAGGTCGTTGAGTCCATCCGTTGGTGCGAGCATACATGAAACGGGTTTATGTTTTGTGCCAATTTACAAAATAACGTTTTTAAACTCAAACTCCGGTTAGGTTACCTTTGGTTTGCGCCGCAGTCATGAATGCACCACCGGAATACCGACAGTTTGCACCTTCCACCAACTCCAATGCCCGCACCCATGAAAAACCTGTTGCTCCTGCTCGGCCTTTTAAGCCCAATTGCCAGCCACGGCCAATTTAAGGTCAAGACGGAAATTACCAGCAAAGGCGACACGGTTTATTCGACCCCCGAAAAAAGAATCCACACTGCGCCGGGAGCGAGGAATTCAATCGGCGAGATTGTCAAGAGCAGCGTTTACAAGTCCGAAACGGGTATTTCCTTGTGCCTGACCATCCAGACGGGGCGCACCAGCGTTTTCAGCATTAGTGAAGGCGATGTTGCGGAGTTGATATTCGACGATGGCAGCAGCCTTGCCCTGCGTGCACGCGGAGACTACAACTCGCGCCGGAGTGCGTTGGATTATGGCTGCCACCTGTTTGCCTTTTACAGCCTCAATGGCAAGGCATTGGATAAGCTGCGTTCGCAGAACGTCAAAAAAATCAGCGTGTTCGCCTCGCTCGGCAAGATGGTTTATGATATTGAAGGCAAACCGGACATCATCCGAAAGCAGGTGATGGGTTTTGACTGAATTCGCGGCGGCGGGTTTGGGCTTTTTGAAAGCTGAAAGCCCCGTCTTTAGCGGGGATGCTATTTTCCGGCATTCATCAGTTCCTCAATCTCGCCGACTTCAACCGGAATCGTTGCCATCAGGTCGCGGTTGCCGGTTTCGGTGATCACAATGTTGTCTTCCAGCCGGATGCCCAGGTTTTCGTCGCGGATATAGATGCCCGGCTCGCAGGTAAACACCATGCCCGGCTCAAAGCGGCGGTAGCGGCTGCCCACATCATGCACATCCAGCCCCAGATGGTGCGATGTTCCGTGCATGAAATATTGCTTGTACAGCGGGTTTTCCGCATCCTGCCGGGCCACGTCGTGTCTGTCCAGCAGGCCCAAATCTATCAGTTCGCCTTCCATTATCTTGCCCGCTTCCTTCTGGTATTCATCCCAAAGGTTGCCGGTCACGAGCATCTCGGAGGCGGCTTTCATTACGCGCAGTACGGCATCGTATACTTGGCGTTGGCGCGGCGAAAAGCGGCCGTTGACCGGGATGGTGCGCGTCAGGTCGGCGTTGTAGTTGGCATGGCCGGCGGCAAAATCCATGAGCAGCAAGTCGCCGTTGTGGCAGGCGCGGCTGTTTTCGGTGTAGTGGAGCACACACGTGTTGGCCCCGGAGGCAATGATGGGCTGGTAGCCCGCAAACCCGGCCCCGGCCCGCATGAACTCATGGGCAAGTTCGGCTTCGATTTCATATTCCATCACGCCGGGCTTCACAAATGGCAGGATCCGGCGGAATCCAAGTTCGGTCAGGTCGCAGGCTTCTTGCAGCAAGCCGATTTCCGTAGCCGATTTTATGGTGCGCAACTGCTGCATCAGCGGAGCCGCCCGCAAATAGGTGTGCAACGGAAAATGCTGCTTGCAATACGCAACAAACCGGGCATTGCGCGTCTGCACCTCCACCAGGGCGCGGCTGTGTTCGTTGGTGTTCAGATAGATGTTTTCGCATTCGGGAAACAGGATTTGCAGCATCGGCAAAAACCGGTCGGTCCAGTACACCGTCTGGATGCCCGACAGTTCGGTTGCCTGCGCCTGGCTCAGCTTGTGTCCCTCCCACGTGGCAATCTGTTCGCTGGTTTCGCGGACAAAAAGCATCTCGCGGTATTTGGAATCCGGAAAATCCGGTGCCATCACCAGCACGGTTTCTTCCTGATCCACGCCGGAAAGGTAAAAAAGGTCGTTGTTCTGCCGGAAACGCATGGTTCCGTCGGCATTGGTGGGCATGGTGTCATTGGAGTGGAAAATGGCAATGCTGCCGGGTTTGAGCAGTTTTGCGAGGTTTTTCCGGTTTTCAACGAACATTTCCTTGGCAATCGTCACGTGTTTCATCGGATAATGGATTGTGTGTTGCTGTTTTTCAGGACGGCTTCAATCAAATCGCCGGGTTTCGGCCCGGCGGAAGATACTATTTTCCTGCCATCCTTGAGGGTCACGGAAAAGCCCCGTTCCAGAAACGCCTGCGGATTGAGGGCCTGCAAGCGGGGCGAGGGAGGTTTGCCGGTTTTGCAGGATACTATTTTCTGGCTGAACCGTGCAACCTCTTCAAAAAGCGTGGGCGAGCCATCAAATGTCTGGCTGCCGTCCTGCCACAAGCCCTACGCTTCGCGGACGCGGTTCATGTCAATTTTCAAATGAAAGTTGGCAGCCTATCCGTTCATGTTTTCTCAGGTGTTGCCACGCAAATCTATGTGTTTTCCCGGTTTTCTTGTGGATACGTGAAAAACTGCCGGATGCGAGCCCGTGGACATTGGCGAACAGGCTGGTGTAAGGTATTTGCCGGGGCGGCCCAACAAAAAACCACCCGGAGGTGGCTTTTTGTTGGGTTCGGAATTGTAACCGGTGTGGATTTAATCAGATGATGTTACGCAGGCGTAAAAGAACCGTCATTGCGAGGCACGAAGCAATCCGTTCACGGGCAGGCGCGCCAAAAGCCGCCCCGAAAGGATGTTCCAGAGCCGAATCGAACGGGAATGTTGCGGGCCGACGGAACCCGGCAGATTGCTTCGTGCCTCGCAATGACGGGCTGGGTAAACTTTTGCGTAACATGAATTAATCAGATAATTACTCGGATCAGCAGACCGTTATCTTACCTGCCCTCTGACAATACCGGTGGGCCTTATGGTGGAGTGTGCGTTCACGTACAAGGCACCGGTTTTCAGAACATCAATCTGGGCATCAGTGACGGTCAGGATTTTTGCGGTTCCGAATTCGGCCGTGCTGGCGTAAAGGCCAATATATACGGGGCCGTTGGCTCCGGCCGCTCCGGTGTGGATGTGTGCCGCATTCATAACGTCGCCTGTTTCCAAACCGGAGACAGTGACCCTGCTGTACAGTTTTTTATTTGAGGTGAGCCTCAGCAAGGCAACTCCAGTGGCGGTTGTGACCACTGCCGGCACCTCGTTGGCTCCGTTCATCACCACATTTGCGACCATTTCCAGTTTGGTGTTCAATTGTCCCCTCACCAAGCCGGAACCCACTTGCGTTGAATGGACGTTGAAATAAAGTTCGTTGGCATCGTTCTTCAGGCTGTCCACCAGCGAAGTTCTGACGCTTGCAATGGTGCCTGAAGATGTTCCACCTGAAAATGTCGGGTTGAAGTTCAGGATTACACCTCCGTTTGTGATCACATCGCCCGTGTGGATATGTGCCGCCACTAATGCATCGCCCGAGGCAAGCCCCGTGACATTGATCGTGTATTTCAATGAATTGTCTGACAACAATTGCAGGGTTGCCGTTCCGGTTTCATTCCGGGTGGCGAGGCCCGGATTTTCATTTTTCGTTGACAAGGGTATGCTCCAATCCTTGACCACGGTTGGCGGGGGCGTAACGGCAGGGTCTTCACTGCAAGAGGCGGCAGCAAGGCCTGTTAGGCATAGCAAGGCTAAGCTTTTGAGTTTGGTATTTGTACTTTTCATAGTGCTTTTTTTGATGGATTGAATGTTTTTTTGAAGGGCGGCTTTCGTCCTATTTAGGGGAATAACTGAATCGGAATGAAAAGGTTTAAAAAAAAGATACCGGCTTTACTTTCAAGTGCCTGTTGTACAACTGCAAGTGCCTACTGCACAACCGATTGTACGCTACCGTCTTTCAAAACAGTTTCAATCAAGTCGCCGGGTTTCAGCCCGGCGGAAGATACTATTTTCCTGCCATCCTTGAGGGTGATGGAAAAGCCCCGTTCCAGAAACGCCTGCGGATTGAGGGCCTGCAAGCGGGCTTCGAGCAGGTCGAGGGAGGTTTGCTGGTTTTGCAGGATACTATTTTTTTGCCACGTCAGCCGCTCCGAATAATCGTCAAGAAACTGCTCGTGTTCACGAATCTGGTTTTGCAGCAGTTCAAGGAAATAGGCTTTGGTGCCGTCCAGCACCGACAGCAACTCATCGCGGTCGGGTGTGGCGAGTTCGGCGGCGGCGGTGGGCGTGGCGGCCCGCACATCGGCCACAAAGTCGAGCAGCGTGAAATCGGTCTCGTGGCCGATGGCCGACACCACCGGAACCGGACAGGCAAAAACCGCCCGCACCAGGTTTTCATCGTTGAAAGCCCACAAATCCTCCGCCGAGCCGCCGCCCCGCGCAATGATAATCACGTCCATATCCGGTCCGTCCACAAGCCGTTGCAATGCCTTGACAATGGATGCGGCGGCAGTTTCGCCCTGCACCAGCGTGGGCGACAACAGTATTTCGACGCACGGAAAACGCCGCTCAAACACGCGCACCATGTCTTGGATCACGGCTCCCGTGGGCGAGGTGACAATGCCGATGCGCTGCGGAAACACAGGCAGCGTTTTTTTCAGTTCACTGTCAAACAAACCTTCGCGTTGCAGTTTTTCCTTGAGCAACTGGAACTGCTGGAATAAGTCGCCGATGCCCGCCGCCCGGATGCCCGAAACCTGCAACTGGTACTGCCCGCGCCCCGCATACACCGTTACGCTGGCCTCCACAATAAGCTTGGCTCCGGCCTTGAGCAGCGGGCGGTTGCGCGGATTGATTTGCCCGCGAAACATGACGCACGACACCTGAGAGGCTTCGTCCTTGAGCGTGAAATACGCGTGTCCCGACGAGTGCAGCGTCAGGTTGGACACCTCACCCTCTACCAGCACGTCCTGCAAGGCCGGCTCGTCTTCCAGAATTGATTTGATTACGTACGTCAGGTCGCTGACAGCAATGATATCGTCCACGCGGATGTAAGATTTCGTTTTGGCCGGGTTTGGCTTACGGGCAAAAATACGGCTGGCAAAAATAGGGCAAGCCGCCTGCCGATACAATGGATGGGACGCGTGGCAGGAAAATAGTTTGGGAAAAACTTGCAAGCGCGACCCGATTAATCGTAATATTGCAATATATAAATCAAACGAACATGGGGCTGACCAAAACCGAGCATTTCACCGAATACCAAAACCGGCTGTCCGGTTATTTCAAAGCTCTGGCGCACCCGGCGCGGATCGCGATTTTGCAGGTGCTGATTGACCGGAACGCCTGCGTGTGCGGCGACATCGTGGACGAACTGCCGCTGGCGCAACCCACCGTTTCGCAGCATTTGAAGGAACTCAAAAATGCGGGCATCATCAAGGGCAGCATTGAGGGCACCAGCATCTGTTACTGCGTGGATGAAACCGCGTGGACGGAAATCGGCGGTCTGCTGAACGATTTCATGAAGAGTTTCAAAGCAGAAACCTGCTGCTGAACGAGTGGAAAACACTCCGCAAAATAGTATCTTTCAAAAAGCCCAAACCCGGCATAACAAAATGACAAGATCAAGAAGACAAAAATAGTATCCGGAAAAATGGCCAAACCCACCCTGTTTCTCATGCTTGCTTGCGGGCTATTAAATTCATCGTTTATGACCGACACCAAACCCATATTCTACCCGGCCTTGCAGGCTTACTGCGAAACATTGCCCGGAGATTTTTCAAAAATCCCGCAAGAACGCAAGGAAGCCTTGCGCGAAATCGGCGATTTTGTGGTTGCGCAACTGAAAGCCAAGCAATCCGCCAATCTCACTTACATCTGCACGCATAACTCGCGGCGCAGCCAATTCGGTCAGGTTTGGGCAAAAGTGGCGGCGGCATATTACGGTTTTGGCAGCCGGGTTTCCACGTTTTCGGGCGGCACGGAAGCCACGGCTTTCAATGCGCGGGCGGTGGCGGCATTGCGGCGGGTGGGCTTTGTGACCGACAATGACCGGAACCCAAAAAACCCGAACCATACAGTCGGGTACGGTGAATCGCAGTCGCTGCCCGTCATGTTTTCCAAGAAATACAGCGACAAAGCCAATCCGCAATCGGAGTTCTGCGCGGTCATGGTCTGCAGCCAAGCCGACGAAGCCTGCCCGCTGGTACACGGCGCATCGGCGCGGGTTTCGCTGCCCTACGAAGACCCGAAAAACACGGACGGCAAACCCAACGAAACCCAAGCCTACGACGCAACGTGCCGCCTGATTGCGAGCGAAGCGTTTTACGTGTTTGACTACGTGCGGCAGAAAATGAATCAATGACTTTGTAAATTCCTGTACTCCTCTATTTTTCTTTCACTTTACAAATCACCGACACCATGGAAAACCTGATGGAAACATCCGAAGAATTGAAAAAACTCGTGCGCGAAAAATACACCGGAATTGCCGCCCAAACCAAGCAGCAGAACGAAAATTCGTGCTGCGGCGCGGGTGGCTGCGACACTGGAATCTCGGTTATTGACTCGGCAATCATGGCCGAAGACTATGCGCAACTGCAAGGCTACGTAGCCGATGCCGACTTGGGCCTGGGCTGCGGCCTGCCCACCGAATACGCCCAAATCAAGGCAGGCGACACGGTGGTGGATTTGGGTTCGGGAGCCGGAAACGACTGCTTCGTGGCCCGCGCCGTTGCCGGACCCACGGGCCGGGTGATCGGCATTGACATGACCGAGGTTATGATTGAGAAAGCCCGCCGCAACGCCGAAAAACTGGGCTTGAACAACGTCGAATTCCGGCTGGGCGACATTGAGCAACTGCCGGTTTCGAGTTGCGTGGCCAACGTGGTCGTCAGCAATTGCGTGCTGAACCTAGTGCCCGACAAGGCCAAGGCGTTTGCCGAAACCTTCCGCATCCTGAAGCCGGGCGGCCATTTCAGCGTGTCGGACGTTGTGCTGGAAGGCGAGCTGCCCGCAGGCTTGCGGCAAGCCGCCGAAATGTACGCGGGCTGCGTGGCCGGAGCCAGCCAAAAAGCCGAATACCTGCGCATAATCGAGGAAGCCGGTTTTGAAAACATCCAGATCCAGAAGTCGAAAGCCATTGTCTTGCCCGACGGGATTTTGAAGGATTACCTGGCCGAAAGCGAAATAGTATCTTTTAAAAACGCCAAACCCGGCATTTGGAGCATCACTGTTTACGCCGAAAAGCCGGGCAACGGCATGGGCGCAAATTCGAGTGTCTGCTGCTGAGGACTAAAACCCCTGCCTTTCAGTTCATGTCTGATTAAGACACATAGAATCTGTTCATTTAAAAAATTAACTGTATGAAAATAAACGTTCTGCTCCCGAATCTGAGCATTTTAATGGCAGTGGCTTCTTCACTTTGCTGTATTATGCCTGTGCTGGCTGTTTTGACGGGAATCGGCAGTATAGCTTCCGGATTTTCGTGGCTTGAACCCGCAAGGCCATATTTCTTGGTTGCCACCTTACTTATTTTGGGTTTGGCATGGTACCGGAAATTAAAACCGAAAAAAGGAGTTGCGTGTGATTGTAGCACGGGGAATAAAACCGCTTTTTGGCAGACCAAAACCTTTTTGGGAATTCTCAGTGTCCTGGTTGTTTTGTTCCTGTCATTTCCCACTTATTCAAGTGTGTTTTTTACGGGGTCTGAAAAACGCGCAATGGCAAAAAAACAAAGCCAAGTGCGAAACGTTGAATTTACGGTCAGCGGGATGACTTGTGCAGGGTGCGAACTTCAAGTCAAAAAACGGATTGACAAACTGGAGGGAATTACGGG
This sequence comes from Sphingobacteriales bacterium, assembly GCA_043789005.1. Taxonomy (GTDB): domain Bacteria; phylum Bacteroidota; class Bacteroidia; order Cytophagales; family 172606-1; genus Xanthocytophaga. The sequence continues at coordinate 8,928 of JAYWIH010000013.1, forward strand.
ATCAACCGTCTCTTATGAAAAAAGGAGGGCGACGGTTCAATTTGACAATACCCGAATGAATACGGATAAGATTGCGAAGGCCATCAATTCGACGGGTTACACAGTGGTGAAATATAAAATCTTGCCATGATGAGAAATATCGTTTCGCAATCCGAAATCACTTGCCCGAATTGCGGGCATCGAAAATATGAAACCATGCCGACCGACGCTTGCCAATACTTTTACGAATGTAAAATGTGCGGCCAAACTCTAAAACCCCTCAATGGCGATTGTTGCGTGTATTGCAGTTATGGAAATGTGAGGTGTCCGCCCATGCAAACCGGAAATGAAAATCATTGCTGTTAAACCTAAAAAAATACGGAAATGAACATAGCCCTTTTCAGCGACATCCACGCCAACCTGCCCGCGTTGCAAGCCGTGCTGACCGATATTGACCGCCGGAAGCCCGATGCCATCTATTGCCAAGGCGATTTGGTGGGCTACGCGCCGTATCCGAACGAAGTGATCGGGCTGATTCGGGAACGGAAAATCCCGACCATCGCCGGCAATTACGACGAAGGAATCGGGCTGGCTTCTGATAATTGTGGCTGCGCCTACAAAACCGACCACGACAAGAGTAATGGGGCCGTTTCGATTGATTACACAAACCGGATTGTCGGCACTGAGGAAAGGCAATTCCTGAAATACCTGCCGCGCCATTTTGCTGTTGATTTTGAATTCAACCAGGAAAGATTCCGGCTGATGCTCGTACATGGCAGCCCGCGAAAAATCAATGAATATCTGTTTGAAGACCGCGATGAGAAAAGCCTGCTGCGCATTATGGAAGAGGCCAGTGCCGACATCATGACGTTCGGGCACACGCACAAGCCGTACCACCGGAAATTGGCGTATGAGCAGAACGGACAGGTTTTTTACCGACACGCCATCAACATCGGCTCGGTGGGTAAACCCAAGGATGGCGACCCACGGGCCTGTTACGTGATGCTGACCATTGGCCCGGAAACGTCCATGCAAACCCCTGACAGTTTGAATGTTGAATTTGTCCGCGTGGCGTACAACGTGGAAAACGTTGCCAAGGCCATTGAAAACAGCCCGCTGCCAAACGAGTATGCCGATATGCTGCGCAAGGCGTATTGAAGACAGTATCTTTTAAAACCCGCAAACCCGCCCCATGGAAACAGCCGCAACCGATGTGAAAGCCATTCGAAATCTTTCGTTCCTGGACCGTTACCTGACGCTCTGGATCATGGCGGCCATGGCGGTTGGCGTGGCCATCGGGTATTTCATTCCCGGCACGCCCGCCTTTATCAACCGCTTCCAGTCGGGCACCACCAACATTCCGCTGGCCATCGGTTTGGTGCTTATGATGTATCCGCCGTTGGCAAAGGTGAAGTACGAGGAACTGCCGGGGGTTTTCAAAAACAAAAAGATACTATTCTTGTCGCTGGTGCAAAACTGGATCATCGGCCCGGTGCTAATGTTTCTGCTGGCCTTGGTATTCCTACCCGACAAACCCGATTATTTCGTCGGCCTGGTCATGATCGGCATTGCGCGGTGCATCGCGATGGTCATTGTCTGGAACGACTTGGCGAAGGGCGACAACGAATATGCCGCCGGGCTGGTGGCATTCAACAGTGTTTTCCAAGTGTTGTTTTACAGCATCTATGCCTACGTTTTCGTTACCGTTTTGCCGCCGCTGTTTGGTGTGCGGGGTGCGGAAGTGGACATCAGCATCGGGCAGATTGCCCAGAGTGTGCTCATTTACCTGGGCATTCCGTTTTTTGCCGGAATGCTGACGCGTTTCCTGCTGGTCAGGGCCAAGGGGAAAGACTGGTACAACCGGGTTTTCATCCCCAAAATTAGTCCGGTCACGTTGGTGGCGTTGTTGTTCACGATTATGGTCATGTTCAGCTACAAGGGCAGCCTGATTGTGCGGATTCCGCTGGATGTTGTGCGCATTGCCATTCCGCTGGTCATCTATTTTATCCTCATGTTTTTCTCGGCGTTCAACCTTGCCAAACGCGCCGGAGCCGGTTATGCCAAGTCCACTTCGCTGGCATTCACAGCCGCCGGCAATAATTTTGAACTGGGCATTGCGGTTGCCATTGCCGTGTTCGGCATTGATTCGGGCGTGGCATTTGCCGCCGTCATCGGGCCGCTCATTGAAGTGCCGGTGTTGATTCTGTTGGTGAATGTGGCATTAAGGCAGCAAGATAAATTCCCGAAATGAAAAACATGGAAACGCCCGCAATTGCGCCTATTCAACCATTGGATTTTGAAATGGTGGCCGCTTTTCTGGCCGGAGCCGGTTTGCCCGCCAACGACCTGCCCGAAGGCCTGCCGCATTTTTTCAAGGCCGAAATCAGGGATGAACTGGTGGGAACGGTTGGCTTGGAAGTGTACGGCCGTTTCGCGTTGTTGCGTTCGCTGGCGGTTGCGGAGAAATTCAGGAACCGGCAAACCGGCAAAAAACTGTACAATGCGGCCGTATCGCACGCTTTGGAAAACGGAGTGGGGGAGTTGTTCCTGATCACAACCACCGCCGACCGGTATTTTGCAAAGTTCGGGTTTGTGATAATCGGCCGCGAAACCGCGCCACCGGAAATCCGGCAGACGGCTCAATTCCGGGACATCTGCCCGAGTTCGGCGACGGTGATGCGGCTGGTTTTGCAGGCTCGTGAAACCGGATGAAATTACTGGTCAAGCCTGTTTTCTCACCCCATCCGCCGGACGATTCCTCTCACGAACTAACTTCACAACCCGCACGGCGGCCATGATGGTGATGGCGAAGGCAGCCAAGCCGACAATGCCCCAAATCCAGTCGAGCGTGTTTTTTAGCGTGACCAGAAACACGATGGCGAACAGCAAAACCGTGGCCAGTTCGTTGTACAGCCGCAATTGTAGCGAGGTGAAGCGGAATTTGCCGGTGCGCAGTTCAAAAATCAACTTGCGGCAAATGAAGTGGTACACTACCAAGCCAGCCACGAAAGCCAGTTTCAGGTGCAACCAGCCGTGGGTTGCAAAATTGTCCCACCAGAGCCAATATACCAGCCCCGTTCCCGACAGCAGCGTGAGCCACATGGCCGGAACCATGATGGCGTTGAACAAGATGCGTTCCATTTTCTGGAATTGCTCTTGCAAAACCCGCCTCTCAGTTTCGGGGCGTTGGTTGGCTTCGGTGTGGTACACCAGCAGCCGGGGCAGGTAAAACAGCCCTGCAAACCAACTGGTCACGAAGATGATGTGGATGGCTTTGAGGTGATTGTAATCCATGGTGCGTTTTCGGTTTGCCGTTTTCGCGTTGGCGAAATAGTATCTTTCAAAAAGTTCAAACCTGCGGTTTGTGCACAAGCTGAAGCGTGTGCTATTGCTTTTTGGCCTTGTATTTTTGCTTCTGCAACTCCTGCACGATTTTCTCCCGGAAATCGCCTTGGATCAAAATCTCGCCGTCTTTGGCCGCGCCGCCCACGCCGCACTTGGTTTTGAGCAGCTTGCACAACGTTTCCAAGTCGGTTTGCGAACCCACAAAACCCGTAATGAGGGTTACTTGTTTGCCGCCCCGGTTTTTCTTGTCCAGTTGCACTTTCAGGCTTTGCCCGGCGGGCGGCAATGTGGGCGGCTCATCGGGCTGCGTGGTTTCGTATTCAAAGTCCTCTTTGGTGGAATAAACGATTCCCTCGCGGTTTTTGTGCTTGTTTGCCATAAAACAGAATGACCGGTTTGTTTGCGAAAGGCAAAAATAGCCGGTGCGGTTGTTCTTTTGTCATTGGACAGCAAATGAAATTCGCCGCCCGTCAATTTTTCCCGTGTTTTTTGTATTTTTGACAGAACCCACCACCTGCCGTCCCATGAAAAAACACATTTTCATCCTCATCTTCGCATTACTGGTGGCTGGCTGCGCGTTTGCCAGCGAACCCAAACCGTTGGAAATCGGGGCGGCGGCTCCCGATTTCAGCCTGCCCGGCACGGATGGCAAAACGTACACGCTCAAAAGTTTCGCCAATGCCCGCCTCCTTATCGTTGTGTTCACCTGCAACCACTGCCCCACGGCCCAAGCCTACGAAGACCGAGTCAGGAAAATGGCTGCCGACTATGCCGGCAAAAAAGTGGCTTTGGTGGCCATTTCGCCCAACGACCCGGCGGCGGTACGGCTCGATGAGTTGGGCTACAGCGACATGGGTGACAGTTTTGAGGAGATGAAAATACGCGCCAAGGAGAAAAAATACAATTTCCCGTACCTCTACGACGGACAGACCCAAAAGACATCGCTTGCCTACGGGGCCGCCGCCACGCCGCACGTTTTTGTGTTCGACAGTGCCCGCAAACTCCAATACACCGGCCGCATTGACGATTTGGAAAAGCCCGGCGGAACACCCAAAAACGACGATGCCCGCAATGCGATAGAGGCCCTGTTGGCTGACAAACCGGTTCCAGTGGCCAAAACCAAGACGTTTGGCTGTTCGGTGAAATGGAAAGACAAGGGCGAAGGCGTGGCCAAAGGCTTTGCCGACTGGGCCAAGGAAGAAGTGAAACTGGAAACGGTTACCGAAAGCAGCCTCAAAGACCTGCTCAAAAACAATTCGGACAAACTGCGCCTGATCAATGTGTGGGCCACCTGGTGCGGCCCCTGCGTAACCGAATTTCCGGAGTTCGTGGCCATGAACCGGATGTACCGGGGGCGCGATTTCGAGTTTGTCTCCCTCAGTGCCGACAAGCCGGAACGGAAGGAAAAAGCCTTGGCATTCCTCAAAAAGACCCAGGCATCCAACCAAAACTACATCTTCGAATCGGGCGACATTTACAAGATGATTGAAATCATTGACCCGAAATGGCAGGGTGCGCTGCCCTATACAATGCTGGTGGAGCCGGGCGGAAAGGTGGTGTACGCCAAACAGGGCACCATTGACCCGCGCCAACTCAAACGCGCCATCGTGGACAATCGCCTGATTGGCAGGTATTTTTGAATTGACCTGTGGACAATGGAAGTTGAAGAAGGCGGGTTTGGGCTTTTTGAAAGATACTATTTCCGGTTCACCCTTCTGTTTCTTTTGAACCTTGAAGACAGCAGTTTTCCGGCACAAATGATTGGTCGGAAAATTTGACTCTTTACAACCGCAAAACTGTCTGCGGAATACGGAACCCCGCCTGTTGCGGATGGGCTGTTTTTCCTTTCACATTTTGTTCAGGTCTGCCGTCCGTATCCAGCCTTTCGTAGTTTTTTTGCCATGATACGTGCAAAAAGCCCAGCCGTCCTGTATTTTCTCAATACATACAAAGTCGTTTTTGACCAAGTATGATTTTTGTTTTTTCCCGACTGACTTTTCAGCGTGAAAATAGGCCTTGTCTGCGGTTGCAAACCGGATTTGAACCCAAGCCATGCCTTTTTCCAAACCGAATCTCGCAGGTTCACCGGCAAAATGTTGGACATTCCAGCAGCCTCCGTGTTCTTCGGTCAATTTGATTTCAACTGTCTTGCTGTCCAATACTTCAAGCGTGCCTGATATGGTGCCCCCGGATTTGTCGCCAGGGTAATAGGACTTGATCTTGACTGTATTTCCTTCAATTATCCCTTCAATGTAAAATATGCAGGAAAACCTCGGGGCTTTTGTCACTTCGTCCCAACCTGTGTAGTTTTCAAAATATCCCGTCAGTTTATTGGTTCTGTTGTCATACGCCAATTTCAACCCGGAGTCGTATTCGCCCGGTGCTATTTTCTTTTGTCCGAAGCAGATGCCCGAAAGCAGCAAAAGTGCCAACGTTAGCGGTATGATTTTCATTTCAGGCTGCCCTTTAAAATGGCACACAACAGACCGCGTATCGGCCGTGGGCTGGCTTCTCGGCACAAATGTTTATTCAGAAAACCGGACTTGCCGTAACCGCGAAGTTGCATATAGAGAACAAAACTTCGTCTATTGCAAATCTGCTGTTAGTGGTAGTTTTTTCTGTCGTGACTGTCCAATAGATGTATGTGAAACTTTGCAGGAAAAACTATTCAACTGAGAAAACTGCTGTCCGCAGAACACAATTTTCTGCTACTCAAAAGTCTGACTTTAGTTTTTCTGTCATTATCTTTTTAATGCTTGCAAGCAGTGCGTTGAAGTTATCATTTGCTTCTGAACCAAACTTTGCTGTCTTATTTCTTGGAGTTCCGTCGTCCTTATAGTTTTTTGAGTCATCAAAATATTGGTCTAAGTTTACAATAACGGGCGATGCGTTTATGTTATTACCTGGCATTTCAAAAGTGTAATCGATATCATAGATTTCTGCTTTATATTTTCCGTCTTTGACTTGAATTTTCACTGTGAACTTCCAAGTTTTTCTTACGTTTTGTAGTCCTGTCATCTCATTTTTTATGGTTGTTCCTTTACCAAGAATAATCCCATTGTCTTTGTCATCAAGTTGAACAACATCGTTAGCCGACTTGAAAGTATTTGCAAACCATAATTTTGCTTTTCCATAAAGTGCATCTTTTTTATCACTATCTATGGTGACAGTTTCTGTGTAATTTACTTTGTTGTTTACGACTGGAGCAGGATGTTTTTTTTCTGTCTGTCCGAATGAGAAAGATACGGCTGCAAAAACCGCCAGCAAGGTTGTTGTAATTTTTTTCATTTGTCTGCGGTTTTTATTGTTTGTTAAAATTGGTGCTAAAATCTTTACAACAGCAGTTCGTCCGTCTATTTCCGCTTTGCGCGAACCCGCAGGCAAGGATGGCAAATTAGTGATGCCTGTTCCCCAACCTATGTGTTTCGCATCCCATATCCAACGTGTCCGGCGGTTTTGCGGCGGATAGGTTTTGGCTGGGCTAGGTTTGGTGTTTTTGAAAGATACTGTTTTTTTCAAAGCAAAACGGTAAACGCAAAACGCCCGTCAGCCCGTCCATACGCGCAGGCTTGCCGGGTTCACGCGCACTTCCAGCCGGGCCTCCATCAGCATAGGTTCGCCATCAACGTGGACGGGAGCCGCTTCGGCGCGTTCGACAACGACACCCGTAACCGGAAGCACTTTCAAGTAAGGCGACGTGTGCAGCGACTTGCCGAACAATTGCACACCCATCGGAATGGCCATGGGTGCCGGAAACGGACGCAGCAGGCACACATCCACCAGGCCATCGGCAATGTCGGCATTGGGCGAGATGTGGGCGTTATTGCCGTATTGCCCGGCATTGGCAAAGCTGACCAGAAAAGCCTGCCTTTCATACACCTTGCTGCCGACGCTAATCCGGTATCGCTCAGGCTGGTACGTCAAAAATTCCTGCAAGGTGGTGCGGATGTAGGTCTGGAAGCCGCGCGTGGTTTGCTGGTCGAATTTCATGCCGATGTACGCGTCGAAACCCGTACCGGCCACGCAGAAAAACGGCTTCCCGTTGAGCGTGCAGCTGTCAATGATGCGTTCGACGGGACTGTTCAATAATTGGATTGCCTTGACCGTGTTGAGCGGAATGCCCAAGTGCCGCGCCAGGCCGTTGCCCGAGCCGAGCGGGATGATGCCCAGCGCGGTTGGCGTGCCCACCAATGCCGAAGCGGTTTCGTTCATGGTTCCGTCGCCGCCCACGGCCACCACGCAGTCAAACCCGTCGCGTACGGCTTGCGCCGCGATTTCAGTGGCGTGGCCTTGGGCTTCCGTGTGCACAACCCGGTAATAATCAACCGAATGCGGGTGCAAATGCGCCGCCAGCAAGTCTTCGATTTTGGCCTTCGACCGTGTGCCCGCCCGTGGATTGACCACGAAAACAATGTGCTTTTTCAAGTCCGAACTCCGGTTTGTTAGCTGATACCGATCTTGGATGCGAAATTGGCTGAACGTCCCCTGAAAAACAAACAGCCCGCAACGTTCGGTTGCGGGCTGCGGATTGGATTGCGGCCGTGCGCTGTTGTCACGTCCAGAGTTTTTCGGGATACACGCCCGCATCCACCAATTTACGGATGGCTTTGACTACCATTTCGCGGTCTTCGCGGTAAGTTACGCCAAACCATTTGGCGGGTGTGGAAATCACTTTGGTCTGGGCTTTTTGGGCATTGGCCATGTCGCCCATGAAGTTGGGAATGTAGCATTCGGCTTTCATTTCCTGTCCGCTAACCTTCAGGAAATCAACAAAATACTGCTCCATCAGCGCGAAGGCCGACGGCGGGAAACCCATGAAATTCATGGAAACCGGTTCGTCGCCGGTCAGTTCCACCCAGCCGTTTTCGGTTTCGTAGTGCGCGCCACCGGGGGTTTTTTCCACTTTGGTACGTTCCACGAGTTCGGTCAGGTTGCCGTGGGCATCGGCCTGCAAAACGCCGCGCGCTACCGAGCCGTGTTCCGAAAGCGTGTTCTTGATCTTGTAGCCGATGTTCAAATACGTGCTGCCCTGCGGATCCATCTGCTGCAGTTCCTTGGCGATGATTTCAAACGATTCGGAGCCGTAAAAATCGTCGGCGTTGATCATGCAGAACGGCTCGTGTACGGCTTCTTTGCCCATCAGCACCGCGTGCACGGTTCCCCAGGGTTTGGTGCGGCCTTCGGGCGGCGTGAATCCGGCGGGCAGCTTGCCCAGTTCCTGAAACACGTATTCCACCGGAAACCGGCTGCTGAACCGCTCGTGGAAAATGGCCTTGAAATCGGCTTCGATGTCCTTGCGGATCACGAAAACCACCTTGCCGAAACCGGCGCGGATGGCATCGAAAACCGAATAGTCAAGCAAAGTCTCGCCCGACGGCCCCATGCCGTCCATTTGTTTCAGGCCGCCGTATCGGCTTCCGACTCCGGCCGCTAAAATGAGTAAGGTTGGTTTCACAAAAATGAAGAGAAGGATTTGGGTGGTTTAATTGTATTTGTCAATAGACAGGTTTGGCGTTTTCAAAAGATACTATTTTAATCTTGGCTGGCCGCTACTGTTTGGCTTTGTCCACGATGGACGTAACGGGCAGGCGGGCCTTGTTGCACACGTCAATGACCTTGATCACTTCGCCGTAGGCAATGGACTGGTCGGCACGCAGGGCAACGGTGGGCTTGTCGAGTTTGCTGGCGGCGGCGGTCAGTTCGGCTTGCAGGTTTTCGTAGCTGATGGGCTGTTTCTCAATATAATACTGCAATTGGGCATCCACGTACAGGTTTATTTTCTGCTTGTTGGGTATCGTCTGCCCGGTCGAGGCTTTGGGCAGCATCAGTTTGATGGCATTGGCACTGGACAGCGTGCTCATGATCAGGAAAAATACCAGCAGGAAAAACAGGATGTCCGAAAGTGCCGATGCTTCCACGGCAACTTCCTTTTTGTGTCTTTTGCGAAAATTCATGTGGGCGGGGGTTATTATCAGTCCAAAACCTGTTGCAGGGCGTGCATTATTTTTTCCAATTTCGAATATTTCAAATAATCGTTCCCGGCAAATCTTGCCTGCAAATCGGCGAATTGGGCGTGCAAGTCCAGAAAATCCTTGCGTAGCGCGTAATATTGATCCGTAACGGGCCCGCCATCGGCCAACTGGCGGGCCGACACATCCCGACCAATCCGGTCTAGCTCAAGCAAGGCTTCGGAAAACCGGGCTTCCAATTCGGCAACACGATCTTGGTCGTTCATGGTGTTTTCACTTGGCATTTTCAGTGGATAAATCCGGTTAAAGGTAACGATGGCTGCGCCCCCGCAAAATAGTGTGTTTCAAAACAGTATCTTTTGAAAAGCACAAACCCGGCTTTGCTTACCGCCTTGCCGCTTCCTTCAGCGGAACCGGGCGGTGCAGGATGTCCATGAATTCAATGGCGGTCACTTCCATTTTGTGCGTGTTGCGTTCAATCATGTTGTTCAGATAGGTGTAGAACATATAGGCCGTCACGCCCACAATCAGGCCCGCCGCCGAGGTAATCATTTTGGTGTAGATGCCGCCCGTGATCACACCCAGGCTGATGTTGTCGGCAATGGAAAGGTCTTGGAACAGCTTGAGCATCCCGATTACCGTGCCCAGAAAGCCGAACATGGGCGCAATGGCGGCGATGGCCGACAGGAAGCCGAGGTTTTTTTCCATCTGGTAGATTTCCACGCGGGCTGTGTTTTCAATGGCCGCCTCCACATCGCGGATGGGCGAGCCAATGCGCGACAGGCCTTTTTCAAGGATGCGGGCCATCGGAAACTTGGCGTTGCGGCACACATCCGTTGCGCCCCGCACGTCTTCATCGCGCAGCTTGTCGCGGATTTTGCCCAGAAAATCGGCATCCATGCGGCTGGCCGAACGCACGTAGAGCGTCCGTTCGATGAACAAATAAATGGCCGCAAACAGCAGCAACGCAATGGGCAGCATGACCCAGCCGCCCCGGATGAGCAAATCGAGCAGCGAAAGCTCGACTTGGGTGGAGGCGGTGGCGGTGCTGTCGGCAACTGATGAGTCGCCGGTGACTATTTGCAGGAAAATGTGTAGGAGCATTGACGGGTTGTTTTTGATTGATGGGGTTTTCGTTTGCCCTTTGCCATCCAAGAAACAGGCGGGTTTGGCGGTTTCAAAAGATACTATTTCGCATTCAACGCTGGTTTTTGCCCCGAAAGTATGGCAAAGCTAACAATTTCCGCAGGTTTCCGGTGCATTGGCTTTTACCGGGCGGCGCATTTTCCGGGCGGGTATTTTTCAGTCCGCAATCCGCGTTCCCGGTTCCGCATTCACTTAATCCTGTCCGCATTGGCCGTCACAAAAGCCGCCCAACTTTTGGTTTGGCGCACTTGCGTGGCTCCGCCTTGGTAAAAATGGCACAACGCCACGGCCACCGCATCGGTGGCATCCAGCAGTTCGGGTATTTCCTTGAGTTTCAATAGGTTCTGGATCATGGCGGCCACTTGTTCCTTGGAGGCGTTGCCGTTGCCGGTCACGGATTGCTTTATTTTCTTGGGTGCGTATTCAATAATCGGAATCTGGCGCATCAGGGCGGCGGCCATGGCCACACCCTGCGCCCGGCCCAATTTGAGCATGGACTGCACGTTTTTGCCGTAAAATGGAGCTTCAATCGCCATCTCGTCGGGCAGGTATTCTTCTATGAGGCCGGTCAGTTTCTCGAATATTTTTTTCAACTTTATTTCCTGACCGGTGTATTTGGTCAGGTTGATCACGCCCAACTGCAAGAGTGTCACCTCCTTGCCCTGTATTTTCAGCACGCCGAAACCCATGTGCCGCGTGCCCGGATCCACGCCCAAAATGATCCGTTCGGTAATTGCCTCTTTCATGTGTGCAAATTACTACGGAATATTGAAAGCCGGAAATTAAAGGCTGGCGGGTTCTGCCTTTCCGGGGGATACTATTTTGTCCTTCTGGAAAGGCAGAACCCGCCAGCCTTGTAGTTGAAGGTCTGCCAGATTTCCAAAATCCGGCAAGTCGCACCAGCCTGAAGCCGTCGTACTTGTCACAGGATTCTTCCAGAAGGACAAAATAGTATCTTCCGGAAAGTCCAAACCTCTCCGGAAAATAATTCCGGGCAACCGCAAACACAACGCATATTGGAAATAAGTACTTGGGTAAAATTACTTTAGATTAAAATCGGAAAAATTGATTTTCACATTTTTTCCTAAATTAGCTAGAAACCGATTAACTGCATAGAAA
>JAYWIH010000014.1:0-72073 GCA_043789005.1 Sphingobacteriales bacterium
CACTATGCCGTCGCGGATGATGCGTATCTTGTTGTTGCGCTTGATGCTGCCTTCAATGACCATGCAACCGGCAACCGTGCCGATTTTGGAAATCTTGAATACATCACGCACTTCCACCGTACCCACAATGATTTCTTCCAGTGTTGGTGCCAGCATTCCCTCCATCGCGTCTTTTACTTCGTTGATGGCATCGTAAATGATTGAATACATCCGTATCTCAATCTCCTCCTGTTCAGCCAAGCGGCGGGCATTGACGGACGGGCGGACTTGGAAGCCAACCACGATAGCATCGGCGGCCGAGGCCAGCAACACATCCGATTCGGAAATCTGACCCACGCCTTTGTGAAGAATCCTCACTTGAACTTCTTCCGTTGAAAGGCGCAGCAGCGAATCGGAAAGTGCCTCCACCGAGCCATCCACGTCGCCTTTGACAATGATGTTCAGTTCGCGGAACGAACCGATGGCCAAACGGCGGCCAATCTCGTCAAGCGTGATGTGCCGGCGCGTACGGATGGTTTGCTCGCGCAAAATCTGCTCGCGTTTGTTGGCTATCTCGCGGGCTTCGCGTTCGGTTTCCATGATGGCAAACTTCTCACCCGCTTGCGGCGCGCCATCTAGGCCCAGCACTTGCACCGGTGTGGATGGCCCGGCGGTTTTAAGTTTCTGTCCCCGGTGGTCGAGCATGGCCTTGACCCGGCCATAATGCGCACCCGCCAAAATAATGTCGCCGACGCGCATCGTGCCCGCCTGCACCATCATGGTGGCAACGTAGCCGCGCCCTTTGTCCAAGGCGGCTTCCACTACCGTGCCAATGGCTTTTTTGTTCGGATTTGCTTTCAGTTCTTGGATTTCAGCTTCCAGCAATACTTTCTCCAGCAATGCATCAATTCCCTGTCCGGTTTTTGCGGATATCTCCTGCGACTGGTATTTGCCGCCCCATTCTTCCACCAATACGTTTTCCTGGGAAAGTTCCTCACGGATTTTTTCGGGATTGGCACCCGCCTTATCCACTTTGTTGATGGCAATCACTATCGGTACGCCCGCCACTTGCGCGTGGTTGATGGCTTCCTTGGTTTGCGGCATCACATTGTCGTCGGCAGCCACCACTATTATGGCCACGTCGGTGATTTTGGCACCACGGGCACGCATGGCCGTGAAAGCCTCGTGGCCGGGCGTATCCAAAAAGGTGATCCGCTTGCCGGACTCCATTATCACGTCGTACGCGCCAATGTGCTGCGTAATGCCGCCTGCCTCGCCCGAAGCCACTTTTGCCTTGCGTATATAATCGAGCAGCGAGGTTTTGCCGTGATCCACGTGACCCATGATGGTCACAATCGGGGCGCGGAACACCAGACTTTCGGGCAGGTCGGGTACTTCGGCACGCACGTCAATTTCCTCTTCCGCCGAGATGAATTCCACTTCGTAATCAAACTCGTCGGCAATGATGGTGATGGCTTCCGCATCCAGCCGCTGGTTGATGGAAACAAACATTCCCAAGTTCAGGCAGACCGAAATCACATCGTTGACCGGCACATCCATGAACGAAGCCAAGTCGTTGGCGGAAATGAATTCCGTCACACGCAACTTGTTCACCTCGACCGGCTCATCAGTGGCATTTTCGTTGTCGCCGCGCCTGCCCCGCAGTTTGCCACGGCTGCCACGGCCACCCATTTTGTTGAGCGTGGCACGCAGTTGATCCTGCACTTCTCGGGTTGATACTTCTTCGCGCCGGTTGCGTCCGCCCCGTTTGCCCGCCGCCGGTTTTGCCTTGGAGGCATCGGCCGGTTTGGCGGCGGCAGTACCGGTAGTGCCGGTTGTAACGGTCGGCGTTCTCGCTTTTGTGTCGGCCACCACGGGTTTGGCGGTTTCGGGCTGGCCCGGTTTCAAGCGTTTGCGCTTGCGCTTTTTCTTGCGGTCTCCTTCCGCCGAGGTTGTCGGCGAATCCTTGCGGCGTTTGTCACGATCCGCAGGCAATTCTATCTTGCCCACCACCGACAAGCCTTTCAGTGTTTCGCCACGGGCTTTTACCAATTCGACCGGTGTGGGACTGGTTGATTCATCGGCGGGTTTTTGCGTTGGCGGCGGTACTGTTTGGGTTGGTGTCTGGGTTGTGGTATTCGGAGTTGCTGTTTTTGGGGTTGGCTCCGCTTCGGCTTTCGGCTCGTCTTTGATTGCCACGGAAACAGGAATCGCTGGCGGTTCGGTTGGCGCAACGGCCACGGGCTGTTTCTCGGCTACGGGAGCCACAATTGCCGGCTCTTCCTTTGGCGTTTCCCGCACCGGTTCTTCAACTTTTACTTCCTTGGTTTCCACTGCCACCGGAGTGGCGGCTTGTGGCGGCTGGGTTCTGGGAGGAATCGGATTTCCCTTCTTGTCCAGTTCTATTTTCCCCAGCACTTTTGTTCCCGCCAGCATTACACGGCCTGTCTCCTCGATTTTGGCGGTTGTGGCAGAATCCCTTGCAGGTTCCGCTATTTCCTCTTTTTTGGCGGGAGTTTCCCTTTCCATGGTGGGAACGGGAACAAAAAAATCATCGTCACTGCTTTTGTCGCGGCGGCCACCATCAACAATCATTGTGTCACTGTGTTTCTTGCCAATGGTGAGGCTGGATGCTTCCCGCTTGTCCAATGCGGACTCCTTGAACTCTTTTGCCAGCACCTCAAATTGCTCCCCGGTAATTTTCGAATTCGGGGAATTTTCCACTTTAAAACCACGCCGCCCAAGCACATCCAAAATGGTGGAAGTGCCCACATTCAATTGCCGGGCAACCTGGCTCAATCGCATTATTCTTTCTTCTGCCATAAATTTGTATAAAATGTCTTTTTTATTCTCTTCGGTTGGGTGGTTTCAAACAAATGGGGTGCGTGTCTCAAATGCGGAAAATGTTTCCGATTTCGTCCGTTTGCAAAATACTATCTCAGGATGCGGTAAAACCTACTGGCAGTTTTCGGGTGTTGTTGGGAAATATGAGTCGGGGAATCAAGCGCCAATCGTTGTCAGAAACAATACCTCCTTGCCAAAGAGAAAAGATAACACGTTGGTTCGTCTATAAGTAATCTTGAATGGTGGATTCGGTGTTTGGGCAAGTACCGGCAACGATACGCTATGTCTGCGAAAACCGACCTTTAAAACAAGGTTTTTCACCCGTTAAAAGTTCCTGTGGGCCTTGTTTGCCCCCATTTGGTAGCCTGCCGGGAAAAGTTTGTCACCCTTCTTCGGGGGTTCCCTTGTCTTCGGGAGCCTCCGCGTCTTCAAATTCCTGTTTCAGCACCCCAAGCACATCATCCACTGTCTCCTCCTCCAAGTCGGTGCGCCGCAGGATGTCTTCTTTGCTGAGTGCCAGAATGCTGCGGGCCGTATCCAAACCGACGCGGCGGAACTCGTCAATTACCCAGCGTTCTATTTCGTCATCAAATTCGAGCAAGTCCACATCCTCGTCAGTGCTCTCCTCAGTGTCGCGGTACACGTCAATCTCCATGTCCACCAGTTTTCCCGCCAAGCGGATGTTCTGGCCGCTTTTGCCGATGGCCAGCGAAACCTGATCGGGGCGCATATACACCGCCACGCGGCCTTCTTCGGCATCAATGCTGATGCGGCTGATTTTTGCCGGACTCAGCGAACGGCTGATAAACAGCTCAAGGTTGTCGGTGTAGTTGATCACGTCAATGTTCTCATTGCCCAGTTCGCGCACAATCGTGTGGATGCGCGAGCCTTTCATGCCCACGCAAGCCCCCACCGGATCCACGCGGTCGTCGTAGCTTTCAACGGCAACCTTGGCGCGTTCGCCCGGTTCGCGCACTATTTTCTTGATGGCGATAATGCCGTCGAACACTTCGGGAACCTCGCTTTCAAACAGGCGTTCCAAGAACACCGGCGATGTGCGCGACAAGATGATTTTAGGCGTGCCATTGATCATCTCCACGCGGTGCACGATTGATTTCACCGAGTCGCCTTTGCGGAAACGGTCTTTCGGAATCTGTTCAGTACGCGGCAGGCTCAACTCGTTTCCGTCATTATCAAGCAGTATGATTTCACGGCCCAGAATCTGGTACACTTCGGCCACGACAATCTCGCCCACCACTTCCTTGTATTTCTGGAAAAGCAAATCCTTTTCCAAGTCCTTCACTTTCTGGATCAGCGTCTGGCGGGCGGTTTGCACCACGCGCCGGCCAAATTCCTCCAACTTGATAGCTTCGGCCACTTCCTCGCCCACCTCAAAGTCAGGCTCGATCAGGCGGGCATCGGTCAGCGAAATCTTGTCGTGATCCCATATATCCTCCGAGTCGTCGTCCACGATTTCGCGGAAACGCCATATTTCCAAGTCGCCATTATCGGCGTTGATGATGATGTCGAAATTCTCATCGGCACCGTACCGCTTGCGGATCATGGTTCTGAAAACATCTTCCAAGATGCGAATCATCGTGGGGCGGTCAATGCTTTTGAGCCGTGCAAACTCCGCGAACGATTCAATCAGTTCCCTGCTTTCGGTACCCGCGTTTTTGGCCGCGCTTGTGTTCTTGACTGTCGCCATGTTGTTAACTGTTAAAATGCCAATGATATGCCTGCAAACGGGCAGGCAAAATAGTATGTTTTAAAAAGGCCGAACCTCCGGTTTTTGATGATCTTACTTTCTCAGGTCAGTCAAGTGAAATCGGCACAAATCAAAGGTTTGGAAATAGTATCTTTTGAAAAGCGCAAACCCCGCATTCTTAAACATCGGAGGGAAAAGGTACGGTTTTTACTTGAACGAAACCAACACGAATGCCTTATCAATATCGGCCAAGTCAATGGTGACCGGAACCGGTTCCTTGTTTTTCTTGCCCGGGCCGCCCGCTTCCTCATTCATCGCGATTTTCTGGCCTTCGGCCGATGTCAACCGCCCCGTTTTCACGCTGCCATCCCGCAGGTGTACCAACAATTGCCGGCCCGCGTGTTTAGGGTATTGGCGCGCAAGTCTCAGCGGCTGGTCAACGCCGGGTGAAGATACTTCAAGCAGGTATCCGTTCGGGAACAATCCCAGCGATTCTATGTGGTCGTCGAGGGCGCGGCTGGCGTTGGCACAGGCATCAATCGGAATTCCGGCATCGCCATCCAGCATCACAGTCACCTTCGGGGTGCGCTTGGAACCGCCCGCCAGCACGTCCACCACGAAGAGAGCCGAACCCTCCAGATGTGACTCAATGAATGCGCGAATTAGTTCCTGTTCTTTCATGCTCAGATGCCAACGGTGCGGCATTCCGATCCGGGTTGTGCGCCGCCCATGTGAAACGGAAAGAGGGGACTTTTGCCCCCTCTTTCATTGAATTAATGCGCAAATGTAACGTAAACTTACGTCAAAACAAATTTTGCAAGCACAACATTCCCGGAATACAGGGGTGGCTTTGCTAGCCGCTGCCCGCAAATTTTGCTTGGATTTGGGTGGTGCAACGGAAATGCCCTACTTTTGGCACAAAATGCTGAACAACAGCGTGTGCAGGTTCCCACCCGGTAGCCCGCAATAGCCGGGTTTCCCGATATGTGAGTAATGATTCGACCCTTTTTCCATCGTTTTCTTGGCCGCTTCAAAAAATTGTCCGCCGGTCTGTCCAAGTGGCGACGTATCTTGCTTATTGTCAATGGGTTGCTGGTGGCTTACAGTTTTTTTGCCTTCCTCTCCATCCATATTCCGCCGTCACGTTTCTGGCCGGCCGGTTTCGTCACATTATCCATTCCCATCCTGTTGGCGGCGCATATACTGCTGATTGCCATTTGGTTATGGAGAAAGCCGAAAAAATGGGCGTGGCTGTCGGCCATGGCATTGGCCATGGCCTTGCCGCTGTTTGAACGCACGTTTGCCTGGCATTGGCGCGAACAAAAACCCGCCGAGCCCCATTTCCGGGTCCTCAGCTTCAACACGCAGCTTTTCAATGCGCACGATTACTTCAACGTAGGCGATAAGACAAAATCCAAGAACGCCATTGAATGGCTGCGCAACGACGACGCGGACATCAAGTGCTTGCAGGAATTTTACGATCAGGACGGCTCCCGGACTTTCAATTCAATCAGCAAGATTGCGCGAACCGGCGACTATAACTATTACATTACGCCGCTGTTCCGGGAAGACCATAATTGGAAAGGATTTTACGGTGTGGCTATCTTCTCCAAGTTCCCGATTGTGAACACGGGCGATATTGTTTTTGACAAGCGGACACTGAACAAGGGTATTTTTGTGGATGTGAAAATCGGTACGGATACGGTTCGGGTATTCAATGTGCATCTGTTTTCGATGAGCATCCGCGCCGAAAAGCTGGAATTCAAGGACAACTATGAGGAAACAAAATCGGGCTACACGGATGTGTTGAAGCGGCTGAAAAAGGGTTTTGTGGCGCACAGCCGGCAAATAACCACCCTTGACCGCTACGTGCGCAACAGCCCGCACCCGGCAATTGTGTGCGGCGATTTCAATGCCATGCCTTATAGCTACACGTACCAGAAAATGCGCAAACGCCTTCACAACACCTTTGAAGACGCGGGCAGCGGCTTCGGATTCACGTACAACAGCCGCGAGTTTTTTTTTCTGCGCATCGACAACCAATTTTACGACGGCCGCCTGCAACCCTACAATTTCCGGGTGCACAACGAAGTGGATTTTTCCGATCATTTCCCCATTTCGGCCACCTATTCGGTCAGGCGCGGGAAAAATGTGGAATGAGGCTTGTGGGAGCAAGGGGGTTTGGGCTTTTCAAAGGATATTCATGCGCCGTGGCGTACTATTTTCCGGTATTGAGTTTTGAATTAGGGAATACATAAGTGAAAAGTGAACTGGCGCGGGATTTTTACCGGGTGGGTTTGGCCTTTTTAAAAGATACTATTTTGAGGAAACCGGAACGCAGATCAGACACTGTGTGTCAGACCGAAACCGGGCATCGGCTTGCGGGCGAACCAGCAGGTTTTGCCTTTTCAAAACATACTATTTTCCGGAGCGGCAAAATCACCCCCGGTTTAAACCGACTCAAATATGAACACCGACCGCGAAGCACTGCAAAAAATAGCCAGCCTTGCCCGCTTGGAAATCCGTGAAAGCGACGAGGCCCAGATACTATCCGACCTGAACCGGATTCTGAGCTGGGTGGACAAACTGGGCGAAATAGATACCTCGGGCGTGGAGCCATTGACGCACATGACACTGGAAACCAATGTGTTGCGTGAAGATGTGGTAACTGAAACGCTTTCGCGCGAGCAGGCCTTGCAGAATGCTCCCCAACACGACGGCGTGCATTTCCGCGTGCCGAAAGTGATTG
The DNA here is from genome assembly GCA_043789005.1 of Sphingobacteriales bacterium. GTDB lineage: Bacteria > Bacteroidota > Bacteroidia > Cytophagales > 172606-1 > Xanthocytophaga. The sequence continues at coordinate 7,281 of JAYWIH010000014.1, forward strand.
AATGAGCCGCGTTTTTCCTGACCCGGTTGTGCCGGGATGGCGGATTGGCTATTTTCACCGCAAAATCATCCCAACCACGCGCCATGAACCGCAAGGATTTCCTGAAAAACACCGTCCTGACCGGTGCAACGTTGCTATCATATCCGCTGGTCACCTATGCCAGGCCCGCACCCAAATACCGCACCGCGTTGGTGGGCAGCGGCTGGTGGGGTCTGAACATTTTAAGGTGCGCCTTGCAGGCCGGGGAATCGAAACTGGTGGCCCTGTGCGACGTGGATCAGCGGCAAATCAAGGCCGCCTTGTCCGAAACCGGCAAACTGACCAGCGACCGGCCCAGGGTTTACAAGGATTACCGCGAAATGCTGGCCCGCGAAAAGCCCGACATCGTGATCATCGCCACGCCCGACCACTGGCACGCCCTGCCCGCAATCATGGCCATGCAACAGGGCGCGCACATATACCTGGAAAAGCCCATCGGCCACACCATCGGTGAGGGGCAGGCGATTCTGGCCGCTGCGCGCAGATACGGGCGGGTTTGCCAAGTGGGTTTGCACCGTCGGGTATCGCCGCACAACCGGTCGGGCATGGACTTTCTGAAAGCGGGCAAGGCGGGCAAAATCGGCATGGTTCGGGCATTCGTGCATTACGGCGGCGATGCCGGAAAAACCACGCCCGACGAGGAGCCGCCCAAGGAACTGGATTGGGATTTCTGGTGCGGCCCGGCTCCGCTGCGTCCCTATAACCCCGACATCCATCCGCGCGGCTTTCGGCACTATCTGGACTTTGCCAGCGGGCAACTCGGCGACTGGGGCATTCACTGGCTGGACCAGGTGCTTTGGTGGACGGATGAGAAATACCCGCGCAACGTGTTTTCATCCGCTGCCCGGCACATCAAAAAAGACAGCACCGATGCGCCTGACACCCAGACGGCCACGTTCGAGTTCGAGTCGTTCACCGCCGTTTGGGAGCACCGCCAGTACGCGGCCAACAACGCCGAAAAAGGCGAAAATGTGGGCTGCTATTTCTACGGAACCGAAGGCACATTCCACATGGGTTGGCAGGATGGCTGGACGTTTTATCCGGCCAACAAAAACAAACCCGTCATCCGCCAAGCCCCGAAACTGAACCAGCCCGACGACCAGAACATTGCCGAATTGTGGACGGATTTCCTGCAAGCCATCAAAAACAAATCGCGCCCGGTGGCCGACATCGAAGTAGGCCACCGCTCCACAAACATGAGTTTGCTCGGCATGATTTCGGCCAAAACCGGCCGCAATGTGCAGTGGAACGGAGCCACCGAAACCATCGCCAACGACCCGGAAGCCAGCCGACTGCTCGTGCGTGCCTACCGCAAACCGTGGGAATACCCGAAAGCGTAAGCAACACTGGTGCGTCCGTGCCGGGGTTTGGCCTTTCCCAACGATACTATTTTTCGTACTTTCGCCCATACTTTTCAGGGCGAACCATCCGACATTTATGAAAATATCCTTCAATTGGCTGCGACAATATATTGACCTTCCCGAACCCGCCGAAGAAGTTGGCAAAATGCTCACGCGCACCGGTTTGGAAGTGGAAAGCATGGAGGAAATACAACCGGTGGCGGGCGGATTGCGCGGCTTTGTGGTTGGCGAAGTGCTAACCTGCGAAACCTTTGCCGTCAAAGACAAACAACTGAGCCTGACCACCGTGGACATTGGCGTGGGTGCGCCCTCAACGATTGTTTGCGGGGCAGCCAATGTGCGGGCCGGGCAAAAGGTAATCGTTGCCACGCTGGGAACCATGCTGTATGACAAGGAAGGCAAACCGGCATTCAGCATTGAAAAACGCAAGGTTTACGGCCATCCGTCGGAGGGCATGATTTGCGCGGAGGATGAAATCGGCATCGGTGCGTCGCACGACGGGATTTTGGTGCTGCAAACCGACCTGCCCAACGGAACCCCGGCAGCGCGGCATTTCGGTATGGAGCCGGATTTCGTGTTTGAAATCGGACTCACGCCCAACCGCGCCGACGCGGCCTCGCACATCGGTGTGGCCCGCGACCTGAAAGCCCTGCTCGGCCGCGAATTGTGCTGGCCGGATGTGGCGGGTTTTGCCTTTCCGAAAGATACTATTTTGGTGGACGTTTCCATCGAAAACCCGGAGGCTTGTCCGCGTTTTTGCGGCGTTTCAATGGATAACGTGAAGGTCGCGCCCTCGCCAGAATGGTTGCGCAAACGGCTGGAAGCCATTGGGCTGAAGCCGATAAACAACATCGTGGACGTAACCAATTTCATCTGCCACGAACTCGGCCAGCCCATGCACGCCTACGATACAGACGCGCTGGCGGGCGGCAAAATAACCGTGAAAACCCTGCCCGGCGGCATCAAATTTACCACGCTCGACAAAACGGAACGCACCCTTGCCGCCACCGACCTGATGATTTGCGATGCCGAAAAACCCGTTGGGATTGCAGGCGTGATGGGCGGATTGGAGTCGGGTACTAGGGACTCGACAACGCGGATTTTCCTAGAAGTGGCCTATTTTTCGCCCGATTGGGTTCGCAAAACCGGCCAGCGGCACGGCCTCAAAACCGATGCGTCGTTCCGGTTTGAACGCGGCACCGACCCGAACCTGAAACTGTATGCCTTGCAACGCGCCGCCTTGCTGATTCGGGAAGTTGCGGGCGGCGATATCGCCTCGGCGGTCACGGATATTTATCCTGATCCGGTTCGGGATTTCCAATTTCCGGTCACGTACAGGAATATCAACCGGCTGATTGGCAAGGAGTTGGATCAGGTATTCATCAAAAACACCTTGCAACTGCTCGACATCCGGGTTTCGGACGAAACGCCCGAAGGCTTCCATGTCAGCGTGCCGCCGTACCGCGTGGATGTGCGGCGCGAAGCCGACATTGTGGAGGAAATACTGCGCATTTACGGCATTGATAATATTGAACTGTCCGAAAACCTGAACGCCGGTTTTCTGGCGCAATTCCCCGAGCCGGACGCAAACACGCTGCAAAGCAAAATAGCCAACTTGCTGGCCGCCAAGGGTTTCCACGAAATTCTGACCAATTCGCTGACCAAGCCTGCCTACGCCGCCCAATTTCCGTCGCTGACCGGCGGCGGGAATGTGGAAATCCTGAATTTCCTGAGCGAAGACCTTGCCGTGATGCGCCAGTCGCTGCTGTTTTCGGGCTTGGAAGTGCTGGCGCACAACCTCAACCGCCGCCAAAAAGACCTGAAAGTGTTTGAGTTCGGAAAAATTTATTTCAAAAAGGACGAGAAATACATTGAGAAAAAACGCCTCGCCTTGCTGCTCACCGGCGATGCGCACACCGAAAGTTGGCTTGCACCAAGCCAGCCACTCACGTTTCACGACTTGGCTGCGGCCGTTCAGCAACTGCTGCACCGGATGCAGGTGAAACAGTTTGAGAGCGTGGAAACCGAAGCGGCGCACTTTGCGTATGGCCTGAGTTACCAGGTTGGCAACCGCGAAATAGTATCTTTGGGAATGCTCAAACCCGCCGTTGCCAAAATGCTCGACATCAAAGTTCCGGTATTGTATGCGGATGTGGATTGGGATTTTTTGCTGGAGCAATACAGCCCGGCGGTGGTTTTTGCGGATATTCCGAAGTTTCCGGAAGTGCGCCGCGACTTGTCTTTGGTAATTGACAAAACGCTGTCTTTCAGGGAGATAAAAGCCCTTGCCGAACGCGCCGAACGCAAATTGCTGAAAGCCGTAAACGTGTTTGACGTGTACGAAGGTGAAAAAATCGGCGCGGACAAAAAATCCTATTCGGTCAGTTTTACACTGCAAGACGAAACCCAAACCCTGACCGATGCCGTAATTGACAAAACCATGCAACGCCTGATTGGGTTGTATGAAAAGGAATTGGGTGCCGTGATACGGAAGTGACGCGCGATAGCACACGCTTCAGCTTGTGCGAAACCGCAGGTTTCCAAACACAACCGAAAACGCAAAACGCACACCGGAGAAAACCATGAATATCCTTGACGAAATCATTGCGCATAAACGCGTGCAAATTGCCGAACGCAAGCACCGGGTTTCCATGGATGCGTTGGAAAACAGTATCTTTTTCAAACGCGAAACCCTGTCGTTGAAAGCTGCTTTGCGCAACCCGCAAAAATCGGGCATCATTGCCGAATACAAGCGCAAATCGCCCTCCAAAGGCATTATCAATGCGCAGGTTACCGTGGATGATGTGACCGTTGGCTACGTGCGGGGCGGCGCGTCGGCCTTGTCGGTGCTGACGGAGGAAAAGTATTTTGGCGGCTTGGACGAAGACCTGCTCACCGCCCGCCGGCTCAATCCCGACACGCCAGTTTTGCGCAAGGATTTTGTGGTGGACGAATACCAGATCATCGAAGCCAAAAGCCTCGGTGCCGATGCGGTTTTGCTTATTGCCGCCAACCTGACCCCGGAGCAATGCCGCGAACTGGCCTGGACCGCTAAAAACCTGACGCTCGAAGTGCTGCTGGAAATACACGACCGGCAGGAATTGGCAGCCTTTCTGAACGAATACGTGGATGTGGTGGGCGTGAACAACCGCAACCTGAAAACCATGAAAACCGACATCAACACCTCCCGCGAACTTGCCGAAATGATTCCCCGTGAGTTTCTGAAAATCTCCGAAAGCGGCATCAGCCAGCCCGAAACATTGCTTGAGTTAAGGCAGAATTACGGTTACGACGGCTTTTTGATTGGCGAATATTTCATGCAGCACCCCGATCCGTCGGCGGCATTTGCGGCTTTCGTGGAGTCGGTTACAATAAAACAGTGAAAGAACGGTTTTCAAAGACAATACATGTATGCGCCAAGCCACTACACCACAACCTTAAAAACAACAGCAGTCATGACAAAAATCAAAGTTTGCGGAATGCGTTCACAAGCCAACATCAGGGAAATACTGGCGTTGGAACCCGATTTCATGGGTTTTATCTTCCACGAAAAATCCCCGCGCCACGTGGGTGAGGAACTGGACGAGGAACTGCTCAAATCGTTTCCGGCCAGCACCAAGAAAGTCGGCGTTTTCGTGAATGCCCATCCCGACATGATTTTGCGCAATGTGAAAAAATACGGTTTCGACCTGGTACAACTGCATGGCGACGAACTGCCCGATGTGTGCCGCAACATCCAAAACCGGGGCGTGAGCGTGATCAAGGCTTTTGCCGTGGATGACCAATTTAATTTCAGCCGCCTGAACAATTACAAGCCGCACTGCGATTATTTCCTGTTCGATACCAAAGGCGCGGCCTACGGCGGCAACGGCACGGCTTTCGACTGGAAAATCCTGAACAATTATGACGGCGAAAAACCTTTTTTCCTGAGCGGCGGTGTGGGTTTGGACAATCTGGAAGATACTATTTTGCTCGCAAAGCAAGGTCTGAACTTGTACGGTGTGGACATCAACAGCCGTGTTGAAACCGAGCCGGGCGTGAAAGACGTGGTGAAAGTCCAAACGTTCATGCGTAAATTGAAACCCGTGTTGCAGGATAACTGATGCCCGGCAACTGTGAAACTGAAGTATCTGCCAAACCTCCACATCCGCCAAACCCATGCCGACCCTGGAAATCCCCGCCCAAACCCCGTCCGGCCACCACATCAGTGTGAAAATGCCCGACACGCACCGCTTCACCGACGATGAGTTTTATGATTTCTGCCAGGCAAATGAACACTTGAAATTTGAACGCGACGCGCAAGGGAACATCATTCTCATGGCAAATACCACGCCCCGAACCGGTCTCAGAAATTCGGAACTGAACTTGGAGATCGGACTTTGGAACCGGCAGCACAAGTTGGGGTTTGTATTTGATTCATCCTCAGCTTTCACGCTGCGCACTACCGCCGTTCGTGCGGCGGATGTGGCTTGGATCACGAATGAACGGTGGAACTCGTTTTCCGAGGCGGGTAAAGATTCGTTCACGCACATTTGTCCTGATTTCATCATCGAACTCATGTCTAAGTCGGACCGGCTATCCGGTTGCCAGGAAAAAATGGATGAATGGATGGCAAACGGCTGCCGGTTGGCGTGGCTCATTGACACCGACGGTGAAAAGGCATATGTTTACCGTCAGGGCCGGGAAACCGAAATAGTATCTTTCGCCGGGGGTAAACTCAACGGCGGAGATGTGTTGCAAGGATTTGAACTGGACTTGAAAATTTTGAAATAACATGGAAACCTTGGAAAAAAAATCTTCTTTTTCGGTCAGCCAGCAAGGCTACTACGGCGACTTTGGCGGTGCGTACGTACCCGAAATGCTGTATCCGAATGTGGAGGAACTGCGCGAAAATTACCTGAAAATCATGCGCGAGCCTGACTTTCAGCGCGAATTCCAGCACCTGCTGCGCGACTACGTGGGCCGCCCCACGCCGTTGTATCTGGCCAGCCGCCTGTCGGAAAGATACAATGCCCGGATTTATCTCAAGCGCGAAGACCTTTGCCACACCGGTGCGCACAAGGTCAACAATACGGTGGGGCAGATACTGATTGCCAAGCGGCTCGGCAAAAAACGCATTGTGGCCGAAACCGGGGCCGGGCAGCACGGCGTGGCAACCGCGACCGTGTGCGCGTTGATGGGCATGGAATGCACCGTGTACATGGGCAAACTGGACATTGAACGCCAGAAGCCGAACGTGGAACGCATGAAAATGCTTGGCGCACAAGTGGTTGCGGCCACGTGCGGCAGCCAAACCCTGAAAGATGCGACCAATGAGGCCATGCGCCACTGGATCAACAATCCGACGGATACGCACTACATCATCGGTTCGGTGGTGGGGCCGCACCCGTATCCGGACATGGTGGCGCGATTCCAATCGGTCATTTCGGAAGAGATCAGGAAGCAGCTGCTGGAAAAAACCGGACGCGAAAACCCCGACTACGTGATTGCCTGCGTGGGCGGCGGCTCTAATGCGGCGGGTGCATTCTACCATTTTCTCAATGAGCCGGAAGTGAAACTGGTGGCTGTGGAAGCCGCCGGCCGGGGCGTGGGGTCGGGCCATTCGGCAGCCACCACGTTTTTGGGCAAGCCGGGCGTTCTGCACGGCAGCCGCACCATATTGATGCAAACCGACGACGGGCAGGTTACCGAGCCTTATTCCATTTCCGCCGGACTGGATTATCCGGGCATCGGTCCCATCCACGCGCATTTGTTTAAGACTGGCCGCGCCATTTTTGCCGCCATCACCGACGATGAAGCCTTGCAGGCCGGACTGGAAGTGAGCCGCACGGAAGGCATTATCCCGGCCTTGGAAACGGCCCATGCCTTTGCCTACCTGAAACAGATGCGGAACACTGGCAACGAAGTGATTGTAATCAACCTCTCGGGCCGGGGCGACAAGGATTTGGAAACATACAGCCGCGAATTGGGTCTGTAGGCGGCGGTAGCACACGCTTCAACTTGTGCAAAATCCGCAGGATTTTTGAAATAGTATCGTTGGAAAAGGCGAAACCCCCACTTTCGCACCGGTCAACTGTGCACCGATTGCGCCATTGCTCCCAGCATCTCTCCAAGTTCCCGAATTTTCACGCCCTGAGCACCTTCCTCCGCCGCCGACGCTTCAATGGTGAGTTGGCTTAGTTTCAAAAGGCAAGCCGATAATTCGGCCGGGTTGCTTTCGGGAGATGACACCAAATCCTCCAGATGTTCGAGTTCGGCGGCAATGTGCCCGAAATCTTCGTAAGCCAACGTTTCGGCCCAACCCATGATGTTGCGCGGCGCAATGGACTGCGCCGATTCCAAACCCCGGTTCAGCAGTTCGTGCGTGGAATCGAGTTGGGTGCTGTAGTTCTTGGATGGGTGTGCGGTGGCCATGGCGATTTGGTTTGGTATGATAAGGTGACGCGCAAATTACCGTGCCAACAGCCTCACCCCAACCCTCTCCGAGGGAGAGGGAGCAAAAAAGAGAAACCAAAAAATAGTATGTTTTGAAAACGCCAAACCCGGCGGCCTCCCCTCCGAAAGAGGGGGTTTTTTTCTCCCTCTCCTTCGGGGAGGGCCGGGGGGGGCTACTCTATTTCCTTCCGCCAGATGGCTTTTTTGCCGTCCAGCCCCGTAAAAACCATTTTCCCGCCTTCTATGTAATACGTGCCGACACGTCGGTTGTCAACCGGAATCAACTGGCTGTTTACCATCGGGGTCAGAAGCTGGCCTTCACGGGTGCGCCAAGTGCCTTTTTCAAATGCTTCCGACCAGCCGTTGCCCGATTGACCGGCATTCTGGGTCTGACTGGCTCCTTTTTCGAATGTGCCATCGGTGCGGAACAGCCATTTGATTTTGGTGACATGGTTTATGAAAGTCGCGCCGGAGCCAGTGCTTTTTTCATCCGTGTAAATCCAAGTGCCCACTAACTGCTGGTCAAGATCGGTTTGAAACGGGGCGGCATTTAAATGAATGGCAAGGGCGAAAAACAGGGCTGTTTTCATCGAAAATGGGCATGAAACCGGTTTTGCGGGTTTCACAAGTATGTGTAAAACGAGAACCGCCCAAGCAAACATATCCGGTGCAATTTTTTTGGTTTGGCGTTTTAACTCAGGCGTTCTCCGTCAGTGCCATCCGTTCCATCACCCGCCCAACGCGTCCGATGCCTTCGGCAAGTTGCTCCACGGTGGGCAGGAACACAACCCGGAAATGGTCGGAAGTGGCATGGTTGAAGCCGCTACCCTGCACCAACAGTACTTTTTCCTGGCGCAACACGTCCATCACAAACTGCTTGTCGCTCTCAATCGGGCAGATGTTGGTGTCAATCTTGGCGAACACATAAAAAGCCCCTTTCGGCGTGACACAACTCAACCCTGGAATGGCGTTGATGGCACGCACCGCTGCATCGCGCTGCTGCCGCAGCCTGCCGCCGGGCTTTACCAAATCGTCAATGTGCTGGTAGCCCTCCAATGCTGGCCCGATGCAATACTGTGCCGGCACACTGCTGCACACACGCATGGTTGCCAGCAGCATCAGCCCTTCCATGTAGTCGCGTGCCTGCTTGGTCTTGCCACTCAGCACCAGCCAGCCCGCGCGGAAACCGGCGGCGAAATAATTCTTGGTCAGGCCGCTCATGGTCAGGCACAGCACATCGTCGGCGAGGCTGGCGATGGAGGTGTGTTTGGCTTCGTCGTAGAGAATGCGGTCATAAATCTCATCGGAAAAAACAATCAGGTCGTTTTCGCGGGCCACTTGCAGCAGTTCCTCCAAAAATTCGCGGCTGTACACCGCCCCCGTCGGGTTGTTGGGGTTTATAATAACCAAGCCACGGGTGCGCGGCGTGATTTTGCGGCGGATGTCTTCAATATCGGGAAACCACTCGGATTGTTCATCGCACACGTAATGTACGGGTTGACCGCCGCACAGCCGCACCGCCGATGTCCAGAGCGGATAGTCGGGCATGGGCAGTAAAATCTCATCGTCTTTTTCCAGCAATGCCTGCAAACTGAGCATAATCAAATCGCTCACGCCGTTGCCGATAAAAACCGTCTCGTCGGTCACGCCGTTGAAACCCCGTTGCGCATAGTGCCGCGCCACCGCCTCGCGGGCTTCGGCAATGCCGTGCGAGGCCGCGTAGCCCTGCGCATTGGCCAAATTGTCAATCAAAGCCTGCTGGATGTGGGCCGGGGTGTGGAAACCAAACGGCGCGGGATTGCCGATGTGGAATTTGAGAATGGCGTGCCCGGCCTTTTCCAAAGCCACGGCTTGTTCGTAAATGGGTCCGCGAATCTCGTAATTCACGCCGTCGAGGTTGGAACTGCGGCTGTACATGGGTGAAAGTTGGGTGACGAAAATAGTATGTTTTTAAAAGCCCAAACCCCTTTTGGCAATCAAATCAGGGCGGCCATCGACAAATTACGGAATTTTATGACGGAACGGCAAAATATTTTCGGCAAGTGTCTGTGTGGGCGGGTGTTTGCGCACGAATGCGGCACAAATGTGGGAATTGTGGCGCGGATGTCTAATTTTGTGGCTTATTGATTCAAGTCCGCATGGAAAAACAAGTTTTGAACGTTCATTTCATTTCCATTGGCGGCGCGGCCATGCATAACCTGGCTATTGCGCTGCACAAAAAGGGTTGTACTGTTACCGGTTCGGATGATGAAATCATGGATCCGTCGAGGAGCCGGTTGCAACAGCACGGCCTGCTGCCCGAACGAGAAGGCTGGTTTGCGGACAAAATCCACGCCGGGCTGGATGTGGTGATTCTTGGAATGCATGCCCGCGCCGACAACCCCGAATTGCTGAAAGCGCAGGAACTGGGATTGAAAGTGCAATCATATCCCGAATTCATCTACGACCAATCAATTGACAAGCAGCGCATTGTGATTGTGGGCAGCCACGGCAAAACCACCATCACCTCCATGATTCTGCACGTGCTTAAATACCATAACCGCAAGTTTGACTATTTGGTTGGGGCGCAGTTGGAAGGTTTTGACACGATGGTGCAACTCACCGACGCGCCAATCATCATCATTGAAGGCGACGAGTATTTTGCCTCGCCCATCCACCGCAAACCCAAATTTTTGTATTACCGGCATCACATCGGCTTGATCAGCGGCATTGCCTGGGATCACATCAACGTATATCCCGACTTTGATGAATACGTGAAACAATTTGAGCTTTTTGCCGAAGCCACACCCAAAGCCGGTTCGCTGGTGTTTGACAACAACGACGACTTGGTCACGGTGATCGGCCGCAAGGAACGCGAGGACGTATCGCGCCTTGAGTACGCGGTGCATCCGCACAAAATCGCGGATGGGCAGACGTTTTTGCTCACGGCCAGTGGCGGCGAAGTTACGGTGCGCGTTTTTGGCGAACACAATATGCGAAACCTGAATGGCGCGAAAACCGTGCTGGAGCGGCTGGGCGTGGAGGATGCCGAGTTTTACCGGGCCATCGCCTCTTTCAAGGGTGCCGCCCGGCGCATGGAAATGGTGGCTGAGAACGACCAAACTATTTTCTTCCGCGATTTTGCCCACGCGCCTTCCAAACTGGAAGCCACCACGCACGCCGTGAAGGCGCAGTTTCCGCACCGCAAACTGGTGGCCTGCATGGAGTTGCACACGTTCAGCAGCCTGAACAAGGATTTCCTGCACGAATACAAGGATACTTTCCGCGATGCCGACGTGGCGGTTGCCTACTTTAACCCGCACACGATTGCACACAAACGCCTCAACCCCATTACCGAAACGGACGTGAAAGAAGCCTTTAACCGCCCTGATTTGCAGGTGTTCACGGACAACGAATCGCTGGTGTCTTTTCTGGTTTCCCAGTCGTGGCCCAATGCCAACCTGCTGATGATGAGTTCCGGCAATTACAACGGCTTGGACATGAACGAGTTGAGCCGGAAGATTCTGTAGATTTGCCGTGGTTTTTTTGCATCAGGATTTGTGTGATTCGGGGATTTTCAAGATGAAACGGAACGCAGGTCAGACACTGTGTGTCAGACCGGTATCGGTGGTCGGCTTTCGGGCGAACCGGCGGGTTTGGGCTTTTTAAAACATACTATTCTTGTAAAGCCGATTGCCAATCGTCTTGTGTGTTTCCAACGGATTGTAAGTTCCGGACAACGCTTTTCAACATTAAACTGAAAACAGCAGACACCATCATGCACCCGCTCAAACTTAAAAAACCGCTCGCATTCTTCGACATTGAAACCACCGGACTCAACGTTGCCAAAGACCGCCTGATTGAAATCAGCATCCTGAAAACGTTGGTGAACGGCGAAACGCAAACCAAAACGTGGTTGCTGAACCCCACCATCCCGATTCCGGCGGAAAACAGCGTATTCCATGGCTTTTACGACGATGATGTGAAAGACAAGCCCACGTTCAAGGAAGTGGCGCACGACATTTTCCGGTTTTTTGAAGGAGCCGACCTGGCGGGTTTCAATGTGTTGCGACTCGATATTCCGGTGCTGGTTGAGGAGTTTTTGCGCGTGGACATGGATTTTAACCTGGCCAGCCGCAAGTTTGTGGATGCGCAGAAAATATTCCACCTCATGGAGCCGCGCAGCCTGCCCGCCGCCTACAAGTTTTATTGCCAGAAAGAACTCATCAACGCCCACAGTGCCGCCGCCGACACGCTGGCAACGTTTGAAGTGCTCTGTGCGCAGGTGGCCCGCTACGAAGGCGTTGCGCTTAAAGACGAAAAGGGTGCGGAGTATTTTCCGGTACAGAACGACGTACACCGGCTCCACGAACTGACCGCGCACAAGATGGTGGATTTGGCGGGCCGCATGGTGCTGAACGACAAGGGGCAGGAGATTTTCAACTTTGGCAAGCACAAGGACAAACCCGTGACCGAAGTGCTGGAAAAGGAGCCGTCGTTCTACGATTGGCTCATGAAAGGCGACTTCCCGCTGGACACCAAACGCAAACTGACGGAGATAAAGTTGCGGAACGGTTTCAAGGGAAAATGACGGTATTCTGGACGTTTTAAAAATAGTATCTTTTGAAAACGCCAAACCTATCAAAAAAAAGCCCCCTCTTTCGGAGGGGGTTGGGGGAGGCTCTTCAGAAAATAAACTTCGTTGAAAGGAAATTGGATTCGTGATTTTCGATGAGCTCGTTCAGGATTTCCTTGTTTTCGGCGGTTTCCTTGGTTGCCACCAGCGTGCGGATGGAGAAAGCCCGCAGCGCATCCTCCACCGAAAGCGTGCCTTCCGCTGAATCCTTGCGGCCCGTGAACGGAAACGTGTCTGGCCCGCGCTGGCACTGGGCGTTGATGTTCACGCGGCTCACTTGGTTCACTAATGGGTCAATCAAATGTCCGATCTGTTCGGTATCCGTGCCGAAAATGCTCACCTGCTGACCGTGATCCGAGTTGATCACGTATTGGATCGGCTCTTCAATGTCGTCAAACGGCACAATCGGAATCAGGGGGCCAAATTGCTCTTCGTGGTGCAGCTTCATCTGGCTGTTTACCGGATACACCACCGCCGGGTAGAAAAACGACTCCACGCACGTGCCGCCGTTTTCGTTCATCACCTTGGCTCCGTGCGCAATTGCATCCGCGAGGCACTCCTTTAAATACGCTGGTTTGTTGGGTTCGGGCAGTGGTGTCAGGTTCACGTCTTTTTCCCAAGGCATCCCGTATTTGAGTTTGGCGACAGCCGCCGAAAACCGACCCACAAACACATCGGCAATAGAACGGTGGACAAAAATAATCTTGATGGCCGTGCAACGCTGCCCGTTGAACGACAGCGAACCCAACACGCATTCCTTCACGGCCAAATCCAGATCCGCGTTTTCAAGCACAATGCCCGCATTTTTGGCATCCAGGCCTAATACCGCCCGCAGGCGGTTCACTTTCGGGTGCATTTTCTTGAGGTCGTTTGCCACCCGGCTCGAACCGATCAGGGTCAGTACGTTTATCTTGCCTGACTGCATCAGGCCCGGAACCACGTTGTTGCCGCGCCCGTAAATGGTGTTGACCACGCCCTTCGGGAAGCACGTGCGGAAGGCTTCGAGCAGCGGGTAGTGCAGCAGCGTGCCGTGCTTTGGCGGCTTGAAAAGCACGGTATTGCCCATCAGCATGGCCGGTATCAGCGTGGTGTAGGTTTCGTTGAGCGGGTAATTGAACGGCCCCATGCACAGCACCACGCCCAGCGGCGAACGGCGGATTTGCCCGATGATGCCCTGCTCAATCTGGAAGCGCGACGAGGCGCGGTCAATGTCCTTGAGGCAGTCAATGGTATCGTAGATGTATTCAACGGTGCGGTCAAATTCCTTGTTGGAGTCGGCCAGCGACTTGCCGATTTCCCACATCAGCAGGTTCACCACTTCCTTTTTTTTCTCAATCATCTTGGCCGTGAATTTTTCCATGCAGGCAATCCGCTCGACCACGGACATCATCGGCCATTCGCCACGGCCATTGTTGTATGCCTGTACGGCCGCATCAAGGGCTTCCATGGCTTCGGTTTCGGTGGCAATCGGGTAGCTGCCAATGTGTTTGCGTTGCAAGCTGCCATTGGTGCGGATGCAGACTGGTGAGTACACATCGCTGGTGTTGCCGCTCCATTGGCGCATTTCGCCGTTTACCAAGTACTCGCGCTGATGGATGGGTTGTTTCAGGCGGAATTCTTCGGGAACTTGGCTCTCGTCCGGAAAAAGATCCGTGATTTGCATTGTGAAGTCGTCCATGAATGGGAAGGAGAAGGTTGGTTGTGGAAAATCAGTTGCCGGTTGGCGCATTTGCCTTTGGTGCCGGTTGCAAATATGAATGTATTTTCAAAATAGTATCTTTTAAAAAGCGAAAACCCTATCGGATGACCGGGCAAACCGCAAGCCGGCCTCTTGTTGGCACTGAAAACAGGGATGGTCGGTTTGCCCGGCTGCATTTTTCGCTTTTCCGGCACAAATGAGCCTGTCCAATATTTTCGTGAAATATTTCCATTGCGTCGGGTAACTTAAACTACATTTGCCTGCTAAATGTTATCCGGTGTCTGCTTTCGATTTTCCTAATTTTCATTTTTCACTCTGTTTCCGGCCATGAAAAAAATCCTCATCCCCACCGACTTTTCCGAGCAGGCAGACAATGCCTTGCGGGTCGCCATTCACTTTGCCAAGAAAACGGATGCCGAAATTCACCTGCTGCACGTGGAGGAATATGTTGGCAACACGGGCTTCAACACCATGGGCGATGTATCGACTTCCAACATGGATCAGCTTTTTGTGCTTAAGCTTTTGGAAATGAATAAACGCAAGATGCTGGAACTCATTGATAATCTGGACGATGACAGCCTAAGAATTCACCACGACGTGAAAGTGGGGCAGATGTTCCGGCTGGTGCGGGAATATGTGCAGGAACACCAGATTGATTTGGTGGTGATGGGCACGCACGGATCAAGCGGGTTTTCGGAGGTCATGATTGGCTCCAACACCGAGAAAGTGGTGCGGCAGGCGGGCTGCCCGGTACTGAGTGTGCGGAATCTGCCGGAAGTGTTCGAGATAAAAAAGATCGTGTTTGCCACCAATTTCGATGGCAAACAGCAAAAAGCCGTGGATCAACTCAAGCAAATACAGTCGCTTTTTGGGGCGCATTTGCATCTGCTGTACGTGAACACGGTGTTTTCGTTTGCTTCGAGCCGAAATGTCCGCCAAAAAATGGAGGATTTCGCGGCCAAACATACCTTGACGGACTACGAATTCAATTCGTACAACGATGAAACCGAGGAACGCGGCATCATCAACTTTGCCGATGAGGCTGATGCCGACATTATTGCCGTGGCCACGCACGGTCGCACCGGGTTTTCGCACCTGTTGCTGGGCAGCATCGCCGAAGATGTGGTCAACCACGCCCAACGCCCGGTGCTGACGTTTCACTTGGGATGAAAAAACCTGAGACCTGTGAGGTTTTCAAAACCTCACAGGTCTCAGGTTTTTTCATGTCCGGGTTTCGGCTTTCAAAAAGATACTATTTTTCTTTGCTGCCGGGCAACTGCAAGTTACCGGCCCACCGCATCATACACTTGCACACGTTCCCAAAGGTGTGCGCAGTCGGCAATGAACTTTTGGTGTACTGGATGTTCCTGATACACATCCTGATTGGCTTTGTTTTTGAATACAAACGTGACCGAATAACTGTACGTATGGTCAATTACGGGGCGGCGCGTGGCTGCCGGAACGCCAATGTATGCCTCCCGGATCTGGCCGATGCTCGACAGGACTTGCAGACCCGCATACAGCGAATCCTTGGCCGTTTGGCTGTCCGCGTCTTTGAGCCAGAAATAAACCGTGTGGACGAATCCGGTTTTCGCGTTTTTCATGGGTTTGGTGGTTTTGTTTTGGGCGGCAACCGAAAGAACCGCGCCGCACGCGAGCAGGAGAATGAAGACTTTTTTCATCGGAGATATTCGAAAGGGTTTGTCCGGACAAAGGTAGTTTTAATTGGATTCAAGCAAAACAGCCAAAAAACGGGCGGCACGGAAACCTTCGTGCCGCCCGTTTGCCTTCACTGACCCGAAAAAGCCCGAACCTACTGCGCGGTGAACGTGTATTGCACAGTTACACCGGGATCGTTGTTGTCCAATACGGCTACCATTTTGGAACTGTTCAGGCTCTGTATCTTCAGCACCACCAATGTTTTGCCGCCGGTTTCCGCAATGGTGATTGTGGAGCCGTTGATGGCCCACCGCCCGTTAGTGGCCTGAGGGTCAGTGGCGGCGCATTTTACCGCGCCTTCGTCAATCCGGACTGACTTGTCGGCGTTGAACACATACACATCGCCCACGATGCACGATTTGCGCGGGTGCGAAAGCCCGTTCTGCATGGCATCCGTGATTGTCCAAGTTTTGACGGAGCCGCCCGTCAGGAATCCCGGCTGCGGATTTTCATCGGGTTCCGGCTGGCAGGCATTCAATCCGGCCAGCAGCAGCAAAACCATTCCGAAGGCGGT
Source organism: Sphingobacteriales bacterium (assembly GCA_043789005.1). Classification (GTDB taxonomy): domain Bacteria; phylum Bacteroidota; class Bacteroidia; order Cytophagales; family 172606-1; genus Xanthocytophaga. Next base: position 23,663 of record JAYWIH010000014.1, read on the forward strand.
TTTTTTCAGTGCGTTCGTGTGCATCATTGTTTTGGTACGGTTTGAAAATAGTATCTTTTTGGATTGCAAAACCCGTACCAAAGCTACCCGAATTAAACTTGAACCATAGTTGAAAACGCACGATTCCCTTACAATTGTCTGGTCGCCAGTACGATTCCATCTTTTAAAAATCCCCGCCGGATTGATTAGCTTTGGACTTCCGATACTGAATGCCGACTGCCCATGCAACTCATTCTCCGTCCTTTCGAACTGTCGTTGAGGCACACATTCACCATTGCTTACGACTCGCGCGACACGCAGGAAACGCTTATTGTAGAATTGACCGATGGCATAAGCAGTGGCTACGGCGAAGCCACCGCCAACCCGTATTACGGTGCCACACTTGCAAACATGGTCGGTGTTTTGGAAAGCCTTCGCGGAAAAATACAAAATAGTATCCTTGAAAACCCCGAAACCTGCTGGGCGCAAATGCAGCCGTTCCTGCAAGGCCATTCGTTTGCGCAGTGCGCTTTGGACATGGCGGCGCACGATTGGTACGGCAAACATTTGGGCAAGCCGCTGTACCGGTTGTGGGGTTTGCAAACCGATAAAATGCCTTTGACCAACTACACCATCGGCATTGACGCGGTGGAGAAAATGGTTGCCAAACTCCGGGAAATGCCGTGGCCGATCTACAAGATTAAACTCGGTACACCCGACGATGTGGCTATTGTGCGCGAGTTGCGCCGCCACACCGATGCCGTGTTCCGGGTGGATGCCAACTGCGCGTGGACTCCTGAAGAAACCATTGCCAACTCATTGGAATTGAAGAAGTTGGGTGTGGAATTTATTGAGCAGCCGTTGAAGGCAGACAATTGGGAAGGCATGGAGGAAGTGTATGCGCATTCGGTTTTGCCCTTGATTGCCGATGAAAGCTGCATTGCCGAAACCGACGTGGCGCGGTGCCACGGGTATTTTCACGGTGTCAATATAAAGCTGGTCAAATGCGGTGGCTTGACCCCGGCACGGCGCATGATTGCGGAGGCCCGGCGGCTGGACATGAAGGTGATGGTGGGCTGCATGACCGAATCGTCGGTGGGCATTTCGGCTATTGCGCAACTGGCCCCAATGCTTGATTATGTGGACATGGATGGTGCGCTGCTGCTGCGCCGGGACATTGCAACCGGGGTAACGGTTAATTACGGAAAAGTGCAATTTGCCGACGGCAACGGAACGGGGGCGGAACTTATGAAATGAGCCAATGAGCACCTGCGTAAATGAAATTTCTCCACTTGCTAAGCTACCCGAATGGTAAAAACCGACACGCTTCCGGGAAGGACAATCGTGATTGACAACCGGAAGTTTTTGTACTTCAGTGGTACTTCTTACTTGGGAATTGCGCGTAATGCCGAGTTTCAAGCCTATTTGCTGGAAGGATTTTCACAATACGGGACAAATTTCTCCAACTCGCGCATTTCCAACGTCCGGCTTGACATTTTTGAGGAAGCGGAAAACCATTTGGCTGCTTACACCGGGGCCGAAACAGCCTTGACAATCTCTTCCGGTTTTTTGGCGGGACAATTGGTAGTCAGGCAGTTGCAAGCCGAGGGGAGTTTTGTGTACGCTCCCGACACGCATCCTGCCTTGTGGCTGGAAAACACACTCACGATGGCCGGGCAATCGTACACGGACTGGATGAAAAACCTGCCCGAAACGCTTGCCAACATTGCCAATCCGCACGTTATTTTGCTGCTCAACTCTCTGAATCCGCTGTACGTTGAAAAATACGGTTTCCATTGGATTTTTCAATTGCCTGAAAACAAGACGTTTACGGTTGTCGTGGACGATTCGCACGGCTTGGGCGTGATTGGCAAGGACGGCAGTGGGGTTTTCGGGCAAATCCAAACGCCGCCACACGTGGAATTAATCGTGACCGGCTCATTGGGCAAGGCGTTGGGCTTGCCGGGCGGTGTGATTTTGGGAAACCGTGCACGGCTGGAGCAATTCAGGGAATCGCCTTTTTTCACGGCGGGTTCACCAATGTCCCCCGCCTTTCTGCACGCTTTCCTGCAATCCGGAAAACTTTACGCAACGCTCCGCCAGCGGCTGTTTGAAAATAGTATCTTTTTCAAAGCCCAAACCTCCGCCTCGCCGTTGTTCCGGTCTTTCGACAATTATCCGGTTTTCCAAACCGATGCCGATGGTTTGTGCGGATACCTGTACCGACAAGGCATCCTGGTTTCCAGTTTTCCGTATCCGTCCGCGCAGCATTTGCCCATTACCCGGCTGATTGTCAGTGCCTTGCATACGCGCGAAGACATGAAGGAAGTAGTTGAAAAGGCAAATGCGTTCGCTTGAGCCGGGTTTGGCGTTTTTGAAAGATACTATTTTGCCGCCTTCCGCCGTGCCATTTCCTTGCGTATCAGGTTGAGTTCGCGGCTGGTTTGTCCGGCAATGGCCGTGTTTTCAGACGCGCGGCGGAACAAATACGGCATTACCGCCTCCACCGGGCCATAAGGCACATATTTGGCAACATTATACCCGGCGTGTGCCAGATTATACGACAGGTTGTCGCTCATGCCGTAGAGTTGGGCGAAGAAAACGTGCGGGTCGTTGGGTGCAAGGCCGTTTTGCCGCATGAGCCGTATCAATTCGTGCGTGCTTTTTTCGTTGTGCGTGCCCGCGCAAACGGCAATCTGCGGGCAATGCTGCACACAAAACTCCAGTGCGTCGTCAAAATCGCGGTCGGTGGTTGGCTTGTCGGGCTGGATGGGGTCGCGGCGGTTTTCGTCGGCGGCCTCGCGGCGTTCCCGTTCCATGTACGCGCCACGCACCAATTTGACACCCAAAAAATAGCCTTTGGCTTCCGAATCAGCGTGGGCATTCTTTAAATTGTGCAACATATCCCAACGGTAAAGTTGATACGTATTGTACACGATTGGCTGTGTGCGGTTGAATTTTGCCATCATTTCGTAGGCCAGCGCATCAATGGCATCCTGCACTTGGGTTTCTTCAGCATCCACAAAAATGCGGACGTTGCGCTGGTGTGCCGTCTGGCAAATACGTTCCACCCGTTGCTTTACCATCTCGTAATCAGCTTGTTCTTCAGCCGTAAGTGTTTCCTTGCGCTGGATTTTTGCCAGCAACTCCGTGGGTGCCACGCCAGTCACTTTGAACACCGAAAAGGGAATGGCCGGATTGTCCGCCGCTTTTTCTATCGTTGCGATAATTTCGCGGGTGGTTGCCTCAAACCCGGCGGTTGTTTCAGCACCTTCCACGGAATAATCTAATATAGTGCCGATGTTGAATTTCCACAGGCTTTGGATAGCTTGCCCACATTCGGCAATGGTTTCGCCGCCGCAAAAATGCCGGAATACCGTGTGACTGACAAGGATTTTGACCAACGGAAATCGTATTTGAAATGCCAGTTTGAGTGCCGCCGTGCCCGTTTTCACCAAGAAATTGTTGTTCATGGAGGCAAAAAGCCAGTATATTTTGCGCAGTTCAGCATCCGATTTGGCGGAAAACGCAATGTTTGTATCGTCAAAGGAAACCGGCTTGGTGGAAATCCCTGCCGTGTTCGGGTCGGTCATGGGTAGAGGATATGGATGGGTAAGCAGAGATTTTGGAGGGGTTTTCGGCAAGCTGCCATGACTTGCCAAAAGTACAACGCCGGTGCGGCAAAAACGGTTTACGCGGGGAAAGAGTTTTACGCACCCACGCATAATTCCATCCCATGCGTCATGAACAGGGATACGTGGAGGTTTGGCGTTTTTGAAAGATACTATTTAGCCCCCAGCCCCGAAAGGGAGAAAAGTTTCGAAAGCCCCCTCCTTCGGAGGGGGTTGGGGGAGGCTTTCGGGTTTGGCCTTTTCCAGCCATACTATTCTCAACGCGTCAGCATCTCGATAGCCGCTTGATGTTGAGGGAATAAGGCCGTCAATTCGTCGCGTTCTGCCAGTTCGAAACCCGCAAAATCGAAACCGGGAGCCACCGTGCATCCAACCAGCGCAAAGCCCGACGAATCTTCCACAACAGAGCCAAACCAGCAACCCGCCGGAACCACGGCTTGGAAAACCTCGCTCTGATCGGGATCGGAACCCAAACGGATTGTTTGCAGAATGCCTTGGCTGTCAATGTAATATACGGTCAGGCGGGTTCCGGTGTGGAAATGCCACAATTCATCAGATTCTATGCGGTGCAGACTCGAAAATTGGCCGCCTTTGACGAGAAAATAAATGGCTGTGGAAAAACTGCGGTTGCCAACGTAGCGGGCGGGCAAATGCGCATGGGCTACCGTTTCGGTGCTGCGGTAGGTTTCGGCAAAATATCCGCCTTCGGGATGCGGTTGCAAATGGAGTTTTTTAATCCAGTAATCGGCATCGTGCATGATCTGGGCCAGTTGCGGGGAAACACCGGATTACTGGTGGGTGCTGAAAAACTTCTCTTGTATCTGCTGCAAATGCGCGGCGGTAAGCGGCTTGGTGATGTAATCCGACACGGTATCGTAGGTTTTGGCGCGGTTGATATCGTCGACGTACATGGATGAGGACAACATGATGAGCACGATTTTCTTCTGATCCAGTTCCGATATTTTCTCGTACTGCTCCAAAAAGTCCCAGCCATTCATGGCGGGCATATTGATGTCCAAAAAAATCAATTCCGGTAGCGATTTTCCATTTTCCCCGGCCAAGGTATCACGCAGGTAGCTCAATGCCTGTTTCGCTCCCAGACACGTTTCAACACTTTTGGCAAAATCATTTTTCTTAATGATTTTCATGCAAATAAGATTGTTGATTTCATCATCGTCAATCAGCAGTACGGTATCGAGTTTGCTCATTTTTGCTAAAATTTAAAATACATCGGTAACACTTGCTTACCGGTTGTCATGATTGCGTGATTATTTGCCGACACGAAAATAGGATAAAGGAATTCTCAAATCAAAAAAATCCGCGTTTTTTTAAGCAGTTACACCACAAACCATATAATTAACCGAAATGTTGCTGTGTTTCACGCAAATGCTTTTGATTTAGAATACATAATGGTTTAATAATCAGCGTTTTGCACAAATCAAAGCACCATTCTTTAACAAGAAAATGTCTCATGGTCACGTCTTTTATCGGCAGTTGCAAAATCATATCTGGCAAATGTCAAGTGCAAACGTACATTTAAGCATACGCAGGCCAAGGGAATCATTGCCAGACGCGGCAGTGTTTCTGTGCTTCCAAGCTATCGGGCTTATGATAATGCACCCCGTTCACTTGGCTTGCAAACCCTGAAAAAACCTTTTTTGCAAGGTTTTGCGCACGGCTATTTATGTGTGCCGCGCTGCTTATCTTGTATTTCCAACCAGATTCTGCCCATGGTATTTAGCTTTGCGTTGGCAAGATTGATATGCGGAAAGTAACATCTTAATTGTTACAGATACTTGTGTTTATTTCTGTTATTCAGCTTTTCCATGTTACTGGGCTTACGCACCTCATGGGTTTTTGCCGTTCGCGAATATTCGCGACTTCCCCTTTTGGCAAATCCCGAAACCAACTGGCGGCACACCGAATATTTGAAGCCCGATTGATGTCAGTTGAAAGAGAAAGTGCGCAGGAATTGCACCAGCCGTTCGTATCGCAAGTGCGTGTCGGCGGGGGCGTGCAGGTTTTCCAAGGCCTGGCGATGCAGGGCGGCAATTGCGTCCAGTTCCGGCGGCGCGGCAATGCTGGCCAGCGTCACGCCGCGCAGGCAACGGTAGAATTGGTTGTACACGTAGGGGCAAGGCTCCAGCGGGTGGGCATTGAGCCATTGGTGCACAACAGAAAACCTGGATGCTTGATCCAGAAAATCAAAACCCGTAACTTCCATAAAATCAGCAACTTGCAAGGAAATATGTTCAACGTCCGACTCGGCGGCGGCCTTGTAACGGAAGTGGTTTTTGCCTTGCAAACGTCCGATGGAAGTGATGACGGTGTTGCTGTCGCCGCTGAAACCACTCAGACCGTAGGTGAACGGATAAGCCGTTTTCTCAACCATTTCAAGCCGCGCGCCGATGTTTATTTCCAGCCAAGACTCATTTCCCACTGGCGAAACCGCCAGAATTACGTTTTGGAAGCCGTTGCTCGTTTCTTTTCGGAACTGGTTTTTGTGCCGGATCAGGGCAAATCCGGCGGCTTTGAAAAACGGCTCAAGTGCCTGAAAGAAAAGTGGTTCCATGGGCGGCGTTCCATATTTTGCTGTGCGGGCCGGTGAAGTTGCGGCTTGAAAACAGTATCTTTTGAAAAGGCAAAACCCGACACACTTTGTTCAACAGCAACTTCAGAGCCGTCATTCCGGTTCCTGCTGGCTCAGACAGTGAAAACTGCCCAAGCCCCAGATAATGTCCGTCGAGTCCAAACCGATGACTTGGCGGCCGGGAAAACATTTGGCCAGAATGTCCAATGCTTTTTCGTCGTTCGGGTCTTGGAACGTCGGCACAATTACGGCAGCGTTGCCGATGTAAAAGTTGGCGTAAGAAGCCGGCAGCGGCTGGTCTTCGTAAATCACCGGCGAAGGCAGCGGCAACTCAATCACGTTCAGTTGCTTGCCGTTTTCAAGGCGCATCTTTTGCAGCGTCCTGAGGTTTACTTGCAGCGTTTCGTAGTTCTCGCCGTGCGTGTTTTCCTCCACCACCGTCACCACCGTATCTTCGTTCACAAACCGCGTCAGGTCGTCAATATGGCCGTCAGTGTCATCGCCAATGATGCCGTCGCCGAGCCAAAGTATGTTTGTGACACCGTAAAAACCGTGCAGGTACGTTTCAATTTGCGCTTGGCTTAGGTGCGGGTTCCGGTTGCTGTTCAGCAGGCACGCCGTGGTGGTCAGCACAGTGCCGCGTCCGTTAAACTCCACCGAGCCGCCTTCCATCACGATACCGGGCTGGAAAACAGGCAGTTGCCGAACTTCGGCAATGCGAAACGGAATCTGGTTGTCCAAGTCGTGCGGCGGATATTTTTCGCCCCACGCGTTATATTTCCACTTTACTACCACTTTTTTCAGTTTATTATCCGGGTTCACCAAAAACGCCGGGCCATGGTCGCGGCACCAGGCATCGTTGGTGGGGTGCGTGAAAAAATCCACTTTCTCCAAATCCGTTCTCGCCTCGCGCAGCCAGCGCAGGGCTTCGGCTTGCATCAAATTGTCGTTTACGTTGATGCATACCCGTTCGCCTTCGGTTAAGGCTTTGACAAACTGGGCATAAACCGGGAAAATGCTTTGCATCTTGCCCGGCCAAGAAGCTTCTTTGTGGGGCCAACTCAGCCAAGTGGCGGCGTGTTTTGACCATTCAGCCGGAAAATAGTAACCTAATTGCGCGGGAGTCATGCGGATGGTTTCAGGATTCGGGTTCCAAAATCGTAATCCCCGCAAAGGTATTTTCTATTTCCGACGAAAAAAGGGAAAACCGGTAATTTGCATCCGCGTATCCACGGCGGGTTTGGCGTTTTTCAAGGATACTATTTTGCACAACCTCCGGGCAACCGGTAAATAACCACATGGACAACCTGTTGATTGAACTGCTCACCCGCGTTTTGTGCGACACCTTGCCGCCGTCCGCCGATTTCTGTTTTGTCTTCGGGCAAACGGCTGACAATCAGGCATCCGTATTGCAAAAAGCCGAACAATTGCTGGCGCAAAACAGGGTCAAGAAAATCGGGTTTGTGCAAACGCAAGCCATGAGCGGCTATCCGGGCTATGATGCGTGGCGGCGCACACTCTCCGAAAAAGGCGTGAAACCCAAACAAGTGGAAGGCGTTTCTGTGGAAAATCCGGCTTTGCTGCACACCTTGATTGAGGCGCAGGCAATGGCACGCCACGTACGCGAAAAAGGCTACCGCACGGTTTGCGTACTTGCCGCCCCGTTTCATCAACTCCGCGCTTTCATGACCGCCGTCACCGCCGCCACGGCGCATAATGTTAGGGCGCAATTGTTCAGCGTGCCCGGCGTGGCGTTTCCGTGGTACGAGCAAGTATCTCATTCACAGGGAAATACGATGGGTATGCGCCAAGAACTAATTGCCGGCGAACTTGACCGGATTAAAAAGTACATTGGGCAGGGAGATTTGGCAACCGTGGAGACGGTTCTCGAATATTTGGACAGGAGATAAAACCCTTTGCCCCCAAAAGCGGATTTGCACAGGGATATGCATTTGCGATGTTTTTCCAACAAATATTTGGACAATCTGCCTTGCCGCGCAATCTTTGCGCTTCATTTTTCAATCAATCAAAATAGTATGTCCGAAATTGCCCAAACCTCCCATTCGCGCCATGTCAATACGGTCGTTATCATCGCTGCGCTGGGCTATTTCGTGGACATTTATGATCTGCTGTTGTTCGGCATTGTGCGCGTTCCGAGCTTGAAATCGCTTGGCTTTCAAGGAGATATGCTTACGCAGCAGGGAGAGTTTTTGATTCAAGTGCAGATGGTCGGGATGCTGATTGGCGGCATCCTGTGGGGCGTTCTGGGCGATAAGCGCGGGCGGTTGTCGGTGCTGTTCGGCTCCATTTTCCTGTATTCGGTGGCCAACATCGCCAACGGCATGGTACACAGCGTTGAGGCGTATGCGGCTTGGCGGTTCATTGCGGGCATTGGCTTGGCAGGCGAACTGGGAGCGGGAATCACGCTAGTGGCCGAAGTGCTGCCCAAGGAAAAACGCGGCATCGGCACCATGATTGTTGCCTCGGTCGGCCTGACGGGTGCGGTGGTGGCCAACTTGGTTTACCGTTTTTCGCAAGACTGGCGGCTGTGTTATTTCATCGGTGGCGGCTTGGGTTTGGCGTTGCTGTTGTTGCGCATCGGCGTGAGCGAATCGGGAATGTTTCGCACCGTGCAAGCGGAAAATGTGTCGCGGGGTGATTTTTTCGCGCTTTTCACCAATGGCAAGCGGCTGGCAAAATACCTGCGCTGCATCCTGATCGGTATGCCCACCTGGTTTGTGATTGGCATCTTGGTCACCTTTGCCCCCGAATTTGCCAAGGCGTTGAAAGTGGTGGGCGAAGTCAAGGGCGGCGACGCGATTATGTATGCCTACACGGGCATTGTACTCGGCGATTTGGCCACTGGTGCGTTGAGCCAACTGCTCAAAAGCCGGTTGCGCGTCATGTTCATCTTCCTGACCATGAGTGCGATAAGCGTTGCCGTGTACTTGAATGCCTATGGCGTTTCGGCAGGCACGTTTTATTTCCTTTGTGGTCTGCTGGGCTTTGTAACCGGCTTCTGGGTCATTTTTGTCACCATTTCCGCCGAGCAATTCGGCACCAATATGCGGGCCACCGTGACCACGACCACGCCCAACTTTGTGCGTGGCGCACTACCCCTGATGATTTGGCTGTTCAATATTTTGCAGGAGCAGCTTGCCCATTTGGGTAAGGATGCCGCCCGCATCAATGCCGGACTCATTGTGGGGGCACTAGTGATTTTGCTTTCGGGACTTGCCCTGCGCGGCCTGAAAGAAACTTTCCACGCCGACTTGAACTATACCGAGCAAGTGTGAGCGGCCATACAAATGGCATCTTTGAAAACAGTATCCTTGGAAAAGCCCAAACCTGCCCGTAATTCCGGGAACGGAAAAATTTTCCCCGCTGTTTGGTAGTTTTGTGCGGCTGCCCTATATTTGCAATTCAAGTTCGGGGTGTTAGCTCAGTTGGCTAGAGCGCTTCGCTGGCAGTGAAGAGGTCATCGGTTCGACTCCGATACGCTCCACAAAAATCCTCTGGATCACACCGATTCAGGGGATTTTTATTTTCGGGCGGATTTTGGCAATATATCGGCTGCCGCATTTTTCCGAAAACATCCGTAACTGGGCATTCCAAAATAGTATCTTTGAAAAAGCCCAAACCCCTTTGCCGCCCATGACGCGAAATCCGCAATCCAAAAATCCTTTCGACAAGGACTTCAAATTAGGCATTCTCGGTGGCGGGCAACTGGGCCGGATGCTGATCCAAGCGGCCATTGACTTGAACACATATATTAAGGTGATGGATGGCGATGCGGACGCGCCTTGCAAACACTTGGCGCACGAGTTTGTGCAAGGGTCACTGATGGATTTTGCGGCGGTTTACGCGTTTGGCAAAACTGTGGATGTGCTGACCATTGAGATTGAACACGTGAATGTGGAGGCACTCGAAAAACTGCAAGCCGAAGGCGTGAAAGTGCATCCGCAACCGTCGGTGATCCGCACCATCCAAGACAAGCGGGTGCAGAAACAGTTTTACCGGCAACACCACATCCCGACTGCCGACTTTGTACTCACCGACGATGCCGATGCCGTGGTACGTCAGGCGGGTTTTCTGCCCGCATTCCAAAAACTGGGTAAGCTGGGCTACGATGGACGGGGCGTGCAACGCCTCGACTCGGTTGCCGATTTGCACAAGGCTTTCCGGGAACCGAGTCTGCTGGAAAAGGCCGTGGATTTTGAAAAGGAAATTTCGGTGATTGCGGCGCGGTCGGAAACGGGCGAAATCAAAACCTTTCCGGCGGTGGAGCTGGTTTTCCATCCCGAAAAAAATCTGGTTGAATATTTGTTTGCCCCGGCCATGATTGCGCCATCGGTTGCACAACAAGCCGATAAGATAGCCCGCCAAGTTGCCGAAAGTCTGGGCATTGTGGGTTTGCTGGCGGTTGAGATGTTTTTGACCAAAGACGGCAAAATTTTGGTGAACGAATCCGCGCCGCGCCCCCACAACAGCGGCCACCATACCATTAAGGCCAACCACACCTCGCAATTTGAGCAGCATTTGCGGGCCATCTTGGGCTTGCCGCTGGGCGATACGCAAGCAAGAACGTTGGCGGCAATGGTGAACCTGCTTGGCGAGGACGGCCACTCAGGTAGTGCATATTATAAAGGAATGGATGAGGTGCTGGAAATACCGGGCGCGTATCCGCATTTGTACGGCAAAGCGACGACCAAGCCATTCCGCAAGATGGGCCACGTCACCATCATCGACGACAATCCCGATTCATTGGGTGGCAAGGTGGCTTTGGTGCGGGAAAAATTGAAAGTATTCAGTCGCTAAGCGTCGAAAGGGCGGGTTTGGGGTTTTTAAAAGACACTATTTCGTCAATAGACCTCCGGCCAACACAAAATTCTTTGCAAACCCTTTTTCGCCGCCGTGAAAAGGCATTATATTTGCGTTCGGGAAATAATATTATTTTTTCCATGAAAAATATTAACGGTTGCAAAGCCGTATTTTCAATCGTATTCAAACAATTATATGATAGGAATCATCATGGGTAGCGAGTCTGATTTCAGAGTCATGTCAGACGCGGCCAATATGTTGCAGGAATTGAACATCCCCTACGAAATATCAGTGGTGTCGGCGCACCGCACACCGTTGCGCATGGTGGAATACGCGCAAAACGCCCGTGGCCGTGGTATCAAGGTAATCATTGCCGGGGCTGGCGGGGCGGCGCATTTGCCCGGCATGGTAGCTGCCATGACAACCTTGCCAGTCATCGGGGTTCCCGTCAAATCCTCCAACTCCATTGACGGCTGGGATTCGATACTATCCATATTGCAAATGCCTGGCGGCGTTCCGGTAGCCACGGTTGCGTTGGATGGCGCGAAAAACGCCGCCATTTTGGCTGCCCAGATTCTGAGCGTGTCTGATGAGAAAATTGCCGACAAGCTGGGTCGCTACAAGGAGGAATTGAAAAACCGGGTTGAAAAAATGAACGAACGACTTAACCAGCCCCAACTGTAACTAACCTGAAATTTCGGATTACAGGTTTCGGGTTTTCGAAAGATACTATTTTCGAGGGTGGGCATGCAAGCGTCCAAGACAGCCTGAAAGGAGGCATCTTCATCGGTTCTACGCAAGAAGTCGCAGTTCACAACCGCGACTTTTTGCTTTTGGCAGGAGTCGAATCAGAACGAGATGGAAAAATTGCATAAGATTTTTGTATTCCTCACGGAAAACCCTAATTTTGCATTCCCAAAATAAAAACCCAATCAAGCAACGCCAAAAATTATTCATAAATGCCAACCATCCAACAGTTAGTACGCAAGGGAAGGGTAAAGCTGGAGTTTAAGTCCAAATCACCCGCCTTGGATTCATGCCCGCAGCGCCGGGGAGTGTGTACCCGCGTGTACACGACTACGCCAAAGAAGCCGAACTCGGCTTTGCGCAAGGTAGCTCGCATCCGTTTGAGTAATACCAAGGAAGTGAACGCGTACATTCCGGGCGAAGGGCACAATTTGCAGGAACACTCAATCGTGCTTATCCGTGGTGGCAGAGTGAAGGATTTGCCGGGTGTTCGGTATCACATCGTGCGTGGCGCGTTGGACACGGCTGGCGTAGCCAATCGTAAGCAAGGGCGTTCAAAATACGGCGCGAAAAGACCGAAACCGGGTCAGCCAGCACCGGCCAAAAAGAAATAACCGGGTAGAAGGGTTTGTTGGAAAAAAGCAGCCAAAGAAAACAGTGCGTTTTAAGGAGGTAAAATCCGCCATTCAATTTATATTTTTCATAAAAACACAAAATATCGTGAGTATTCGGCGGTAAAATGCCGGAGAAGCGCTGTGTAAACACACACGAAAGCCATGAGAAAGTCGAAACCCAAAAAACGCTACGTATTGCCCGATCCTAAGTTCAAGGATGTGTTGGTGACCAAATTTGTCAACTCTCTGATGTATGATGGTAAGAAAAGCACCGCGTATGCCATTTTCTACGATGCGGTTGAAATGGTGTCCAAACGCACCAGCGAAAACGGCTTGGATATTTGGAGGAAAGCGCTGAATAACATTATGCCCGGTGTGGAAGTACGGAGCCGCCGAGTGGGTGGCGCAACATTCCAAGTACCCACGGAGATTCGCCCCGAAAGGAAGCAGGCATTGGGAATCAAGTGGATGATTATGTATTCGCGTCGGCGAGGAGAGAAGACAATGACCGAAAGGCTGGCGGGCGAAATTGTTGCCGCTGCCAAAGGCGAGGGTGCCGCAGTGAAAAAGAAAGACGATACGCACCGCATGGCCGATGCAAACAAAGCTTTCTCGCACTTCAGATTCTGATGCGGGATACAAAGCCGGATGGAATGCCTAAAATCTAAACGGAGGCAACCTTTCTTTAAAAGTTAAACCACCTTATTCCGTCTGCAAGGAAAAGTGGCTGAATTGTCCGCTTTTCTTGTGAGGAGCGAACCCGCTTTAAAAAACCAAACATCACTACCGACAGGTAATCAGAATTATGGCCGATTTACATTATCTGCGCAATATTGGCATCATGGCTCACATCGATGCTGGTAAAACCACCACAAGTGAACGCATTCTTTATTACACCGGAAGAACCCATAAGATAGGGGAAGTCCATGATGGTGCCGCCACAATGGATTGGATGGTGCAGGAACAGGAGCGCGGAATCACGATTACGTCGGCCGCTACCCATTCGCAGTGGAATTACCCGACCGAACAAGGTGATCCTATTGCGGGTGTCACCAAAACATACGAGATTAACCTGATTGATACACCCGGCCACGTGGATTTTACTGTGGAAGTTGAACGTTCATTGCGTGTGCTTGATGGTGCGGTGGCATTGTTTGATGCGGTTTCGGGTGTTGAACCCCAATCCGAAACAGTATGGCGGCAAGCCAACAAATATGGTGTGCCCCGCATCTGTTTTGTCAACAAGATGGATCGTGATGGTGCTGATTTTTACAATTGCGTAAAGGAAATAAAGGAAAAACTCAGTGCCAAGCCGGTTCCTTTGCAAATTCCCATTGGGGCTGAGGCCCAATTCAAGGGCGTGGTGGACTTGCTGACCATGCAAGGAATCATTTGGAATGAGGAGGATAAAGGCAAGACTTACAAAGTAGTTGGGATTCCGGAAGACTTAATTGAAACGGCCAATGAGTGGCGGCAATATCTGGTGGAGTCCATTGCCGAATATGATGACAAGTTGCTGGAAAAATTCTTTGATAATCCCGACACCATCACCCGCGACGAACTGATGGTTGCTATCCGCAAGGCGACAATAGCCATGGATATAACTCCAGTATTGTGTGGTTCTGCCTTCAAAAACAAAGGCGTACAGACAATGCTGGATGCGGTGATGGCATACTTGCCGTCTCCCATGGATTTGCCTCCCGTTAAGGGGGAGAATCCGGATACGGGAAAGGAAGAGGAAAGGAAAGCGGATAACAAGGAGCCTTTTGCCGCTTTAGCCTTTAAAATTGCCACCGATCCTTATGTAGGTCGTCTGGCTTTCTTTCGTGTGTATTCCGGCTTTCTGGATGCAGGGTCTTACGTATTGAATATGCGTACCGGCAAAAAAGAACGCATTTCTCGCTTAATGCAGATGCACGCCAACAAACAAAACCCGATTGACAAGGTGGAGGCGGGTGACATTGCAGCAGGTGTTGGCTTCAAGGATATAAAGACCGGCGACACACTTGTGTTTGAAGATAAGCCCATCATACTTGAATCCATGAGTTTCCCCGAGCCGGTAATTGGGTATGCTATTGAGCCTAAGAAACAAGCGGATGCTGATAAGTTGAGTAATGCCATTACAAAGTTGGTGGAGGAAGATCCTACGCTTCGTGTGGAAACGGATCAGGAGACGGGTCAAACCATTCTGAGAGGGATGGGTGAGTTGCACTTGGAGATTATTATTGACCGGATGCGGCGTGAATTCAATGTGGAAATCAACCAAGGTGCACCACAAGTCGCGTTCAAGGAGACCATTACCAAATCAATAGAGCACCGCGAGTTGTTCAAGAAACAAACCGGTGGCCGTGGTAAATTTGCGGATATCGTATTCGAGATGAGTCCGGTGGATGAGGAGTGGAAAGCGGCAAATCCTACTTTGAGCTTCCAGTTCGTAAATGGAATTGTGGGCGGTGTGATTCCACGGGAATTTATTCCAGCCGTCGAAAAAGGCTTTGCGGAAGCCATGAAAACTGGCACATTAGCAGGGTTTCCACTGGATAACATGAAAATCCGATTGTTCCATGGCTCTTATCATGACGTGGATTCGGATTCGCTTTCCTTTGAGATAGCCGCCCGCGATGGTTTCCGGGAGGCAGCAAAGCAAGCCGGCCCCAAATTGCTTGAACCAATCATGAGCGTGGAGGTCGTGACACCAGATGAGTTTACTGGCCCTGTTACTGGTGACTTGAACCGGCGTCGTGGCGTGATGAAAGGAATGGATAGTAAAGCTGGTTCCCAAGTTGTAAAGGCCGATGTGCCGTTATCAAAATTGTTTGGGTATGTAACAGACCTGCGGACAATCACTTCCGGTCGAGCCGCTGCCAGTTTGACGTTTTCGCACTATGAAATACTGCCTTCTAACTTGGCAGAAGTCGAGATTGCCAGAATAAAGGGTGCAAAATAACTTTCCCTTTACTGTGCAGGTTGCGGGATTTGATACGGCTAAACGTACATATTCGAACCCTCGTACTTGAAGAACATTTTTGAATTTGATTAACGAACTTTGATAAAATGACACAGAAAATCCGCATCAAATTAAAGTCATTTGACCACAGCCTCGTGGACAAATCGTGTGAAAGAATTGTTAAGGCTGTTAAATCTACGGGTGCCGTGGTAAGTGGTCCGATTCCTTTGCCAACGGAGATGGAAAGGTTCACTGTTTTGCGCTCTCCACACGTAAACAAAAAATCGCGCGAGCAATTTCAGTTGTGCACGTACAAGCGGTTAATTGACATTCATTCATCAAGTGCAAAAACGGTAGATGCATTGATGAAACTTGAGCTTCCAAGTGGCGTTGACGTTGAAATCAAGGTTTGACGAGAACTTGTTAAGGGAAGTTCAATTGCGCATAAATAGACTCCTTTGGTGGTGATATATTTCTTGCAATGAAGACAAGCGACCAACAATGATTTTTTTTAACATTTTCTTGCAATACCATTCTCAATCATTACCTTTGCAATCCGTTTCAAAAAGGTAGTTTGTTGCTGTTTTGAAGAGAGTAGTCCTTGTAGCAACGTACAAATACATTTTCAAGCAATCATGTCAGGGATAATAGGAAAGAAAATCGGAATGACTACCATTTTTACTGAAAATGGCGAAAGCGTAGCATGTACCGTTATCGAAGCTGGGCCATGTGCTGTAACGCAAGTTAAAACTATGCAAACCGATGGATATGCAGCGATACAACTTGCTTTTGGTGATAAGAGAGAAAAAAATACGACAAAGCCTTTGCTGGGGCATTTTAAGAAAGCAAACACAACCCCCAAACGTAAATTAGTGGAATTCAAGGACTTTTTAATAGACGTGAGTTTGGGGGATACGGTAAAAGCAGAAGACGTGTGTGAAGCGGGTGAATTTATAGATGTTGTAGGAACCTCCAAAGGCAAAGGTTTTCAAGGTGTTGTTAAGAGGCATGGCTTCAGTGGTGTTGGCGGAGCAACGCACGGCCAGCACAATCGTCAGCGCCACCCGGGATCAATAGGAGCGTGTTCTTTTCCGGCCCGTGTTTTTAAAGGATTAAGGATGGCAGGCAGAACTGGCGGCAACCGTGTTACTGTCCAAAATTTGCGTATCTTGAAAGTGATTCCTGAAAAGAATCTTATTTTGGTCAGCGGCTCGGTTCCTGGAGCCAAAAGTTCATTTGTTGTTATAGACAATCACAGAGAATTTATGTAATGCGCGGATTTTTCCACGCAACAATGACGGATATTTTTTATGGAAATCGCAATACATAGCATCGACGGAAAAGATACAGGCAGGAGAGTCGTTCTCGCTGACTCTATTTTTGGCATAACACCAAACGATCACGCCATCTATTTGGATGTAAAGCAGTTCATGGCTAATCAACGCCAAGGAACACACAAGGCAAAACAGCGAAATGAAGTTCATGGCTCAACCCGTAAGTTGCATAAGCAAAAAGGTACGGGAGGTTCGCGAAAAGGAAGCATTAAAAATCCTCTGTACCGTCATGGTGGCCGCGTTTTTGGACCGGTTCCACGTGATTACGGCTTTAAATTAAACAAAAAAGTAAAAGAATTGGCACGTAAATCCGCCCTCTCTTACAAAGCAAAAGATTCGATTACAATTCTGGAGGAATTCACTTTGGATCAGCCAAGGACGAAAGACTATTTGAAAATACTGCAAAGTTTGGGTGCGGTTGATAAAAAAACGCTGTTGGTATTGCCAGAAACGAACATGAATGTGGTCTTATCCAGCCGTAATCTTCCAAAGGCAAAAGTGATGTTAGTCAACCAACTGAATACCCATGCCTTGATATATGCGGATCACCTGTTTATAAGTGAAACCTCACTGTCAAAAATTGAAGAATTGCTAAAATAATTACAATTATGAGCATTATAAAAAAACCAATCATAACTGAAAAAGCAAATGCAATGTCCGAAAAGGGAGTGTATACTTTTGAGGTTGACAAGAATGCCAATAAAATTGAAATAAAAAAAGCAATCGAAAGCTTATATAATGTTAATGTCAATGTGGTTAGAACTATCCGATGCGTAGGCAAAGCTAAATCTCGTTCAAGTCAGTCGAAAGTAAGCAGCGGACGTACGAGTACCTACAAAAAGGCAATGGTATCACTATCTGACGGGGAAGTGATTGATTTTTATGGAGAATAACTGACAAATTTAATGATATGTGTCATGGCATTCTCTCCTCTGAAGTAAAAGTTTACGAAAATGGCTGTAAAGAAACTGAAACCAACTACACCAGGTCAACGATTTAGAGTTGCCCCTGCGTTTGAAGAAATCACAGTAAGTAAGCCTTACAAGCCCCTTACTGCGGCGATAAAGAAAAGCGGAGGAAGAAACGACAGCGGACACCGGGCCATGCGTTACATAGGCGGCGGTCACAAGCGAAGGTATCGTATAATAGACTTTAAAAGAGATAAACATATAAGTGCTACCGTCGATACAGTTGAATATGATCCTAACCGATCAGCTCGCATAGCCTTATTGACATACGCCGATGGAGAAAAAAGATATATAATCGCTCCTACAGGAATATCCGTTGGTCAAATTTTAAGCTCAGGTGCTGGTTCTGTTCCTGAAGTTGGCAATGCACTTCCCTTATCCGATATACCAATGGGAACTGTTGTACATAACATAGAACTGCAGCCTGGTCGGGGTGGAGCTATGGCTCGTAGTGCGGGAACCTATGCACAATTGGTGGCACGTGAGGGAAAATATGCAACGCTTAAACTTCCTTCAGGAGAAATGCGATTGGTGTTGATTACATGCATGGCTACTATAGGGTCTGTGTCAAATGCGGATCACATGAATGTAAGCCTTGGGAAAGCAGGTCGTAAGCGCTGGTTAGGTCGTCGTCCCCGTGTACGCGGGGTCGCAATGAACCCAGTAGACCATCCAATGGGTGGTGGTGAGGGAAAGGCATCTGGAGGGCAACCACGTTCACGCAATGGACTTTACGCAAAGGGTAAGAAAACAAGAAAACCAAAGAAATATTCGAATGATTTAATCATGGGTCGCAAAAACCGGAAATAAAATTCAACATCCATAAATAAAATTCAATTCGCATAGATGGGACGTTCAATTAAAAAAGGACCTTACGTAGACTTTCGATTATCGAGTAAAATAGAGAATGTTGGTAGGTCAGGCAAGAAATCTGTTATAAAGACTTGGGCGCGGCGTTCAACTATCTCACCTGACTTCGTGGGTCACACGTTTGCAGTTCACAACGGGAATAAATTTATTCCAGTATACGTCACTGAGAATATGGTAGGACACAAGTTGGGTGAGTTTTCGCCAACTCGCAATTTTAGAGGTCATTCGGGCAACAAGGATAAAGGTAAAAAATAATGGAATCAACAGCTAAATTAAGAAACGTTCCTACCTCTCCTCAAAAAATGAGGCTTGTAGCGGACATGGTAAGAGGAAGACGTGTAAACGATGCGCTGAATATTCTTCGTTACGATTCGAAGTCCGGATCCAAAAAAATCGAACAGTTACTCCTTTCTGCCATAGCCAACTGGGAACAATCAAATGAGGCAGAGAAAATAGAAGAAGCAAACCTGTTCATAAAGATAATTTTTGTGGATGAAGGGCGAATGCTAAAGCGATTAAGACCCGCTCCACAAGGACGTGGACATCGTATACGAAAGCGTTCCAACCACATAACCATAGTTTTAGATTCGAAAAACACTGTTGCATCTGTTGCTACGAAAAAAGAAAATTAAAGAAACCAAATAATAAGCATGGGACAAAAAGTCAATCCAACGGGTTTTCGCTTAGGAATTGTAAAAGGTTGGGATTCCAATTGGTATGGCGGAAAAAATTTCGCTGAAAAGCTTATTGAGGATGAAAGAATACGAAAGTATGTAATGGCTCGTTTTCCCAAGGGCGGCATTTCAAAAGTTGTGATTGAACGCACATTAAAGCGTATTACACTCACGGTCAATACTGCTCGTCCAGGGGTGGTGATAGGAAAGAATGGTATTGAAGTTGAAAGGGTGAAGGAGGAGTTGAAGAAGTTGACGAACAAAGACGTACAAATCAACATTTTCGAGATTAGACGCCCTGAGTTGGATGCCAAATTAGTTGGTGAATCAATCGCCCAGCAATTGGAGGCTCGTATTTCCTATCGCCGAGCGATGAAACAGTCTATTTCTGCAGCCATACGTGTGGGAGCTCAAGGAATCAAAGTGCGTTTATCCGGTCGTCTAGCTGGGGCAGACATGGCAAGAACTGAAGAATATAAAGAGGGTAGAATACCTTTGCATACACTGCGTGCGGATATTGATTATGCTATTTCAGAAGCGCAAACCGTATACGGTAAGATAGGCATAAAGGTATGGATTTTTAAGGGAGAGGTGTTTGGAAAACGCGATTTGTCACCAAATGCGACGTATGGAAATGCTGCAACCGCAACAGGTGGTAATGTAAGTAACGAGCGTGGTAACCGCCGAGAGGGTGGTGGTGACAGAGGTAGTGATCGTAGCAGAGATAAGGGCGGTGACAAAGATTCTGCACGCAGAAATAAGAAGAAGAAAAGAACTCCCATCACCGGTAGTAGATAGGAATGTTTGAGGTCACGGATTGGGTCAGATACCTTGAAGTAAATTTATGAAAAGCGATGTTACAACCGAAAAGAACAAAGTTTAGGAAAATGCATAAAGGTCGCGTCAAGGGTTTGGCGACGAGAGGGCACGAGATAGCATTCGGGTCGTTTGGGGTCAAATCCTTGGAGCCAGGCTGGATAACTTCCCGTCAGATTGAAGCGGCACGTATTTCAATGACGCGCACAATGAAGCGGGAAGGTCAAGTCTGGATTCGTATATTTCCTGACAAGCCAATCACTAAAAAACCAGCTGAGGTAAGGATGGGTAAAGGAAAAGGTGCACCTGAATATTGGGTTGCAGTCATAAAACCTGGAACTATTTTGTTTGAAATAACTGGCGTTGATAAAGCGACGGGGCAAGAAGCATTGCGTTTAGCAGCACAAAAATTGCCAGTGAAAACCAGATTTATTGTCCGAAGGGATTATGTTGAAGGTCAATAATGCCGATTTGTTGTAAGCAATTATTTTTCAGTTGAAATGAGCTTTTTATAAAAAACGTTGTTTTGAAAATGAAAACTAAAGAAATTAAAGTACTGGACTTTGATGCACTTCATCAAAAAGTGAATTCCGAAAGAATCATTCTCCAGAAACTAAGATTTGCCCATGCCATTAGTCCAATTGAAAGTCCAGTTAGGATTCGTGAATCCCGAAAAATGATTGCACGAATGTTAACTGAGATAAAAGTACGAGAAATAGCAAACATTAAATAGAACCAAATCAATGGAACCAAACTTGTCAGAGAGAAACGCGAGAAAAGAACGAACAGGACGCGTTGTAAGTAATAAAATGGACAAGTCCATCACAATTGCCATAGAAAGGAAAGTAAAGCACCCAAAGTATGGCAAGTTTATGACAAAAACAACGAAATTGATGGCTCACGACGAAAGAAATGAGTGTGGCATAGGAGATACGATTAAAATAATGGAAACGCGACCTCTCAGTAAGAATAAGCGTTGGAGACTTATCGAAATAATAGAAAAAGCTAAATAATCATGGTTCAGCAAGAGTCTCGACTAAGCGTAGCTGATAACAGCGGTGCAAAAGAAGTATTAGTAATCCGAGTGTTAGGAGGGACAGGAAAGCGATACGCTTCTATCGGAGACAAAATAGTGGTCTCAGTAAAGTCGTCAATGTCTTCGAGTAACTTGAAAAAAGGTGCGGTTTCAAAGGCCGTAGTGGTTAGAACAAAGAAAGAGATTCGTCGCAAGGATGGTTCTTACATTCGTTTTGAAGACAATGCAGCCGTTCTTCTCAACAATAACGATGAGCCAAGAGGTACGCGTATATTTGGCCCAGTTGCAAGAGAACTCCGAGAAAAGCAATTTATGAAAATAGTTTCTTTGGCACCTGAAGTTTTATAGTTTAGGTTTTTAGACACGTTAGAAATGAAAAAGAAAATCAAAAAGAATATCAAGTTTCACGTTAGGCGAGGTGACACAGTAAAGTTGTTGTCTGGAGACGACAAAGGTAAAATAGGTAAGATAGTTTCAGTCAGCAAGGAGAAATACAGAGCTATTGTGAGTGGGGTGAACATTATCAAAAAAAGTGTTAAGCCATCAGCAGAGAATCCTCAAGGAGGCTTTGTTCAGAAAGAGGCTTCCGTGCATTTGAGCAATTTGATGGTTGTGAATTCAAATGGCGAACCAACACGCACTTTTAGAAAAATTGATGAAAAAGGAAAATTGCAAAGATTTTCCAAAAAAACAGGAGATTTGATAGAATCTGAGATTTAGGGTCGGAATTTGTACTTTTGAAAAAAAAGAATAAGCGTTACTAAGGTTTAGATTAGAAAATTGTAATAACACAAAGTAAAAATGGCGAAGGAAGAATATATCACATCGAATCGCATTCCGAGGATGCAGAAAAAATATTTTCAGGAAGTTATACCTTTCTTGAAAGACAAATTCAACTACAAATCCGTTATGCAAGTGCCTAAAATCACTAAGATTGTCATAAATAAAGGCATTGGATCAGCTGTGGCTGATAAGAAATTGGTAGATATAGGTGTGGATGAATTGACAATTATAGCTGGACAAAAGGCAGTCGCGACTTTTTCTAAAAAAGCAATATCAAATTTCAAGCTGCGTGAAAATATGCCAATTGGCGCAAGAGTAACGTTGAGAAGGCATCGAATGTATGAGTTTATGGACAGACTCACATCTGTTGCACTGCCACGAGTACGCGATTTCAGGGGAATAAGCGACAAAGGATTTGACGGACGCGGCAATTATACGTTGGGTGTAAGAGAACAGATTATATTTCCTGAGATTAGCATTGATAAAATAAGCAAGATATCTGGCATGGACATTACTTTTGTTACGAACGCCAATACGGATGAGGAAAGCTTAGAATTGCTGAAAGCATTAGGAATGCCATTCGCTAATCAAAAAAATAAAAATACAATCTAAAGACATGGCAAAAGAATCAATAAAAGCTCGCGAAAGAAAAAGAGAAAGGCTCGTGAGTAAGTACGCTTCAAGAAGAAAAGATTTAAAAGCAGCAGGAGACTATGAAGCTTTAGATAAATTACCGAGAAACTCGTCGAAAGTCCGCTTGCATAATCGTTGTAAAATCACGGGTCGTCCAAGAGGATATATGCGTAAATTCGGCATTTCTCGAAATGTGTTCCGCAGTATGGCTTTAGAAGGGAAAATTCCAGGAATAACAAAATCAAGCTGGTAAAAATTTTTACTTAAAATTTGACCATTAATCACTAAATTCACGTCCTATTTGTTTGATAGTGATTTTCGAGATATAAAACCATGTTATCATGACAGATCCAATAGCAGACTATCTTACTCGTTTGAGAAATGCCATAAAGGCACGACACCGAATAGTGGAAATCCCTTCGTCCAATATAAAAAAAGAAATAACTAAGGTTTTACACGAGAAAGGGTACATACAAAATTATAAGTTTGATGATAGTCATTTGCAGGGAACTATCAAAATAGCGTTAAAATACGATCCAGTTACTAAGGAATCAGCCATTGTCAATTTAAAAAGGGTAAGTAGACCTGGACTCAGAAAATACACAAGTGTGACCGATATGCCACGAGTCCTCAATGGATTAGGGATAGCCGTGATATCCACCCCCAAAGGTGTGATAACGAATAAAGAAGCCAAAACACTAAATGTGGGAGGGGAAGTTTTATGTTACGTTTACTAATATTGATATGTCGAGAATAGGTAAAAAGCCGATAAGTCTGCCAGCGAATGTTACCGTTTCAATTGAAATAGGTAATGTGGTCATTGTAAAAGGTCCCAAGGGTTTGCTTTCCCGTAAAGTAGATTCGGATATAGTTGTGAGACAAGAGGGGTCTCAAATAGTAGTAGAACGGCCCACGGAGCAAAAGCGTCATAAAGCTCTTCATGGATTGTACCGATCTCTGGTGAACAACATGATTGTGGGGGTAAGTGATGGATTCAAGCAAAGTCTTGAAATAGTAGGTGTTGGTTACAAAGCTACTGTTATCAACAATGTGTTAGAATTAAGTTTGGGGTACTCTCATGGTTTGTTTTTGACGTTTCCCCAAGAAATTAAGGCCTTGGCCATAACTGAAAAAGGTAAAAATCCAATTGTGACTCTTGAAGGTATTGACAAAGAGTTGGTAGGTCAAGTTGCCGCCAAAATAAAGTCGTTGCGCAAAGTAGAACCTTACAAAGGTAAAGGAATAAGAACTTCCGGACAGCTAATTAGAAGGAAAGCCGGCAAAACAGCTGCAAAAAAATAAAGATATGACTAATAGCAAGGATGCTCGCAGATTGCGTATCAGAAGAGTGATTCGTTCAAAGGTTAAAGGAACATCTGATAGACCCCGGTTATCTGTGTTTAGGTCTAACACGGCGATATATGCACAGCTGATAGACGATGTCCTTGGAAAAACCCTTTTAAGTGCATCTTCCGTTGAAGTGGGGAACTCTAAAAACAATACCACAGAATCGTCAAAAGGGGTAGGAAAGAGAATAGCAGAAAAAGCATTAGTCAGTGGTATTATATCTGTTGTTTTTGATCGTGGAGGTTACTTATATCACGGCAAAGTGAAAGCACTTGCAGAAGGAGCCCGTGAAGGGGGATTGAAATTCTAAAACAAAAAAACATGATACAAAAAACAATTGCCAAAGCAAGCGAACTTGAACTTAAGGAAAAAGTTGTTGCTATCAAGCGTGTTGCAAAAGTTGTGAAGGGAGGAAGACGATTTAGCTTCTCAGCAATAGTTGTAGTAGGGGATGCGCACGGTATAGTTGGTTATGGCTTGGGGAAAGCGAACGAAGTGACAGATGCAATCACAAAAGGTGTAGAGGACGCAAAAAAAAATCTGATCAAAATTCCTGTGTTGAAATCTACAGTACCTCATGAAATGCATGGTAAATATAGCGGAGGTTACGTCTTTCTCAAACCTGCTGCGGCAGGTACGGGAGTCATAGCTGGGGGGGCAATGCGTGCAGTGTTGGAAAGTGCGGGGGTGAAGGATGTGCTCGCAAAGTCGAAAGGATCATCTAATCCACATAACGTGGTGAAAGCTACTTTTGATGCTCTTTTGAAAATGCGTGCGCCTCATCAGGTAGCAGTACAAAGAAGAATATCTCTTTCGAAAGTTTTTAATGGCTAATTATGGGAAAGATTCAGATTACTCAAATCAGGAGCGTTATTAAAAGACCAAGGAACCAAAAGCTTACCATCCAAGCTTTAGGTTTAGGTAAAATAAACAGAACAGTGGAAGTAGAAAACACACCACAGATTTCTGGAATGTTAAGAAAGGTGATTCATTTGATTACGGTAAAGGAAGTTTAAGAAAGATGAAACTACATACACTAAAACCTGCGAAAGGTTCTGTACGTGATAATAAAAGACTGGGTCGTGGTACTGGCTCCGGAAGAGGTGGTACTTCGACCAGAGGGCACAAGGGTGCTGGATCAAGATCAGGCCATAGCGCAAAACGGGGCTTCGAAGGCGGTCAAATGCCATTGCAAAGGCGCATACCAAAGTACGGATTTACATCTCCGAATAGGATAGAATATAAGCCGATTAATTTAGACAAAATTCAAGAACTTATAGATTTTTATAAAGTTGATGTTATAGATATTGATTTTTTGAAACTACATGGCTTGATTTCAAATAAGGAGTTAGTTAAGGTATTAGGTGATGGGCAAATTTTAACAGCGGCGGAAATCAAAGTAAACGCTTTTTCTTTATCCGCAATTAAAGCAATTGAAGAAGCCGGAGGCAAAGCAGTAATATCGCAAAAAGCACATGAGAAAAGCAATTAGAGCAGTCAGGAATATTTTTTCAATAGTTGATCTCAGAACCCGTATTCTGAACACGCTATTATTTTTATTGTTGTTTCGTATAGGTTCCTTCATTGTTCTTCCGGGCATAGATCCAACAAAGCTCGTTTCACAATCCAATGGTATACTTGGGTTGTTAGACGCTTTTCTGGGCGGAGCTTTTAGCAATGCATCTATTTTTGGTTTAGGTATAATGCCATATATAACTGCTTCAATAATAGTTCAATTATTGACCATAGCAGTACCCTACTTTCAGAAAATGCAAAAGGAAGGGGAATCGGGAAGGCAAAAATTGAATAGGATTACAAGAGGGTTAACAGTAATAGTTACGATTCCTCAGTCATACACTTATTTGGTTAGTACTATCGCTGATGATGCAATACTTCCGGATGTTGGGAAAACAGGCTTTCTGATTAGTGCCATAATAGTATTGACAACCGGAACTATGTTTTGTATGTGGTTGGGCGAAAGAATTACGGAGAAGGGAATAGGTAATGGAACGTCAATGCTAATAATGATTGGAATAATATCGCGGTTGCCAGTAGCACTATTTGGGGAGGCACAAAGATTAGGTGTTGGTGGAATACTTTTTTTTGTGATAGAATTAATAGTTTTGTTCTTTATCGTAATGGGTGTTGTTTTAGTTCTACAGGCTACCCGCAGAATACCTATCCAATACGCGAAGCAGGTGGTGGGAAATAGGGTTTATGGCGGACAACGTCAATATTTACCCCTAAAACTGAATGCTGCCGGGGTGATGCCAATTATTTTTGCCCAATCATTGATGTTTCTACCAAGTTTACTTAGTAATTATCTTGCAGGAAAAAATGATGCTGCCAGTGCAATTGCACAAGATTTTGCCGATTATACAAGTCTTGCATATAATCTGCTTTTTGCATTGTTGATAGTACTCTTTAGTTTTTTCTATACTGCCATTACGGTCAATCCGGTACAAATATCTGAAGAAATGAAAAGGAATGGGGGGTTCATTCCAAATGTAAAACCCGGGATTCAAACATCAGATTACATAGATAATATCTTGTCAAGGATTACGTTACCTGGAGCTTTGTTTCTGTCTTTGCTGGCAATATTACCAGCAATTGCAAGTTTGTTCGGAATCACCTCTGAATTGTCGAGGTTTTTTGGAGGAACTTCTTTGCTGATCATGGTGGGTGTGATTTTGGACACGCTTCAGCAAATAGAAAGCTATCTGTTGATGCAACATTATGAAGGTTTAATGAAATCAGGCAGAATACAAGGCAGATCCGAAAGCATCGCGACAGTGTAAAGAGGTACAATGATTTTGAAAAAGAAAGGAATACATATCAAAACAAAAGATGAAATTGAATTGATAAGGATAAGTGGTGTCATACTTGCAAAGACACACGCGGAAGTTGCAAAACACATAGAACCGGGAGTCAAAACATCATTGCTAAATAGAATTGCGGAAGAATACATAAAAGACCATGGTGGTTGGCCTTCATTTAAAAACTTTAACGGTTTTCCAGCAGCAATCTGCATTTCTACAAACGAAAAGGTAGTACATGGCATACCCGATGATTATGAACTGCAAGAGGGAGACATAGTGTCGATAGATTGCGGAGTCTTGTTGAATGGATTTCATAGTGACAGTGCCTATACCTATCCAGTAGGTGATGTAAAAGCGGAAGTTCTTGAGTTACTATCTTGTACGAAAGAAGCTTTAATTTCTGGAATAAGAGAAGCCGCTGTGAACGCAAGATTGGGAGATGTTGGGTTTGCTATTCAGGCTCATGTTGTAAAGCATGGGTTCTCAGTTGTAAGAGAATTAGTGGGACATGGGATTGGAAAAAATCTCCATGAAGAACCGGAAGTCCCTAATTATGGTAAACGTGGCCAAGGTATCAGACTTCAAGAAGGAATGGTAATTGCCATAGAACCTATGGTAAATATGGGCTCTCGAAATGTGGTTCAAGAGCGAGACAAGTGGACTATAAGAACCGCAGATCGAAAACCATCAGCTCATTTTGAACACACGGTTGCCATAAATAATGGCGTAGCAGATGTACTTACAACATTTGCATACATTGAAGAAGTTTTAAAAAATAAATATGGCAAAACAATCATCTATTGAGCAAGACGGAACGATAGTGGAAGCTTTGTCAAATGCAATGTTTCGGGTGGAGTTGCAAAATGGACACCAACTAATAGCTCATATCTCAGGGAAAATGAGGATGAATTACATTAAGATATTGCCAGGAGATAAAGTCAAAATAGAAATGTCACCTTACGATCTTTCTAAAGGTCGTATAGTCTACCGTTATAAGTGATTCTCATATTTAGTGCTTACCTCAAAATTCAGCAGAAATGAAAGTGAAGACCTCTATAAAAAAACGTAGCGTTGATTGTAAAATCATTCGCCGCAAAGGAAAACTTTACGTAATAAACAAAAAAAATCCTAAGTTCAAACAAAGACAAGGTTAATTCTTATGGCACGTATCGCAGGTGTTGATATTCCTGATAAGAAGCGCGGTGAGATCGCGCTTACTTACATTTATGGTGTTGGACGTCGGTCTGCCCAAAAAATTCTGACAAAGGCAAATGTGTCATTTGACAAGAAAGCCAACCAATGGACTGATGATGAGGCAAATGCAATTCGTAATATAATCACTGGGGAATTCAAAGTTGAAGGTGCCTTGAAATCAGAGGTTCAGTTAAGTATTAAGCGTTTAATGGATATAGGGTGCTATAGGGGTCTTCGCCATAGAAAGGGCTTGCCTGTTAGGGGACAAAGAACAAAGAATAATGCCCGTACGAGAAAGGGTAAGCGTAAGACAGTTGCTAATAAGAAAAAAGCAACCAAATAACTCAACAACGAGGTTAATTGTTATCGCAGCGTTCTTTTCGGTAACCCCATATTATAGAAAACAAATCTTCAAGTACTCGGATGTTTTTGCGCGAGATAGTCCGCTTGAAAAATTCAATTAACTAAAAAATACCCAAAAATGGCTCAGGCAAAAAGAAAAGACAAGGCCAAGAAAAGAATAGTAATAGTGGAGCCTATTGGTCAGATTCACATCAGGGCTTCTTTTAATAATATCATCATTTCAATTACGAATAATAATGGTCAAGTAATCTCTTGGGCATCGGCTGGAAAAATGGGTTTTAAAGGGTCGAAGAAAAACACCCCATACGCTGCCCAGATGGCAGCCACTAATTGCGCACAAACCGCATTTGAGCTAGGTATGCGCAAGGCTGAGGTTCTTGTTAAAGGGCCAGGTGCAGGTCGTGAATCAGCTATCCGGACGATACAAAATGCAGGTATTGAAGTGACCTCTATAAGAGATGTCACTCCATTGCCACACAACGGATGTCGCCCTCCAAAGCGAAGAAGAGTATAAAAACATGATTTGCGGAGGTGGAATACTTCGTGAGACATAGGTAAACCAAATCTCGACCACGGCTTGACATAAAAGTGCAGGTCGGGGGTTCAAAGTCATAATATTAAAAAAATAAAATTTTGAACATCAGATAAAATGGCAAGATACATAGGTCCGAAAGCAAGAATATCCCGAAAATTTGGAGAGCCTATTCTCGGAGGTAACAAGGCTTTGGCTAAAAAGAATTATCCTCCTGGCCAGCACGGAAGGGGACGAAAGCGCAAGCAATCAGAATACGCGGTTCAATTGCAGGAGAAGCAGAAGGCCAAATATACATACGGAGTTCTGGAGCGGCAGTTTGCGAACACTTTTGATAAGGCAAGTCGTTTGCAAGGTATTACCGGCGAGAATTTGCTTCGCCTTTTAGAAGCCAGACTGGACAACACCGTTTACAGGTTGGGTGTGGCTCCTACCCGTAGGGCTGCACGCCAATTGGTTGTCCATAAACACATTTTGGTGAATGGAGACATAGTCAACATACCCTCATATACATTGCGTCCTGGCGATGTGATAAGTGTACGTGAAAAATCTAAGTCACTTGAGGCAATCACCAACAGCTTGTCAGCGAAAAATGCGAAAAGGTTCAATTGGTTGGAGTGGGATGGGGGAGTAATGATGGGAAAATTTGTTAATTATCCAGACAGAGATCAAATTCCAGAGAACATTCAGGAACAACTTATAGTCGAATTATATTCAAAATAATTCGATTGTTTGTGAAGTTTGTTCTCTAACAGAAATCAAAATACTAAATTTATGTCAATAGTAACTTTTCAGATGCCCGACAAAGTGGTGATGGAGAAAGCGGACGATTTTCACGGCTTGTTTGAATTTAAACCGTTAGAGAAAGGATATGGCGTTACGATTGGCAATGCGTTACGTCGGATATTGCTGTCTTCACTAGAGGGATACGCTGTCACCGCCGTTAAAATGCCTACTGTGTTGCATGAATTCTCCTCAGTAGAAGGAGTGGTGGAAGATGTGAGCGAAATCATTTTGAATTTGAAAATGATTCGGTTTAAGAAAATCTCGGATGCGGTTGATGGGAGAATCTTAATAAACATCAAAAATAGCAAGAGGTTTACCGCTGGTGACATAGCCAAATTCACTCCTTCATTCCAAATACTGAATCCCGATTTGGTGATTTGCAATATGGATGAATCTGTAAATTTGGAAGTTGAGTTGGTAATTGAAAAAGGACGCGGCTACGTTCCAGCTGAGGAAAATAAGCAAGGTGATCAATCCATTGGTTTTATTTCCGTGGATGCCATTTTTACACCTATTAAAAACGTTAAATATAGCATTGAAAATACTCGGGTTGAACAAAAAACCGATTATGAGCGGCTATTAATTGATATTCAGACAGATGGGTCTGTTCATCCAGAAGACGCATTAAAGGGTGCTGCAAAAATTCTTATCCAGCATTTTATGTTATTTTCTGACCAGACAATGACATTCGAGGCCATGAAGCCGGAAGAAGAAAATACGGTTGATGAGGAATACCTGCACATGCGTAAGTTATTGAAAACGCCTTTAGCTGACTTGGATTTGTCTGTTCGTGCTTATAATTGTCTTAAATCTGCGGATGTTCGTACATTGGGGGATTTAGCAAGGTTGGATATTTCGGAAATGATGAAATTCAGGAACTTCGGAAAAAAATCTCTTACCGAATTAGAACAATTGGTGTCGGATAAAGGACTCACTTTTGGTATGGATGTGATTAAATACAAGTTGGAGGAGGATTGAAAAAAATATTATTGTTTGTAAGGAAAGTTTTTCTTTGAAGATACCAGTTGTTAGAATTCATTAGTTTAGTAATATGAGACACGGAAAAACACACAACCATTTAGGAAGGACAGCCAGCCACCGTCAGGCATTATTGTCCAACATGGCTTCTTCTTTGATTGAGCACAAGAGAATTGAAACAACGTTGGCGAAGGCAAAAGAACTGCGCAAATATGTGGAGCCGTTGATAACAAAGTCTAAAAACGACACGACTCACTCGCGCCGAACGGTCTTCTCGTATTTGCAAAACAAAGAGTCTATCAAGACACTGTTTGGTGACATTGCCGAAAGAGTTGGTGACCGTCCGGGTGGATATACTCGTATAATCAAGTTGGGCAACCGTCCGGGTGACAATGCTGATATGTGCCTGATTGAATTGGTTGATTACAACGAAACAATGTTGAAGGCTGCATCTGAGGTGAAGACAAAAACACGTCGTAGCCGTCGTGGAGGCAAATCAAAGGCGCAGGCTTCCGAGTCTGATGTGGCGGAAGTACAAGCCACTTCCATTGTAGAAACGGAAGCACCATCAAGTGAGCAGTCGGCGCAGGATACAGCTACAGATGAATCTTCGCCAGAGTCGATACAAAGCAAGGAATAATACCGCATTCATTGAATGGAAAAAGGATTGGAGTTTGTCTCCAATCCTTTTTTTATGCCCTGTTAATTTTTATGTTTGTGATGGACATTGAATGACAAATCAAATTATTGATCACAGCCGGTCAAAATAGTATGTTTTCAAATCCGTAAACCTCCGACCTTATCATGAGATATCCAACACGCACTGAAGCTGTGCTTTTATTGCAGGATGGTACGATTTACCGTGGATATGCACTGGGGAAAATCGGGACAACAGCCGGCGAGGTTTGCTTCAATACCGGAATGACCGGCTATCAGGAAATCTACACTGATCCTTCTTATTTTGGGCAAATCGTAATCAATACGGTATCGCATATTGGCAACTATGGAACGATAGACACCGAACAGGAATCCGGTTCGGTGAAAATAAGCGGGATGGTTTGCAGCGCGTTTTCGGCAATCCACTCGCGCGATATGGCGGATGCTTCTCTACAGGTCTATTTTGAGAAGGCTGGCATTGTGGGTATTTACGGGGTGGATACGCGGGAAGTAGTTCGGCACATCCGCAGCCGTGGTGCGATGAATGCCATTATATCTTCAGAAATACCGGATATGCAGGTTCTGCGGCAAAAATTAATGGAAGTTCCGGATATGGCCGGACTTGAATTGTCTTCGCAAGTCAGTACGAAACAGCCTTTTTTTGTGGGAGATGAGAATTCCCGCTGGAAAGTTGCGGTTCTGGATTTGGGTGTCAAAAGCAGTATTGTGGGCAATATGGCCAACCGTGGCAGTTACTGCCGCGTGTTTCCCGCCAAAACATCTTTTGACGAGATGCAGGCTTGGAATCCAAACGGATATTTCATCTCCAACGGCCCCGGTGATCCGGCGGCAATGCCTTACGCGGTAAATACGGTCAAGCAAATTTTGGATGCCGAAAAACCCATATTCGGCATTTGTCTGGGACATCAGATATTGGCTTTGTCCAGCGGAATTGATACTTATAAAATGCACCACGGACACCGGGGGCTGAACCATCCGGTCAAGAACTTGATTACCGGCAAAGGCGAGATTACCTCGCAAAATCATGGTTTTGCCGTACGGGGCGATGTGGCACGCGATTTTGCCAATGTGGAAATCACGCACCTGAACTTAAACGATGACACCATTGAAGGTATTCGGCGCAAAGACAAGCCGGCTTTTTCAGTGCAATACCACCCCGAAGCATCACCCGGCCCGCACGATTCGCGCTATCTTTTTGATGAATTTATTGACTTGATGCGAAATTAATCCGGCTGGCGGTTTAGTAAGGAATACCGTATTGAAGGCTGGGAAATAGTATCTTTTAAAAATGCGAAACCTCCAATAGTATTTCCTGCCAACACTCAAACATTTGTGAGCCTGACCGGTTATGAGTGTTCCCTCCTGTATCTGCCCAACGTCAGTGAATTTTTTAAAAACAGGCGATTTTTTCATTAAATCTCCAGCTAATCTCAATTGCAATCCCAACACTGTAAGCATTTTCAGCAATCGTTTACCAAAAAACCACCAAACATGAGCAGTAAAAAACTTACCAGATTTTCAATGGTCATTGCCCTGTCAATGATCTCACTTGCAACTTTTGCGCAGGGTATTAAGGGAACTGTCCGCGATACCACCGGCACGGGAGTTCCCGGTGCGGCGGTTACCATTGAAGGGCGGACAACCGGAGTGATTACCGATGCTAATGGAGCCTACACATTGCGCATTGAACCCGGCACTTATCGCCTGAAAATCAGTTCGATAGGCTATGAAACCCGTACTGCCGCCGTAACCGTGCAGGGAACTGATTTTGCAGCCCAAGATGTGACCCTGCGCGATGCCTCTTCGACGTTGCAGGAAATCGTGGTGGTAGGTTCGCGTTCCAATGTGGCGCGTACCAATATCGAAACACCCGTGCCGGTGGACGTGATTGGAGCCAAGGAAATCAAGGCTTATGCCCAAACCGATGTGACGCAGATATTGAATTTCATCGCCCCCTCGTTCAGTTCTAACCGCCAAACTGTGGCCGACGGTACCGATCACATTGATCCGGCTTCGTTGCGCGGCCTCGGGCCCGACCAAGTGCTGGTGCTGGTAAACGGCAAACGCCGCCACACCACGGCACTGCTCAACATCAACGGAACATTCGGGCGCGGTACAGTGGGCACGGACATGAACGCGATTCCCGCTGCCGCCATTGAACGCATTGAAGTGCTGCGCGATGGCGCGGCCGCCCAATACGGCTCGGATGCGATTGCGGGCGTGATAAACCTTGTCCTTAAAAAGGAAACCCCTTGGACGGTGAGCACCCTTTACGGACAAAGCCTTTCCAGTGCCTTGGGCCGTAACTTCAACGATGGCAAAACCCTGCAAGTGGATTTGAGCAAGGGCTGGGCCTTGGGCGAAAAAGGCTATGTCAATTTTTCAGGACAATATCTGCGCCGGGGCGAAACCAACCGGGGAGGCTTGGATACGCGGCCACTACTGTATACTAACCTTCCCTCACGCGGAGCTGGGGAGGCGGATGCCGATTTCCAAACCCGTTACAGAACTCTGAAAGTTGCCGACGATGCCAAAGCGGCGGCTGGCGGCTTGGATCGCAACAATATGCGCGTCGGTAACTCATCCACGCGCAACTTGGGTGGATTCCTTAACTTCGGCTACAAGCTGGCTCCCGCCGCTGAGCTTTACGTAACCGCCGGTGGCGGTTACCGCACTGGCGAAGCGGCTGGTTTCTACCGTATTCCACAACAGGCCGCCCAGATAGATTTGCGCCTCTATCCCAACGGTTTCCTGCCGTTGATCAACACCATTATCCAAGACTATTCGGCCATTACGGGTTTGCGGGGAAATCTGGGCAAATGGAATTACGACCTGAGCAATACTTGGGGCATCAACTCCATCCGTTACGACATCACCAACACACTGAATGCTTCTATCAGCAACTTGGCCGATAACAAAACTAAATTCTACGCTGGCACAC
Organism: Sphingobacteriales bacterium; assembly: GCA_043789005.1. Taxonomy (GTDB): domain Bacteria; phylum Bacteroidota; class Bacteroidia; order Cytophagales; family 172606-1; genus Xanthocytophaga. The sequence continues at coordinate 57,745 of JAYWIH010000014.1, forward strand.
TGCAGTTCCGGCAGAATACGGTGAACCTTGACTTTTCGCGCCGCCTTGAATTTGACAGTTTCCTGTCTTCGTTAAACGTGGCTTTTGGTGGCGAGTACCGCTCAGACAACTACCAGATTAAAGCCGGTGAGGAACGCTCCTGGTCGCGCGGTTTCCCGGACGGGCAGAATTTCGATGGAACCAAAGGCGCAGGTGCGCAGGTATTTCCGGGTTTCAAGCCTGCCAATGCCTTGAACAAGTCGCGCAACAATAAAGCCGTGTATGCCGATTTTGAAGCCGAATTCGGGCCGAAACTGCTTGTGGATGTGGCGGGACGCTTTGAAAACTACAGCGATTTTGGCAACAACTTCTCGTACAAGGCTACGGCGCGTTACAAGATTGTCAATGACTTTGCCATCCGTGGTGCCGTTGCCACCGGCTTCCGCGCGCCATCATTGCACCAACGGTATTTCAACAACGAAAGCACCCAGTTTGTCAACAGTGTGCCCACGCAAGTGCTAACCGTGAACAATGATAATTCGGTGGTACGGCAGTTTGGTGTGGGGTCGCTCAAGCCGGAAATCTCTAATTCGTACAGTTTGGGTCTGACGGGAAAAGTGAGCACGTTCACCTTCACTGTGGATGCTTACCAGATAGACATCAAAGACCGCATCGTGTTCTCAAGCCAGTATGTGCGCGAACGTACTGCCGGTGTGCTTAATCCAAATGGCTTGGTGAATAAAATCCTGAATACTGTTGACCCCAATGCCCAGATCAACAGCGTCCAGTTTTTCACCAATGCCATCAATACCACCACGCGTGGCTTGGATGTGGTGCTTTCCGACCGGATTAGCATCAACACCGCCAAACGCCAGAGCCTTGTATTGTCGGCAGCCGCCAACTTCAACCGGACGGAAGTAACCAGCGTACAAGGTTCCGGCATTATTGAAGGCGACCCATCGCTGAAAGCCCGTTTGTTCGACCGGCTTGAGCGTTCGCGTTACGAGTCGGCGGTGCCGCGCAGCAAAATAAACCTGAGTGCGACGTTTGACAGTGAAAAATGGAACATTTCGGCACGTACGGTGCGCTTTGGCGAGGTGACATTCAAGAACCAAGTGGATCCCACCATTGCGGCCAACAATCTGCCTTTGGAAATGGATCAGACTTTTTCGGCCAAATGGATAACGGATTTGACGGTCAGTTACAAAATCAACAAGATGCTGACGGCCACCGTGGGAGCCAACAACCTGTTTGATGTCTATCCCGACCGTATGTACATTGACCCGCGCAACCGCGAAGACAACTTCACCGGCGACCCGGCGGCCAACTATACCGCCGGCCGCGACAATACTTCAAACGGGCGTTTCCTGTACAGCCGCGCCGTGACTCAGTTCGGCTTCAACGGACGGTTTGTGTTTGCCAAACTAGGCTTCACGCTGTAAGTCGAAGCAGGTTTGGGCTTTTGGAAACATACTATTTCAAAAACACAAAAGCGCGGCCACAAGCTGCGCTTTTGTGTTTTGCCTGTGCCACACCCTGAATTTCCATACCTTTGCCCCAAACATTTACACAGACATGGAAATTTACCATCAGCGCAAGCAACACTTCAATGATGAGGCCGCCAAGTGGCAGCAGAAGTTCGGCAGCGTGTCGTGGCTGAGGCTGGCCGTGTTTTTGGCGGGCATTGGCGGTGCGTGGCTGGCCTACCGCAGCACCGAAAACGCCGGGCTTGCCACGGGGGTTTCACTCTTTTTTCTGATACTATTTTTTGCGATGATGCAGTGGCACAACCGCATCGGTTACCGGCGTGACCAATTCCGGTTTTTGAGCCAGATCAACCACGAGGAAATCCTGCGGTTGGAAGGTAAATTCAAACCTGAAAATACCGGACAATACTACCAGAGCCCGCAACATCCGTACACCGGCGATTTGGACATCTTCGGGCTGCATTCATTATTTGTGTTGCTGAACCGCACGCAAACCGTTATCGGCAGCGATTTTTTGGCCGGTTGGCTCCAAAACCACGCCACCAAAGAGGAGATATTGGAACGCCAAGCCGCCGTATCGGAATTGGGCGGAAACCTCGACTGGCGGCAACAGTTCCAAGCCACCGGAAGGCATCAAAACGCCCCCCAACCCCCAAAGGGGGAGCAGGGAAAAACTCCCCTCCCAGTAGGGGAGGGGCCGGGGGTGGGGTTTTTTGCTCCCCCTTTGGGGGTTGGGGGGCGTTTTTCTTGGCTGTTTGTGCTTGCCTCGCGCGTTTTGCCTTTTGTGATGCTGCTGGCCATTGTCCTGTCAAATGCCACAGAATCAGTTACGTACCATGTGCCGCTGGTATTGGGCTTCCTTAATTTGGGTCTGGTGGGTCTGGCAGGCAAACGCATCAAGCAACTCACCAATCAGGCGTACGAAACCGCCAAATCGCTGCGCCAATACGCCGATTTGCTGGTGGTAATGGAAAACCACCCGTTCCAATCGGAAAGATTGCTGCGGTTGAAAACCATTTTGCTGTCCAATAACCAGAAGGCTTCCGCAAAAATTGAGCGGCTGGCGGGCATTTCGGGAAACCTGCTTTCAGCGGGAAACGCTTTTTTCGGGCCGCTTGCCAATGCACTCATGCTCTGGAGCTTGTTCTGGGCCATCCGTTTGGAACGTTGGCACGCCGCCAACCAACATGACCTGCCACGCTGGCTCAACGCCTTGGCCGAAATGGAAACACTCAACAGCCTCGCCGGTTTCCGCCACGCCAACCCGGAATACGCATTTCCCCAACTCACCGAAAATAGTATCTTTCTGGAAGCCCAGACCCTGGGGCATCCTTTGATTACCGCTGAAAAAAGGGTCGTGAACAGCTTTTCGTTGGCGGGTCGCGGCAGAACCATAATCGTTACCGGCTCGAATATGTCAGGCAAAAGCACGTTCCTGCGTACGGTCGGCATCAATGCGGTGCTGGCGATGGCGGGTGCGCCGGTGTGCGCCACGGCAATGCAATTGTCTGTTTTTCAGGTCTTTACCTCCATGCGTACCCAAGATTCGCTGGAAGAAAGCGTGTCGTCTTTCTATGCCGAACTGCAACGGCTCAAACAATTGCTGGAATTGCTGCCTTCGGGCGGGCCGGTTTTTTACCTGCTCGACGAGATTTTAAAGGGAACCAACTCGCAAGACCGCCACGAAGGAGCCAAGGCATTGATCCGGCAGTTGCACCGCCACCATGCTTCCGGCCTGATTTCGACGCACGACTTGGCACTCGGCGAAATGGCAGCCGAATTGCCCGATGCGGTGAAAAACTTCAGTTTCAACAGCGAAGTGATTGACAACCAGTTGTTTTTTGACTACAAACTGCAGCCCGGCCCGTGCCGCAGCTTCAATGCCAGCAAACTGATGCAGCAAATCGGGATTGAGATGAACAGCCCCCCGACAGCCCCAGCCTCTCCCCAAAAAGGAGGGGAGTTTTAAAGCCCCCTCTTTCGGAGGGGATTGGGGGAGGCTCTATCCTTTAAAAACGCGAAACCCCTGGAGGCCAACAACCGATTCATTTTAACTTTAACTTTGCGCCGCAACAGGCAATTGACAACCAACCATTTATCCGTCCAACCAACATGATTCAGCGTATCCAATCCGTATTTTTGCTGCTCATTGCGGCCTGTATGACAGCTACTGCTTTTGTGGGAAACTGGGAGGAGGCCGCCAATGGCAAACGTGTGGAACTGTCGGCCATGAAAATGACGGTTGTGCAGGCCGGAGCCGAGGTGAGCAGCCGCAACGTGTGGTACATTGCCGCATTGGCACTGGTGGCCGCCGCAATAGCCCTGTATTCGCTGTCGCGGTACAAAAACCGCACGGCGCAAACGGGTCTGGGAGCCATGAATGCCTTGGTGATGGCGGGTGTGCTGGGCTTGATCATTTATTTTTCGCGCGAGGCCGAAACGGTTATCCCTAACAACGAGGGCGAATTCAAAATCGGAACCTACCTGCCCATGGCGGCCCTGACTTTCAACATCCTCGCTAACCGTTTCATCCGCCGCGATGAGAAACTGGTACGCTCCGCCGACCGGATGCGGTGAGCGGTAGCACACGCTTCAGCTTGTGCGAAAAACCGCAGGTTTTTGATTTCTGAAACCTGCGGTTTTCCAATACGGACAGGAAACACGCAACCGGTGTAAGCGTTTCCGCTTACACTTTTGCAAAATAGTATCTTTCCAAAAGCCCAAACCTGCCGTTGCCTTTTTATTCCTGAATCCATGAAAAGAAAAAACCTCCTCCAGTTTGCCATCGGAATCGCGGCGGTTGTGCTGCTGAATGTGCTGGCCAACCGGTTTTTTTTTCGTGCCGATCTGACTGAAGACCAGCGTTATACCATTGCGCCAGCCACCGAACGCCTGCTCGAAAAACTTGATGCGCCGGTGCTGGTTACCGTGTACCTGCAAGGCCAGTTGCCGCCCGCGTTCCGGCGGCTGCAAACGGCAGTTCAGGAAAAGCTGGAGGAATTCAAAGCCTACGCCGGAGGCAACGTGCGCTACCGTTTTGAAGACGTGACCACTGAGCCTGACAAGAAAAAACTCAACGAAAAGCTGTTTGAACTCGCCAAAAAAGGCATCAACCCGACCAATTTGGTGGACAAGGAAGAGGGCAAAACCGTGGAGCGGATTGTGGTGCCTGGAGCCATTGTCAGCTACGAGGGCCGCGAAGTGCCGGTGATGCTGCTGCGCGGCAACCAGCGCACTAAAGGCGTGGGTTCGGAACAGATTCTGAACCAATCTGTTGAAAATGTGGAGTACGAGTTGGCTTCGGCTATCCGGCGGCTCACGTTGAAAGAGAAAAAACGCATTGGAATCTTGCAAGGCTACGGCAACCTGCGCCCCGTGCAAATGGCCGACCTAATCAACTCACTGCAAGCGTATTACGAGGTTTACACGTTCAATTTGCGCACCCAACAGTCGCTGCAAGGCTTGGATGCGATTATTGTTGCCAAGCCCGATTCGGCATTTTCGGAGGGCGATAAATACAAGCTCGACCAGTTCATTGTCAGCGGCGGACGGGCGTTGTTTTTCGTGGACGCGCTGAAATCGGACACGATCATGCGCGGCGAAAGCACGCTGGCCATTGAAAACGACTTGAACCTCGACGATATGCTGTTTCGGTACGGTGTGCGGCTGAACCGCAATGTAATCCAAGATATGAACAGCGGACAAATCCCGATGAACGTGGGCAAATTTGGCGAACAGCCGCAAATACAACTCATGCCGTGGCGGTTTTATCCGCTCATCAACACGTTTTCCAAGCACCCGATTGTGCGCAACCTCGACGCGGTGTATGTGCATTACGCGGGCACAATGGACACCGTGCGTGCCAACGGCATCCGCAAAACGCCGCTGCTGTTCACCTCGCGCTACTCCAAAGTGACGGCCGCCCCCGCCAAAATCGACTTCAACGAAGCCCGCCGCGACCCTGACCCGCAGCAGTTCAATGCCGGTTCGCAGCCGGTGGCCTATCTGCTCGAAGGCAGTTTCCGGTCGCTGTACGCCAACCGCATCACCGCCGCCGATCCGCGTTTCAAAACATTCAGGGATTACGGGCAGCCTTCCAAAATCGTGGTTTGCTCGGATGGCGACCTGCCAGCCAACGAAATTGACCCGCAAACGGGCAAGTTTGCGCCGCTCGGCTTCGACAAGTTCATGAACGTGACCTTCGCCAACAAGGATTTTGTGCTGCACGCCGTGGATTACCTGATTGATGAAAACGGCGTGATTGCCGCCCGCACCAAGGAAATTGTGCTGCGCCCCCTGGACAAGCAGAAACTCCGCGACGAACGCGTGCAGTGGCAACTCACAAACCTGCTGCTGCCCGTGGCGGTGATTGTGGTTTTTGGCGTGGCCCGCGCCTACTGGCGGCGCAGGAAATACGCGGCGTAAGCGGGAAAATAGTATCTTTTGAAAAGGCGAAACCTGCTGTCTGGATTAAAACCAAGTCCGAGCGGTTTGCGGTTTTGAGAAACCGACACCACTGCCCGAAATAGTATCTTTCAAAAAGCCCAAACCTGCTTTCGGAAATGCTTCCGCAAAAGCCAGGAAAAAACCAGAATCCATAAGATTGCGAACCGACAGATACAAAGCCATGAAAACACCCCCAACCGATTTCCATTTGGAAACTGCCCTGAATCGCATCCGTGAAATACAAGGGTTGCTGCAAGACGGCAGTCAGCCGTTCAACGATTCACTCACGCTGTTTGAGGAAGCCACCCGGCACATCGGCCAGTGCCGGGCGTATTTGTCGGAGGCGGAAGTGCGGCTGCAAAAATTGGGACAAAACCCGTAACAACAGAATTGTAAAAAATACGGTTGTTGTAGGGGTTGGGGTTGGCCTTTCCAAAAGATACTATTCTGCTACACCCCGAATTGTTGCAGGTGGTGGTTCAGGTGCAGGTAGGTGAGTTTGCCCAGTTCCTGCTTGCTGAGGCCGCCAAAAACCGGATGGCTGAAACGCTGGCTGCCGGGCAGGGAAAAAAAGTGGCCGATTAAGCCTGTAAGTTGATGGCGGTCTTCCTGAAAATCAGTGGGTTGGGTCATGCCGGCTTTTCCGGGATCCAATTCATAAATCGTCCTCATGTTCTTGGGCATGGCGATGGGGAAGTTCAACGCCACAAACTTGATTACCGTCCGCGTCAGGAAATTGCCTTTTTTGCGGGCCGGTTTCGTGCCGATGCAGATTCTCACTTGGTCGGCGCAGTGGCAGACCATCTGGTTCACGTCCATTTTGCCCCATAAGCCCCGCGATTCGTGCGTCAGGCGGCTGAACCTGTCCAATATTTCATCCCTGCCCTCAATAGTTGCAATTGATTTCATCGGGTTTTTTTGGTTTCAGATTACCTTTTCGTAGATGTCACCAAACAGAAGTTCGCAATCCAATATCCGCACCGCGCCTTCCTTTTCGGTCAGCACCACATCGAGCCATTCCTTTTCATTGATGCGCGTAAAAGTTTCCACCTGCTTTTTGGTTTGCCAGAAAATCAGGTATTGTTTCAGCGTGGCAATCGTCTTGTAGTGCGTCAGTTTTTCAACCAGGTCATTGTCGGCGTTGCTGCCCGACAGTATTTCAATCACCACTACCGGGTTGGTGGTGGCCTGCATATTGGCACTGACGGCCTTGAAAACCGGTTCGCTTTCCAGAATCATCAGATCGGGATAATACGTGTTGCCTTCATTGGCATCCGTGGGCACATACAGCATCCGGTCGGCGATGTAGAGGCGGTGGTTTTTGCTGCCTTTAAGGCAGATTCCAATGGCAACAGCCATATTGGAGGCAATCAGGCCGTGGTTTTCGGAGGTGTAGGGCATGGGGATGATTTCGCCGTTGATGTACTCGTGTCTTGTTTTTGCGTCATATTCCAGCCGGCAGTATTCCTCCAGCGAAACGCCCGTTGCCATTTCAACTACCATAGTCGTACAGTTTTTGGTTGCAAGATACTGAACCCGTTCAATTTCAACCCCGATTCCCACGGAAACAACTTGCGGGCGATGCAGAAGCATTGTTCTGCCGTTCCATTCCCGCCTTTCAGAATAGTATCCTTTTCAAAGCCGAAACCAGTGCATTGCCGGTTTCCGGGTCGCCAGATTGTTTCCCGCCGAAATACTTGCGGCACACAAACCGGATGGAAGGATACGAAGTGGCGGTCAGTTCCAGTGCTTTTTCTTCGCTGATCCACTCCACGCGTTCAATGCCCTCCTCGCGCTGCGGGGCCATTTCGCTGTCGTCCAGGCAGGTCATGGCGTACCATTTGGTCTGCTTCAAAATGCCGCTGCCATTTTGGGTGTAGGTGTGCCAAGTGGTGCAGATTTTTTCGTGCAGTTGCACCTTCACGCGGCATTCCTCCTCCACTTCGCGCACGGCGGTTTGGCGGAATGTTTCGTCTTTCTCCATTTTACCTTTCGGCAAATCCCAAGTACCCAGCCGGTATATCATCAGTATGCGGTTGTCTTTGCGCACCACGCCGCCCGCAGCCTCAATGATCCGGTATGGGGCCTTGATTGCCTCGGTCAGTATCCGCTTGTCGGGCGAGGCCAGCGTGAGCGAACTGAGTTTCCTCAGTTTCTTGTCGCGCAGCAACGCAAACAACCGGTAAAGCAGCACCACCGACGGGTTGGTCACGGCCACATCGCCTTCCAAGTCGGTGGCGGCCACTTCCACGGTCTGCCCGTCAATGATGCGGCTGAACTTTGACTGGTTTGCCGTGAAAGCCTCCATTTTCACGACTTTCACGTGCTTGTCGTTGATGAAAAGATTCATGTGGGGATGGAAAACACAAGGTGGGGAAAACCGGAAGAGACGGATGGCAATACAAAAGAAACGCATTTCCGGCAATAACACAAAACAAAAGTCGGCCTCCATTGTCCCCGCTTCCAGTCGGGGTTTGGGCATTTGAATAGATACTATTTCCGGCCAATCAGATGCAATCCGCAAAAGATGCTTTTTTGGCTGCGCATTACCCGCTATTTTAGCCGCATGATACCATCCATTGACCATGATGCCGTGGCCCAACGCGTGGCCTCCGCCCTGCTCGACATCGGAGCCATCCGGTTGCGGCCCGGCGAGCCATTCACGTGGAGTTCGGGCTGGAAATCGCCGATTTACTGCGACAACCGGCTAGCCTTGTCTTATCCGGGCATCCGCACGTTCATCAAAGACGCGCTGGCCGCCCGCATCCGCGAGGCTTTCCCCGGCACGGAGGCCATTGCGGGTGTTGCCACGGCGGGCATTCCGCAGGGTGCCTTGGTGGCCGATGCGCTGGCGTTGCCGTTTGTGTATGTGCGTGCCAAACCCAAGGAACACGGCATGGGCAACGCGATTGAAGGCGAATTATCCGCCGGACAAAAACTGGTGGTCATCGAAGATTTGGTTTCCACGGGCGGCAGTTCGCTGAAAGCCGTGGATGCCTTGCGCCAAGCCGGGGCCGAAGTGCTGGGCATGGCGGCCATTTTCACGTATGGCTTTGCCGAAGCCGAACGCAATTTTGCGGCAAGGCAAGTGGCATTGGTTTGCCTGAGCGATTACGCGCACCTGCTCACCGAAGCCACCCGCCGCAACATCATCTCCGAAACCGACCGGGTTTCGTTGGCGGATTGGCGGCAGAATCCCGAATCATGGCAGCCCGGATGAACGATTTGCAAACCGCTTACCGTTAAAGACAAACCACCGCCATTCGCACGGACAACCCACTGTAACCCACTCCGAAACCATGAAATGGATACTGCTCATCTTATGCCTGACCGGCCTTTTTTCGTGCGCCGCCAGCGACCCTGCTCATTGCAAACGCCCCAAACAGGCATCGAGCCGGGCCTTGTACAAGCACTGATACAAACAGTTCCCGTTGGCTCTCTTGTGTATTGAAATGCACCGGGGTTTGGCCTTCCCAAAAGATGCTGTTTTTTAGGTTTTGTGGCGAATCCAACCTGCTGATGCCAAAATTTGAGTTATCTTTGAAATGCGGCAACCCGTTTTTACATTTGTTGACAACCACATTTGCAGACAATTACGGAAATGGAATACATAACCGACCGGATTACCATTGACGACCAACTTTGCAATGGAAAACCAACCATCCGGGGAAAACGGATTACGGTTCAGACCGTTCTTGAATTTCTGGGTGCCGGTGAGAGCAGGGAGGAAATCCTGCGCCAATACCCTTTGCTTGAACCCGAGGACATCGGTGCTTGCATCCTGTTTGCCAGCGACCTGATGAACCGTGGGTATGTAATCAAATCCGCGGCGTGAGTATGGCAAAATTCCTGATTGATGTGAATCTGCTCTATTATTTTTCACTTTGGAATAACGATAACTATCTGCTTCAGGAACCGCCCAAAGTGATTCATGTTGGCAATGTGAAAATGAAGGAATTCTTCGATTTGATCACCCAACTGTAGCCGCAAGTGTTGGAATTGAACGAAACCCGCAAGATTGTCAATGTATTCCGCGACAGGGTTGAAGCAATCACATGAGGTTGTTGAAAAATTCAAGAACCTCACCGGACAAAAACACGTGATTGCGGCCAAAAACATCAGTTCGCGCCAGAAACAAGCCCAAAGCCCGATGCCTGACCCAAACGCGATGGGCCTGACCGACAAGGACTTGGCAAACCTGACGGAGTATTTGATGGCGATTAAGGAATAGCCTGGCATTCGGCTCGGCATTTTGCATATCCTACACCCTTAAAATTAGGATGTCATGGATTTCTTGGGACAAATGTTTTAAATTTCAATGTCTAACGGACACAAGTGAAGGCAAACTCTCTAATTATGAAACACGTAACCTATTTGCTCGGCTTTTGCTCGGCCATTTGCTTGGCGCAAGTACCCGCCAATACAGAAAGCTCATTGGTATTGCTGGACGTAAAGACTGGCAAGGAAACGGTGATTTTGACCGAAAAACGCCACTTCGAGGCCCCGAACTGGTCGCGCGATGGCAAGTATCTGATTGTGAACGCAGGCGGTCTGCTGGAAAAAATATCGGTGGGCGGCAAGAAACTCGGCAAAATCAACACTGGTTTCGCCACTGCCTGCAACAACGACCACGGGCTTAGTTTTGATGGCAAAACGCTCATCATCAGCCACGACGACAAGCGGGTCGACTCAACGCTGAATTCCCGGATATTCGCCGTGCCAGTGGCGGGCGGCGTGCCGCGTTTGGTCACTGCGCGGTTTCCGAGCTACTGGCACGGCATCAGTCCCGATGGCAAAACGCTGCTGTACTGTGCCATGCGCAATGGATTCTGGAACGTTTACCGCATCGGCATTGACGGCAGCAACGAAACCCGTCTCACCGATGCCAAAGCTCTGGACGACAGCCCCGAATACAGCCCCGATGGCAAATGGATATACTTTAACTCGCACCGCACCGGCCGGATGCATATTTACCGCATGAAACCCAACGGCAGCCAGCCCGAACAACTCACCGACGACGGGTTCGACAATTGGTTTGCCCACCCCAGCCCCGATAGCAAAAGTATAGCCTATCTGTCGTACGTGCAAGACCAAAACGGCAGGCATCCGTTTGGTAAGGACGTGAAAATCAGGCTGATGAACCTTGAAACCCGGCAGATCCGCGACCTCACGCCGGTATTCTACGGTGGCCAAGGAACGCTGAACGTTCCCAGTTGGTCGCCGGACGGCAGGCGGATTGCGTTTGTGCGCTACAAAACCCGGTGATCGCCAAAAAAACACTTCCCGGAAACGGCATCCTGAAAATAGTATCTTTTAAAACGCCCAAACCCACCCGCAGCCACGGGTGGGTTTGGGCGTTTTTCCAAGGCTTCCGGGTACGTTGACCGGTTTTTGGAATGGCTGGTTTGGCCGGTAATACCGGTGCGGTTGCAAAAAAGCTGGGCCATGAAAAAATAGTATCCCTGCAAACCCCCAAACCCCCGCACAGATTTTTGCAAGCGGAAGGCAGGCGCGGAAATATCCATTGGCGCGGCCAATGTTAAAGGTTGTTAAATGTGTTCCGCGCAAACCGGATTTGGCTGATATTTGGATTGGCAAAACCGCTTGCTTGGCACAGAAATGGTGGAACACCGGTTGGGGAGCCGTCCGGCGGCTACCAATCCAAGCGTGCCAACGGGGGTTTGGCACTTTCAAAACATACTATTTTATGACACAACGACCATCGTTTTTTATCCTGCTTGCCGGTTTGTGCCTGGCAAACGTCGCGCTTGCGCAGCAAAAACCCGGCAGCCAAGGGCTTGTGCTGGTACAGGGGTTCACGCTGCACCGCGACAGCCTCACACCCGCCGCCTACGTGACGGTAGCCAACACGCGCAGCCGCATGGGAACCATCAGCGGCGATAACGGTTTTTTCTCCATCCATGTGCGGCGCGGCGACACGCTGGAATTTACGGCCGTGAACCTGGAAAAATCGGTGTACGTGCTGCCAAAGTACTATTCATCCGACAAGGTGTCGGTGCGGGCGGTGATGCGTCAGAAAGTGTACCAGCTCAACGAAATCACCATCCGCCCGTATTCGGAAAAGCAGTTCAAAAAGGATTTGCTGGGTCTGCAACTCCCCGACCAGCCCGATTTGCAGTTGCCGCAAATACCCCGATTCGCAACCGTCTCGGATGTGGCCCGCAGCGGCGGTGTCGGGGGCGGCGTGTCAGGGCCGATCACCAAGCTCTACGACCGGTTCAGCAAGGAAGGGAAATCCAAACGAAAACTGACGGAATTAATGAAAAACGACAACCGGCAGCGGGTGTACAAGGCCAAGATGAACCCCGATTTTGTGGCGAAGGTGACGGGGCTGCAAGCCGAAGAACTGGAAAAATTCATGGCTTACTGCAAGCTGGCCGAGGATTTTGTGGTGGAATCGGATGAATACACGCTGGCTTCGGCCATTCAGGATTGTTTGAAAACTTTTCGCGCCGTGCAGAATTGAAAAAAGCCCGCTGGATAAGTTGATGCGGCAGGTGCGCAAAACGTATTGCCAACCGGATGGAAATACGCACGGTGCAACCGGCGTATTTTGCATTGCCGATGGGTCAATGAACACAGGCAATAAACGCAATAACCTGAATGGCAGACACTTGTACGGCATTGTCAGGAAAACTTTGATTTTCCTGACAATGCACACATATTTACGTTCCAGCGTAAACTTGCGTCTATTTGAGAGTTGGGTGCAACCGCAGAAGAACACAATTCAAGGGTTTATCGACAATATTAAACCTTATTTTGTGGACAATTTTAACCTTCAAAATTTACTCTTATGAAAAAGATTTGCTTGATTTTGATACTTTTCTCTCAGTTCCATTCTTACGCACAAGACAAAGTTTTAATTGTGCAATATCCTAAAACGATTAGAGTAAAATCTGATTCATTTCAACTTCACTATTCAACTTGGAAAAAACCATTGGTTTACAAAAATATTGATAGTGATACAACTGATATGGGTAATGACGCTATTAAGAACGCACTCTATTTACTCATCTATGACAATGATACCTTGAATATTAAATATGAGAACTTCCCTTTCGAACAAAAAATATTAATACCAATGGAAATGAATGGTAAAAAATTTGTTCAACAACTAAGAATAAATAACGTATCTGGATATTTCTCAAAAGACTATATTGAAAAAAATGATAGAAAGGTAAATTTTGAAATACCCGAGGTATATGAATTAGCCAATATCATTTGGACACTTTCGCCAAAAGGTCAATCGGCTGAAAATCTAAATAAATATTCAAAATACTACTCGAAAGTGTATGACTATTTCAAACCTTACCTAAATCATAAGTTATTCAAAGACTTAGATTCAAGCGTTAAGGATTATTACGATTCTTACTACGATTTTAGAGAAAACAGTTTAGCCTTTGCGTTTGATAAGCAGAAAATTGTCAGGAAAGAACCCTATTTTTATGTTATGGGTTCTGATTATGAGAATTTCGGTAGTCTATTTCAAAAGTTAATTCCACAAATTGAAGACTTTGCGAAAATCTCCAACTTTCAAGGTTTTTTCAAAGCGAACCTACCCTACTACCAGGAATCTATCAAAAAACAGAAAAAATTAATGCCAGTTCAGAAAATGTGGGATTGGTTAGAAAACAATTTTGACAATAAATACAACTCTTACAAAGTAGTATATTCACCCCTAATTGACGCAACTCATAGTACACAAAACTTTAATACTTTTTTAGAAGGTGGAAAAGGCAGATTTCAAGAAACAGTTATGTTTGTTTGCGGACCAGAAATTTTTGAAAATAGCAAAACTACTAACTCAAAAGAACAGGAAGGTTTGGCATCAGGCTTTGTATTTACTGAAATTGACCATAATTATGTTAATCAACTTTCATACAAATATCAAAAACAAATAAACAGCATTTTTGATAAAAGAGATATTTGGACAGGTGCAAATGGTGATACTGACAAATATGGAAATCCATCTTCTGTATTCAACGAATACATGACTCATGCGGTCTTTTGTATTTACGTAAGGGATAATTATGATGAACAAACGGCTAACAAAATCATCAGAAATAGAGTAAGTTTGATGGTTGAGCACCGAAAATATATCAAGTTCAAAGAGTTTAATGACAAATTGCTTAGTTTGAGCAGCGGACGAAAAGCAAAAGATTTGTACTCTGACATTTTGAATTGGGCAAATACAATAAAGTGAAATACTTTTGCTGATGGACGATTCGTCGGACGGACAAAAACGGTTACACCCAACATAGTATTGTGGCAAGTGGGGGCTGACGGAAGTAATTGAACATTAGTAATGTGAATCAAGGATTAAAAAATAGGTAAATACAAAAAGCGGCAGCGGTTTTCCCCAGTATATGGAGCATTGTTCCTTTTGTTGAACGACA